>JAJRVF010000154.1 GCA_024277395.1 Campylobacterales bacterium
AAACGCTACAAAAATGAGTGCTCAAATCAACGAGGCTTACACCACTGTGCTGCGATACATTCAAGAGTATGAGTTCCCTTTTGACGAAGAGCATCTGAAGCAAAAAACGTTCTCTCACGAAGAGTGGTGGGAGCAGCGCTTTGGTACCAAAAAAGATACCATCTAGTCAAACTGAATGGGTCCTTTGGACGAAGAATTAATAAACTGCTGAACGACAGGATTTTGAGAGTGACGGAAGGTTGCTTCATCTCCAAACTCAATAATTTTACCGTCAAACAGCATGGCAAAATTGTCGCTGGCTTTAAAAGTCTCGGCAACATCATGGCTAATCAGCACCGAAGTTACATTGAGCTCGTGCTGCAGCGTTCGAATCATCTGCGTGATCAGGTCGCTCGTTACCGGATCAAGCCCCGATGTCGGCTCATCATATAAAATAATACTCGGCTCCAATGCCAGAGTTCGCGCCAACCCTGCCCGCTTTAGCATTCCGCCGCTAAGCTCTTCAGGAAAAAGCTTTTTGACTACCGAGGGCTTTAAACCGACCATAGTGAGCTTCTCATCAACCAATTTATCCACCTCTTGACGACTCAATTTTTGGTGCTCACGTATAGGAAAGGCGACATTGTCTTCAATATTCATACTGTCAAAAAGTGCCCCGTTTTGAAAGAGAAAGCCAACCTTTTTACGAATACCCAGCAGTGTTTTCTCATCGGCACCGTTGACTTTAACACCATCAACAAAGATATCACCGCTAGTAGGCTGAAGCAGTCCGACAATGTGTTTGATAATGGTCGATTTTCCGCCGCCGGAAACACCGAAAATTGCCGTAGTCTCATGTGCCGGAATCTCCAAATTTACCCCGCGTAAAATTTCACGATCACCAAAACGTTTGTGTACATCCTTAAAGACAATCATTATTTTTTTACCGTTCGAAGCAGCATCACACGGCGAAAAAAGAGCACCCCCAATGCCAATGCCAGTATTTTAAAATCCAGTTCGCTGGCTTTGTGCAGCGCATCAAACGCATCACTTACAGTCGCCTCAACGCCAAGCGCCTGCATCTCTAAGATTTTAGGTGCATAAACAGCACTAAACATCAGTGACGTACCTATGACAACCAGTGCGGCAATCTGCGCAATGCCGTCTCGCCGAAGCGAACGATACTCCCACACTTCATATGCCGCCACAACCATACTGACCCCATAGATCCAGTATGAAAAACGATGGAAAATCTGCCCCATCAGCATACCTTCGTTGTAATGATCCAACAGTGCTACGGGAAGGTAGTGTTCTGAATTAAAAATTACCGATGCAACAATAATACCCAACACCAGAACCGCTCCCAGTGTTGCCCCCAAAATCAGTAAATAACCTAACTCTACATAAATATTATTGTTTCGCACCATCTTCCAACCTCACTATAAATCCTCGATCAAACCCTGCATAATCTTTATAAAATTCTAATGATTGTATCTTAAAATCACTAAGAGACGCTTCAATTTTCTGTTTTTGGTCGTAACCTATTTCACATGCAAAAAGCGGTATGCGCCGCCGCAATACCTCGCGAAGCAATTTTTGAACCGTCTCATCTCCCTCTTTGCCGCCAAAAAGTGCCTGTTCGGGTTCATACGAGAGATTCGGTTCTAACACGGCATCAGCAGCAATATAAGGAGGGTTGGAAACGACAGCATCAACGGGCTCCGTAATACATGAAAGCAAGTTTCCGTATCGCAGTTCAATACGCTCACTCAATCCAAATTTATCAATGTTTTGTTGTGCAATACTCAGAGCTTCGGTACTAATATCTACCCCAATAAAACGTGCATGGGGCAGATGCTGTGCCAGTACGACACTCACCACACCGCTACCTATTCCAACTTCAACAAACGTAAGATTCTCTTCAATATTTACATGTAAAAGAATCTTCTCTATTAAAAGTTCCGTCTCAGGTCGGGGAATCAATGCGCCGCGCCGAATAAAAAATTCTTGGGAGTAGAAACTCACACGCCCGCAAATGTACTCCAAAGGCTCATGTGCCGCACGTCGCTGCACCCACTCATACAGTTGCGATGTATCGTGAAGCAGAGTGTCCTCATGGCGCATGAGCCAAAGAGCATCTTCATTGTAGAAAGCACGCAGCAAGAGCTCGGCTTCTCGACGTGGCGAAGGTACAACCCCCTCTAAAGCCAAAGCAGCAAAAACAATCCACTCTTTTAACGTACAGGGGTTGGACATTCACCCTCTAATGCACTGCTCTCTCCGCAGTAGATGTCAACTCCCAGCTCCTTAAAACGCTCTAAAACCGGCGGATGGGTATAGTAAAAAAACATATAAAGCGGATGGGAGAGCGGGAAACTCTTATTTTCCGTCACCAGTTTGGTCAGTGCCGAAACCAGATGCTCTTCACCTCCGAGTTCCGCCCCCTTTTTATCGGCTGCAAATTCATTGTGGCGACTCAATATACCCATAATCGGCATCATCACAAAGCTTAACAGTGACATCAGCAACATAAACAAAATCATCACTACTGCCGGCGACTGAGCAATCCCCAGCTCAAGATAGAGCGATTCGGGTATGTTACCAAAAATGGCAAACATCACAAACAGCATACCGCCCATCGCGGCAATATTTTTGTAAATATCTCCATGGGAAAAATGTCCCAGTTCATGTCCCAAGACGGCTATGAGTTCATTGTGGGAGAGTTTTTGGATGAGCGTATCAAAGAGTACAACCCGCTTGTTTTTTCCCAAACCGCCAAAATAGGCATTAAGACGTGCATCACGCTTACTCGCATCGCTAACAAACACACCGCTGCTTTGAAATCCCGTCTGCTCCATCAGGGTCGCAATTTTTGCATCCAGCTCCTCGTCATCCAACGGAGAGAGTTTATCAAAAAAGAGGGCACGCAGTGTTGGAAAAAACATGTTTAGGAGTACAATCACACCAAATATAAAGAGAAAACTCCATAGCCACCACAATGTTGAGCTCAATATAATCTGTGCTACCGCATAAACAACCAGTCCGCCTAACACCAAGGTCAAAAGTGTCGAAATAACCGTATCTTTTATATACTGCGCATAACTGGAACGATTGAAACCGAATTTGGCATCAATGACAAACTTTTGATACCACTCCAGCGGCAGATGAGCAATCCCTCCAATTACAATAAAACTCAACACTACCGCAACTGCTTTGAGAGCATCGTCTTGAATCAAAAAGAGATTGTCAAGCCAGGCAATACCTGAATCGAGCCAAAAAACAAACAGCAAAAACTCTATGAACGTCCCTATAATAGAGAGTTTCTCTTTAACAACAGCATACTCTGCCGCTTGCAGATACTCTGCCGTATTCAGCAAGACTGCTTGCTGTCGCTTTGCTCGGTTAATAAAACCGATTTGCATAATACTGATATATATTCTAAAAAGTACATAGACCGTATACAGTGCCATGATGAACATTAACATTCATTACGCCTTCGTTTTCTGAAATTGTATCAAATTAGCTGTTTATTTTGTTGTTATCTTTGTAATAGTGTCATTTACGGGAATAGTGTCTTCTACGTCCGAAAACATCGCTTTGGCTCCAACATAAATAGAACCTATCACCAACCCGGCAATAATAACTGCCCAAACAACACGGCGTTTTTCCCCTTTTAAGGTATTATAATCTTCAATATCCTGTAATGTCGGTTCACTCATTATATTCTCCTTTTTGTTAGCATCATACAACAACATCACTATTCGTGCCGTAAAAAATTAGAGTTACCATGACGATTTAAGTAGATCTTTTGTTTATTTTTAGCGTCATATTAATTCTTTTCCTCTCTATTTTCTAGTGAATGCTATAATACTCTCATGAAACATGACTTTATACCCCACATTGACCCGACACCGACGCTGGAAAAAAAGGAGTGCCGTTTTTTTGCCTTCTTGCTAATGCTTTTTTTAAAATTCGGTGCGGCATTTTTTGCCTTGATTGTCTGGTATCTTTACGGTCTTTACTATGGTATCTCCTCTTTTTTGGTCTTTTATCTCGTTATTGGTATTATCCGTTCCAAGCTGCTTCATGCTTCCATACCGAAACTTCAGCAGGAGTACCACTATACGGATCATGCCATTGCAACATGGTACGTTAAACGGGTCGTTGTCTGTGAATAGCAATTTACATGTAAAAGGTTCTCATGGCACTGGTTGACCTGTTAAATATCTCAAAGCACTACGAAGCACAAACCATTTTAAATGAGATTAACTTTCATGTCAATGAAGGTGAACGCATTGTCATTGTCGGTAAAAACGGCAGCGGCAAATCGACAATTATGAAAATTATTGACAATTCACTTGAGCCTGACAGCGGTGAGCGCATTTGCAGGCAAAACCTTCACATTAAAATGCTCTCTCAAGTTCCCAGGTTTGAAGAGGGTCACAGTGTCCGTGAGGCAGTCGAAGCGGGTCTTGGCGAACTCAAAGCAGCAAAACTTCGCTTTGATGCGATCTCCGAACTTCTGATTAGTGACTTTGAAAACAAAACGTTATTAAACGAGCATGCTCAGCTTTCTCACTTTCTTGACCACCACAACGCATGGAATTTAGATGAAAAAATTGAACGGGTTTTAGAATTTTTTCGACTAAAACCGTATGAAAACCGCTTCGTTCATATGCTAAGCGGCGGCGAACAACGACGCGTAGCACTGGCATCACTGCTGCTTCAAAAGCCTGATGTACTCCTGCTTGACGAACCGACCAACCATCTTGACGTCTATATGGTGGAATTTTTGGAAGAGCTCATCTTAAAAGAGAAATTTACCCTTGTTTTTATTTCGCATGACCGCTATTTTATTGACCAAATTGCCACCAAAACCGTAGAGATTGAAGAGGCGAAACTGCGTGAATTTAAAGGAGGTTACTCCAACTACCTGACTCAAAAGTCTGAACTGCTGCGTACCATGCAAAAACAGCATGAAAACCTGCTGCGCCTGCTCAAAGCTGAAAATGAATGGCTTGGGAAAAGTGTACGTGCTCGTCTCAAACGCAATGAGGGGCGTAAAAAACGGGTCATGGAGTTGCGAGAATCTGCCAAAACCAACCCCGCTCGCATCAACAAAATCAAAATGGAGCTGCAACGTGAAGCCAAACATTTTAACCGTGATAAAAGTGTTAACAAACAAAAAATGCTCTTTGAAATTGAAAATCTTGCCATCACACTGGGTGAAAAAGAGCTCATTCGCAACTTCTCTACACGCATACTACAGCGTGATGTCATTGCCGTTGTCGGTCCCAACGGCAGTGGCAAATCCACCCTGCTTAGAGCACTTTTAGGACGACTTAAACCGACAAACGGCGTTATTAAACAAGGAGATTTCAGCATTGGTTATTTTGATCAGCACCGCGAAATGCTTGATGACTCCAAAAATCTCATAGAGACCTTTTGTCCCATGGGCGGAGACCGTGTTGAGGTACAGGGGAAAAATTTACATGTATACGGCTATTTGAAAAATTTTCTTTTTCCTCGTGAGTTTTTAGACAAAAAAATCGGTATTTTAAGTGGCGGTGAAAAGAATCGGGTGGCGCTGGCACTGCTCTTTACCAAAAAAGTGGATTGTCTGATTTTAGATGAGCCGACCAACGATCTGGATATTCCGACCATTAATATCTTAGAAGAACAGCTGCAGCATTTTCCCGGTGCCGTCATAATTGTCAGTCATGACCGCTACTTTGTAGATAAAATTGCTAAAAAACTCTTTATTTTTCAAGGAAACGGCATAGTTGAGTAGTCGTATCTTCCCTACAGTGAATATCTTGAGGTAGAAAAAGAGCTGCGCGAGATGACTGCTTTGGAGCACCACGGCAAAACTCAAACAGACAACAGACCCAAACACAACAACAAACCCAAAGCGCTAAAACTCACTTTCAATGAAAAAAAAGCGCTAGAGACCCTGCCTCAGGAAATTGAACAGCTTGAAGAGCAGCTAGAACAGCTTAACAACTGTCTGGCAGATCCCTCCTGCTATGAAGAGAAAGGCATTGGTGTTTTGGCACAGGAACTGAGTGCGCTGGAGGAGCGCTATGAAGAGAAGGTTGAAGCACTCTTGAGTATTGAAGAAAAAGTCGAACAGATTGCAGCGCAACAGCTGTCATGATCCGTACCGTATTGTGAGAGACACATGCTCTGAAAAAAATAAAGTAATTTTAAATTTTATGTTTTAAGCACCCACTGATATGGTAGAGTTTTGTAACAACCCCCACCTCAAAAGGATCTACATTCATGCCCCTCTTTGCTATCTTACTTCTGACACTAACACTTTTTACCCATGGACTCCTGGCCAATGCAGCGCCAGATGCCAATGTCATTGTACACCGTATGATTGTCGCGTACGGCGGCGAGCAGAACCTTCAAAAGCTCAACGCTTACGAACAGCTCTGGAAAATTGAGACCAAAACAACCGATACCAACGGTACCGATGCACGTATGGTCATGATGCCCAATTCCCTCTCAACCAAACTGATCTATCCCAATAAAACCGAAACGCGCATGCTGCACAATAACTACGGCAGCAAAAAATTCGACAGCAGAACCATTACGGCCAAAGGCCCCATGCTTGATGCGATGAAATTGCAGCTTATGCGGCTTTACCACCCTTTGGTGCTGCAACAAAAACTTTCTCATATTACGGCCTTAGAGAATACCAGCCACTACGTTTTAACCCTCACACAAGGCTCACTCACTGCACAATATATTGTCTCGAAGGAGAATTATCTTATTGACAAGGTCGTTGGGACGTTGCAAATGGGAGGAGCGCCCATGGAATTTGTAACACTTTATGAAGACTACCGGCCTTTTCAAGGAGTTATGGTGCCCTACAAAGAGGTCAAATATGCCGGCAGTGTCAATACGGCAATAATGCATCTGCAAAACATGCATTTTTTAACCGCACCTAAAATTCGGCACTAAAGACTATTTGAGCGCTTCTCTACGGCGAATCAGAACTGAGAGGCGCTCCAGTGCAAAATTACGCTGTGATTTAATATACTCAGGGTATTTATACCCTTTTGCCGTCATTATGGCGTGCAGTTTGTGAAGTGAAGCGTTTTCACAACTGCCATACTTGATGTTCATCTCTTCGGCAAATCGCAAAAAAAACACTAACAGTACGGCTTGCGCTTTCTCGTCGGTTTTACCCGAACGAATGACTTCAACAAACTCTTTTCCCATAGTGACAATATTATACTCACCCCATACATCAAGCTTTGAAGCATCTTCTTGAGCCATATAGCTTAAAATATTGAGATTTAATTCTAAAAACATCTGATTGGTCTTGTCACATACCAAATTATGCTGAGTCAATTTTTTTTGGTAGTGTGCAATCTCTGCTTGTAGCGGTTTAAAAAAACTACTCATTCTCTTCCTTTGTTATACATGTTGTATTATCACCAAGAATGCGTAAAAAAGAAGATACATGTAAAATATATATCTCTTCTTTTAGTTTCTGCAAAGATATTATGACAGCAGACTTTTTTTACCGCCATCGAAACGACTTAAAATAGCCGGAAGCATCAGCAAGTCAACCAATACGGCGATGATCAGAGCAATGGCCGTCACAAAACCGAAATTGACATTGGGCAAAAAGTCACTAAAAACAAAAATCATAAACGCACTGCTTAGTACCAATGTAGTAAACACAATGGCACTGCCGGCATACTGCATGACATAGGTCAGCGAGGCCTCAAAATCTTCACCGCGGCGACGGGCCTCACGATACTTGACCAGAAAGTGAATGGTATCGTCCACCGCCACCCCGATAATAATAGCTCCCGAGATGGCCACACCAATGTCAATCGTCAGCCCCAGCCAACCCATTACACCGACAACTAAGACAATCGGCAATATATTGGGAATAATAAAGAGCGGAATCATGCGAATATTTCTAAAAATAAAAAACATCATAATCGAAACCGCTGAAATCGCCAATATGATGGAATTAATCAGCGTTGCCGTCACATCATGCTGCATGTGGGCGAACATCACCGTTTGTCCGTTCACCTTGGCGCTGTATGGAGTGCTTTGCCACCACGACTCAATCCATTGTATCATCTCCAGATCGAGCGATGTATCGACCACATCCATTGCAGCAGTAATGCGAAAGAGCCGCTCATCGACATCCATCTTGTCGTTAATCTCCATACCTTGCGGCAGTGAGAGCGAATAGAGCAGCAGGTACTGGGCAATGAGGTTTTTATCATCAGGAATACTTTTTGAACCGTTCATCACCTCATTGAACTTCTCCACCACGTCCGTCAACGATGAAATATGGCGCATGGCCGGATAGGTCGCATCAAATT
>JAJRVF010000155.1 GCA_024277395.1 Campylobacterales bacterium
TGAGTATCACGATGATCATGACAAAGACGGCATTAAAGACAGTGATGACAGTGATGACGACAATGACGGCATCAAAGATGATGACGATGATGATGATAAGAATAAAGAAGATAAAGATGACGATGATGACGATGATGACGACAAAGATGACAAAGACGATGATTGAATGCTAGTCGTTTCCAAGAGGCAGATGTGAAACAGATTGCAGTTATTGCTTTTTTTATCGCGACTCTCCTTCAGTCTGATGAATACCGAATGGGAAGCGGCATTAAAATTCCCGGCGTTGACATCTATGTCGGCGGCTATATAACGGCCGATTATATACAGCGGCGTGATGACTATAACCGTCTTAGAATCGATGATATTGCTCTTATTACGTATGGAAATTATAAGCGATTTTCATACCTTAGTGAGTTTGAAACCAAAGATGCCTATGTTAAAGAGTGGGGGAAGCAGGAGCGTGAAGCGACCAATACCTACTTGAAAATCGAACGGCTCCATGTCGATTATGCCTACAGCGACAATGTCGTGCTGCGTGCGGGTAAATTCAATACGCCGGTGGGGTACTGGAATCTGACTCCTGTTGGAGTGTTGAGAGATTCCGCTTCCAATCCCTACTTGGCGTACATTCTCTATCCGCGCTATTCAACCGGTGTACAGGTGAGTTACGAAGACTATTTACATAGCGGACTGGCTTATACTCTCATGTTGCAGCATAACAGTGATCTGGACGACAGATACAATAATATTATTGTCAAAGAGCATGGGGTCGGTGGTATTGAATATGGAGGCGACGCTCTCGCATTCAAAGCCAATGTCGGGTATTTTAAAACACGGTCCAATGCGACATTTCACTATTTTCTTCTGTCGGTTCAGTATGAACAGTTGCGGTACCGACTTACCGCCGAGTACGGGGCACGAAGTCGCAGTGTCCCTTACGCGCTCTACATTCAAGGGGTCTACCATGTTGCCTCCAAACATGACATCATCGGACGCTTTGAGAGCTATAAAATTGATGAGGGTGCGTACCGTGAAGAGAACATTGGAGTATTGGGATATACCTATCGACCCATTGTGCCGGTCACCTGCAAAGCAGAGTATCAACTCCGCTCATATACCAATGAGAGTCAATTGAAACTCTCCTTTTCCATACTCTTTTAGGTGCATTAATGCGTTATGTGTTCCTTCTGGGTTTGGCAATAACACTCTACGGCGGTGAATCATTGGTAGTGATTGCCAATAAAAATTTTCCTCTTGATACGTTGAGCAACGAACAGGTTAAGCAGATCTATCTTAGAAAAATACGTTTTATTGACACTGTCTTGATGATCCCTCTCAACTACGCGCCGACCGATCCGCTACGTCAAGAGTTCGAACGCAGTGTGATGAAAATGTCACCCCAAAAGCTAAAACGATACTGGATGAAAAAACATTACCAAGGGGTGCGGCCGCCATTGACGCAAAACTCCTCAACAAGTGCTCTTCTTTTTGTCAAAAAAGTAGACGGAGCTATTGCCTACATACCGCAAAAAGTACTTGGTGATCATACCCATGATATTATCATTTTGTATCATTAAATAGACAGAGATTGTTAAAACTCTGCTAAAATAGTACAAAAGGAGCACCGATGGACGCAAAAATATTTTTTGGTTCCACTCAAGCCGTTAATGGTAAGTGGAGTGAACGAGAGAGCCCCTATAGTGCTGAGGTAGTGAGCCGTGCACCGGTTTGTAGTGCCGAGGATGCCGACAAAGCGTTGCGTATTGCGCAGGCGGCTGCAAAAAGATGTAAACAATCGACACTCTCACAGCGTTGCGACTGGCTGCTTGATGTCGCACGACAACTTCAGGAGAATCGTGAAGAGATGGCACAAACGATTACCGATGAGGTCGGCAAACCCATTGCTTTTGCCCGCATTGAGGTCGATCGCTGTATTGAAACGGTACGCCTCTGTGCCGAGACCATGCGTACCATGCACGGAGAAACCATCAACACCGATGCCATGCCAAGCGGCCGTAAAGCGACGGCATTTTTTCGCCGTGAACCTGTCGGTGTTGTTGTTGCGATTACCCCGTTTAACTTTCCGCTCAATCTGGTGGCGCATAAATTGGCACCGGCACTGGTTGCGGGTAACGCCGTGGTGCTCAAACCCACCCCAGAAGCCCCGTTGACAGCGTATAAATTTGCCGCAATGTTTATTGAGAGTGTGTATGCGATTGACGATGCCTTAAGTGTGGTCTATGGCGATGCCGAGGTTGGATCCGCTCTTATTGCAAGTGATATTCCGCGCGTTATCAGCTTTACGGGATCGGTACCCGTGGGTGAAATTGTTACCAAAAGTGCCGGCATTAAAAAAGTGAGCTTGGAACTTGGAGGTAATGCTGCTACATTTATAGAGAAGAGTGCCGACTTGGCGTATGCGGCGCAACGCTGTGCTTTGGGTGCATTTGTCAATTCGGGTCAAGTCTGTATTTCACTGCAGCGCATCTATGTTGATGCGGCTGTGTACGATGAATTTGCTGTACTTATGGCCGAAGAGACTCGAAAGCTTGTTGTCGGTTCACCGTATGATGACGCCACTTTTATGGGACCGCTCATTGATGATGAAGCGGCACAGCGTGCCTTGGCATGGGTAGAGCGTGCTATTGACGAAGGGGCGCGCCCGCTGCTTGAACCGCGTTGCGAGGGACGCATGTTCTATCCGTGTGTGATGGCAGACGTAACAGACGATATGGCGATTATCTGCGAAGAGGTGTTTGCCCCTATTGTAAGCCTGGTGAAAGTAGCGTGTTTTGATGATGCCTGTGTGCGTATGAACAACTCGCCCTACGGCTTGCAGTTCTCGGTCTTTACCAATGATATAAAGTTGATGCA
>JAJRVF010000003.1 GCA_024277395.1 Campylobacterales bacterium
CACTGTCGTGTTGTACGACTACCGGTGGTGTCGGCACGGCGGTATGCTCACCCGTATGTTGCGTCACTGCTGATGGCTCTTTCGCTTCCGTTTCCGGCTCAGGCACAATCAAAGTAGCCGCTGGCTCTGCAGCAAAGAGATCGGTGTTGCTGAGAAAGCGGTTCACAAAAGCATCTTTTTTGATTTTACGCACTTCATCAAGTACCTGCTGCAGTACTACGCGCTCTTTAAACGGCTCGATACTGACAATATAGTATTTTCCCGATGCTCTGCTGATGACATTGAAACGGTGCTCACTTTGCAACATCAATATTGTATCATTCTCATAAAGAGCTGCTTCAAGCTTCTCTAATGCACGGTCAGCATGCTGCTGTGTTGGAAACGACGCAACAATAATCTTTTTATAGGAGTATTGGGCAAACGCTATTGGTGTCAACAGTAGCAGCAGTAGTAATAACAATCGTTGTAACATCATATAATGCCTCAAAAAGTACAATTAAAATATTATAGATTATAACATTATTTCAATATAGATGCACGTTTCTATATAAATTTTCACGTTATTATACGAATGGTTATTACTATTTTTTTACTAAACTGCACTCCCATCCGTCATATTCTCCTCCATACGCTACACCTACATCAATCAATTGCATCGTTAATGCATCAATATCGTAATAGTAAGGTATATCCGTACGATAAAACTGTAATCCACATTTGCCATGATCATCGGCGGCTTCTATCTCTTTTTTAATATGAAACCCTTCAGCTTCAATCTTTTCAGAAAACAGTGTGCGCTCTTGTGTACTTTCAAAGTAGACAGAATGTTCAATAGCCCGTTTTACATGTAGATTATCTCCTTGCTCCTCCAAGCGTCGGCACGCATGATGATTGATAATAATCTGCCACTCCTTTAGTGTGGGAAAAAGCAATTTTTTATATACTTCCCACCCTATATCTTCTCGTGAACCGGATTCATAACTATAATCTGGAAAATGCTGCATTACGGCAGTGACCGTATCCGGCCACTCAAAATCAAATTTCAGATAATAAATAAAGTGCACCACACCCTGAGAGATGATGCGACCTATATATTTACCGCTGCGGTACCGTAAAGATTCCATCTCTATACGATCCTCAATGCATTCGATATCATCACGTTCTTCCGGAATAATCAGTCCGTTTTCCTTAGAGTATTGCAATCTTACCTTAACAAAACCGACATACATCATAGATCGATCAGGCAGATTGTCTGCTACCCCCGCATTAAACGATACAATTGCCGGATATCCCTCAATCGGTTTCATATAGCGTTCCCAGTATTCCTGCATTTTTTTCTCCTTACTCCATCTCTAAGCTCATTAAAAACATATCTTCGCCGTCAATAACACGAACATCGGTAGAGTGGCACTGTTGACAAAAGTAGTGAATCGCTTTAAGTTCGCTGGTACCATAACACTGGCGACACTCAATAGTCAGTGGCTGCAACTGCATTATAAACTCTGCATTATGGCATACACTATGCTCTTTAAATGTATGAAATGCTGTTTCCAAAAGATGCGGTTCAATACCACTCATAACCCCTATTTTCACAACAACTTTATGAATTGTAGTCGCTTCATTCACTTTTGCCTGTTCTTCACACTGCTCTAAAAGTGCCTGCACAACGCTATATTCATGCATGAGATAGCTCCATAATGCGTAAATGCTCCGGTGTTTGTGTTGGACATGTTTTACAGACAAATGCTCTTCGAAGCAGATGAAAACTGCTCTCCCTGTCCCAAAACTCAGAGTACATTGTTTGGAGCTCTTCTTGTTTTAGCATCTCTATCTCCTCACGGTGCTCTTCTAAATACTCTTGCTTCTTCCAAATAAACTCTCTTGTATACAATGCATTTGAAAATACATGTAAATGCTCAAAATACATTTCATCAAAAAAAAGTGCATCAATCATATTTATTTTTTTAGCATATACTGCTGAGATCGGCAGTGCCTCATCTAAAATTTTTTGCGCCTGCAACACTCCAACTCTTTTTGGCAGCGTGTAACTATGGTACTCACTGCCACTTAACCCCATTGTTTTATAATGGGCATTAAGTACTACGCCATCTCGAGCCACTACAACATCACAGGCTAATGCGAGAAACACCCCTCCGGCACCGGCATTGCAGTGCAACGATGCTACGGTAACAATCTCATCGGCATACAGAAGCGAAGCAATCAGATCATTCATGGCATTAATATTGCTCCATCCATCTTCTCCTTGCTTCTGACTCTCTTCTAGTATATTCAGATGAATCCCGTTAGAAAAAAAATCCGCTCCACCCATTAAAACTAATACCTTGCACTCCTGCTTCAAATGCTCTACTGCATATTTCAGCCGTATACATTGTTCTGCACTCATGGCACCGTTATGAAAATTAAAGTGCAAATAGATAACTTCATCTCGTTGCTGCATGCTAATTTCATAAAATGTATCATAACTTTTATCAAAAATCAGCGGTATACGATCCTCTTTAATTCCTTGGAGCCGCTCTTTTAAAACATAAGTTGCAGGCAATTTAAAACGCTTCGGTTCTTGAAGATGACTTATCCAAACCGCACCGTCAACAGTTCCCAAGCAAATAGCACCGTTGCGCTTTGCCAGTACCTCTTTCACGCCGCCGCGCAACACTGTCTCCCGCCAAGCACCGAATAGATAACACGGTACATCGAGTATGGTATCAAAAACACCCGGAGCACTGTCAGAACGATAAATCGTATCTATAATCATTTGTGTCGTATCCTCAGACCAATGAATAGCACGCATTGTTTGAGTTAATTTCGGATGCAGCGGATTGAGTATCTGTTTTTTATATGTATCTGTTATCACATGGACTAAAAATGTTTCGAGTGCTTTTAAAGCAGCACGCACTACCTCGTGTCGATAGAGTGATGCTTTATATGTTTGACGCACCGCAAATAACTCTTGAGCATAAATATCTCCGCCATCATATATGCCATTGGCTTTGAGTATAACGACACCCCAAGTACGCGTCGGTTCTACTAGGGCATGC
>JAJRVF010000156.1 GCA_024277395.1 Campylobacterales bacterium
TCAAAGTCAACACCCAGTTTTTCAAAATTGCTCGGCATAAACTGTCCCAATCCGATAGCACCGGCATACGATCCTTTCAGCTCGCGGGGGTTGAGTGCTTCACGTTTGGTCATCTTTAAGAACTCCCGAAGCTCTTTGGTAAAAAACTCGTTACGGCGATTCTCTTCAAAAGCAAGGGTACACAGAGTGTCAAAGACGGGATGTTTTCCGGTGTAGGCGCCATAATAACTCTCCACGCCGATAATAGCCGTAATGTATTCTGCCGGAATACCATACTTTTTATAGGCGCGCATCAGCGTATCTTGATGCTCGAGCATAAAGTCAATGCCTTTGGTAATGCGCTTGGGATTGAGCAGTTTTTTTTCATACCGGCTCCAGCTGCCGTAACTCTTTTTTCTTTTTTTCTTTTTTTGAGCATGTTTTTTGGGAACTTTGTAAAATTTCAGTGAGCGGTGCTGCAGTTCAACACTGGCAAAAAGTGTATTGAGTTCATCGGGACAAAATTTCTCTTCAGTCACCATAATATCAATAAATTTTTTGGCTTCATCATGGGTTGTATAGTCAACTATGGTGACAGCAGAAGCGAGTGTAGCGAACAACGGTAGGCAAACCATAAGCTTTAATAATTTCATAATAGACTCTTGTCAGGGTAAGTTTGGTTTCTGCTATCCCTAATGATAGCACGTTTTTATTGAAAATCTAGAAGCAATATATATTCCACCTCTGAAGTCAATATCGGAAAGAAGATCTTTTTATTTAGCTACGGTTAATGTAAGATTTGATAATATGATTTCACATAAATACTTTGAAAGTGCCAAGTGGCAGACCTGGCCATTAGATAATTATGTATAAAAAGAATTACATGTAAATTTTTCTAAAAGGAGAATCGATGCAATTAGGATTTCTGGTTGACTTGCATCTGTGTATGGGGTGCAAGGGGTGCGAGATTGCGTGCAAAGTGGAAAATGAAGTACCGCTTAGTACATGGAGACTGCGTGTCAAATACGTTGACGTGGGCATGTTTCCTGAGACCAAGCGTACCTTTACGCCGTTACGGTGTAACCACTGTGCCAATGCCCCTTGTGAGCGAATTTGTCCGGTCAGTGCCCTGCACTATATTGAAAACGGTATTGTCAATATTGACAAAGAGCGCTGCATCGGTTGTGCCGGATGTGTCATGGCATGTCCTTACGGCGCCATATACATTGACCCTGAAACACAAACAGCCGATAAGTGTACCTACTGTGCACATCGTGTTGCCAGTGCCATGATGCCGGCATGTGTGGTTGCCTGTCCGGTAGAAGCCAATATTTTTGGAGATCTGGATGATAAAACGTCTAACATCAGCAAATATATTCAGCAGCATCAAGGGGATGTTCAGGTACGTAAACCTGAAAAAGGTACGTTTCCGCACCACTACTATGTCGGCGGCGGTAATGTACATCTGAACCCATTGGCATCGGATCGTGTTGAGGGATACTCTTTGTTTAACAAGCTTACTAACAAAATGCCTATAGGAGGAGACCACTAATGGTACATGAAACAGTTGCTGCAACCAATGCAGTGGTAACGCTAGACATCGGGCTTCCGGGTATTGTGTGGGGATGGATTATTACCATGAACATGTGGGCAAAGAGTATTGGAACAGGGGTTATTTTTGTGCTCTTTTATCTGTTGAAAAAATACCCTGTAGAAGCGGCAACTTATCGCTTTAAGGTTGCGTTGATCTCCATTATTGCCATACATGTATTTCTCTTTTTCACGGTCATCGACCTGCATCAGATGTTTCGATTCTGGCATATCTTCTTCCATCCGCACTTTACCTCGGCCATTACTGTAGGGGCTTGGATGGCAACGCTGTTTGTCGGGCTGTTGTTTGTGCTGCTTTATGCCTCGTTTATTAAAAAAGACACCCTTTTGTTTGACAAGGTTTTGGCATGGACGGTTGTTTTGGCCATTCCGGTGACACTTTATACTGCCGGACTGATGGCACAATCAACCGCGCGAGAACTGTGGCAGATGCCAACAGAAGCGGCGCAGATGATTTTTGCCGCTACTCTCTCAGGGTCGGCAGTGATGATCTTAATTGGAAACAAGCTCTCCTATGAAGCCAAGCGCGACTTGGGAATTATTTTGGCCTTTAGCGCATTGGGTGCGTTTATTTTATACATGAGTGAACTCATTTTTGGGCCGATGAAAGCTGAAGAGGTCGCAGCGGTGCTGGAATTTATTAAAGGAAACGGTGAGTATGCGACAATGTTCTGGATGGGGCAGATTCTTGCTTTTATTGCACCGTTTATTTTAGTAGTATTAGCACTGATAAACCGTTCCACAAGTATTTTGAATTTGGCCTCTATTAGTGCGCTTACAGGCCTTTGGATCAGCAAACATGTGTGGCTGGTAATTCCACAACTACTGAATATGAGTTAAGAGAGGTGATAATCAATGTATTTACAAAGTAGAAGAACATTTTTAAAGGGTGCGGCCTTTACCGTAGCCGGTGCCGCCATTGCCAAAGGGGTCTTTGCAACTGATGCTGTAGCGCAATCTATTCATGAGAGTAAGTTCACTGATACCCCCGATACCCTCTCTTTCTATCCGCCTCAAGAAGAGTGGGAGAGCTTCCAAGAGTTAAGCGGTGAAGACTGGAAACGCGGCGGTATTGAGCGTCACGGTGTCGCAAGTGATGATAATCCTGAGGGAATTGCGGTGCATGACTATATGATTGTTCCGACGGCCTGTTCAAACTGTGA
>JAJRVF010000157.1 GCA_024277395.1 Campylobacterales bacterium
AAAATACCGTCTTCCCTATAAAGAAATCATGAAATATTCTGCTCTCATTGTAGACAACAATGTCCTCGCCGCACGTGTACTGCGCCAACAGTTGGAATATTTCCACCTCAAAGTCAAACCCTCTTTTTCGTGGGAACATGCCGCTAAAATTATTCATGATGAGTTCCATCATGTTGACTTCCTTATTTTAAATTCCAATGTCTTGGGAGAAACTACTATTGAAGAGCTCTCTGATATTGCCGAAAAACAAGGATTGCAAATTGTATTTGTGGTGCATGATATGCGTGATATTCACTACCAGATCATGGAAAAATTCGAGCATGCCCACTTTTTACACAAACCCTTTACTCAAAAAAAGCTGCTTGATCTGCTCATAACCATTCATGAAATCAATCTTGAAAAAGAGTCTTATGAGAGCTGATGCTCGCTTTCACGACTCTTCTAGTGATTTTCGTTCTGCTTTTGATCGTGACCGTGACCGTATTATCCATTCGGGGAGTTTTCGTAAACTCGAATACAAAACACAGGTATTTTTAAACCACGAAGGGGACTTTTTCAGAACCCGGCTGACGCACTCTCTCGAAGTCAGTCAAATTGCTCGCTCTATTGCCAAAAACCTGCACCTTCAAGAGTCTCTTGCCGAAGCTATTGCCTTGGCTCATGATTTGGGACATACTCCCTTCGGACACATCGGAGGCGATACCCTAAACAGCTGTTTGCAATCAGACGGCTTTGTTAACGGTTTTGAGCACAACTACCAATCGTTTCGCGTTGTCACGTTTTTAGAAAAAAAATACAAACGTTTTGACGGTCTGAATTTGACTTTTGCAACATTGGAGGGGATATTAAAACACTCCTACCCGTACAAAAAAGATTTTTTACATGCAGATATTGATATGCAGTTTAATCTTGAGACACACCCCTCCATAGAGGCAATGATCGTAGATCGAGCCGATGAAATTGCCTACATAAGTCACGACATAGATGATGGTATTCATGCCGGACTTATCAGCTTTGAAACACTGAAACAAAATGCTTTAATTCAAGAGATACTGCATAAAGTCAAAGCTGAAGGTATTGGTATTAAAGAAGGTGACGAAATGTTCCGCTATCGTTTTAGCTCCCATCTGATTAACCATCTGGTCTATTCGTTGCTAGCCTATTCCCAAAACAATATTGATCACGGCAGTGTCCTCACTGCCACCATGCCTTCCTCAGATCCGTTGCCCATAGGCTTTGAGAAAGAGCTTGAGCGTGAAATAAAACAACTAAAAAAGATGTTGCATCAAGAGCTCTACCAACATAAGAGTATTGTTCGTAAAATGTTCTCGGGAAAACAGGCAATTATTGGGTTGTACACCGCTTTAAATGATGAACCGAAGCTGCTGCCAAAATATTTTTACAAACAGCTGGAATCACGCTGCCAACACCGTGTTATTGCCGATTATATTGCCAGTATGAGTGATCGTTATGCCATGAAGCTGCATAATGAACTCTACGGCAGAATAGTGTAGCGCAGCAAAAGCGCTGCGAAATTTACATGTATTTTAACGCTTCAGACCAATGAGCGTCTCAAGCAGTGTATCGGATGTGGTAATGGTCTTGCCGTTTGCCTGATACCCACGCTGAATAATAATAAGATTGGTCAATGATTTAGAGAGATCCACATTCGAAGCTTCCAGAGCAGACGACTGCATAAACCCACGTCCCGCCGTTGCCGCCGTACCAATAATCGGATCTCCGGAGTTGGCTGACTGCAGGTACACATTGCCTCCATCACCAACCAACCCCTCATTGTTAGAGAATTTTGCCATGGAAATCTGTGCCAAACCAAAAGAGCGCCCATTGGAAAAAGAGCCGATTAACGTACCGCTTTGATCAATTCGAATGCCCAACAAGTCTCCGCCGGGATACCCATCTTGTGAAATACCGCTGGTTGCCGATTTGGAATCAAAACTAGTAATCCCGTCAAAACCGCCGATACTGCCAAAATTTAAATTAATATTTTGATTGACTGACGAACCGTTATTGGCGGTGAAATCAAGATTGGGCGGGGTAAACCCTGAAAGAGCTCCGTTTTCATCAAACTGAATGGTGCCGCCCCAGATCTTATTTTCATTCGGAGCCAGATTACTGTTTAAATCTCCCGGCTTTGGCACCTCAGCACTCCATGTCCATGTCGTTCCGGCTGCTCCAGACTGTTTACGGAAATCAAATTTCACCGTATGCTTGCTTCCAAGAGAGTCAAAAATATCAATACTGCTCGAATGAGTGGCCGCATTCACCGCCTGTGATGTCTTCGATGCCCCCGGCTGAACACTTCCGATAAGGGTTGAAAAACCCAGCGAGAACTTGCTGTTTGGATTGGCGGCAATATCTTGAACGCTAATATTCAACGCTGCTCCCCCGGTATTGTCAATCTGAAATTTTCCCTCATTGGTCACACTGACATCTACGCCTAAAAAGCTTGCCAACTCTTCACGTAGGCCGTTCACCGTTTGAAAATTTCCGTCACCCGCCGCACCGTCACCGCCAACCGGATCATAGGTAAACGCCTGCCATGTCGCACCGTCATCAAGACTCATCTCGAATCCCTGTCCGCTTACTAAATTAAAAGCTTCGCCACTGGCATTAAAGAGATAGGCCATATCTTCACTGTAGGCATCAATATCGGTGGTGGTACCGGTAGTATCAAGCGCAAATGTCGGAGCAAACTGCGTTACCGTACTGCCCGAATTAAGATTGGCTTTAAGATCAATTTGCGTTGATGCATTCGCCGGGGTGGTCAAACCTGCGGGAATTTGAATGTTTCCAATGGGTGCGGTAGAGTCTACTTTTCCCGTGTCTTTATCGCGCATCCAGCCTTGTACAATAAACCCGTTGTTGTCGACAAAATTACCCGCCGCATCAAATTTAAAATCTCCTGAACGGGTATACTTGTAGGTATTGCCGCCATCGGAACTGACCACAAAAAAACCGTCACCCTGAATGGCGACATCGGTGTTTTTGTCCGTATTTTGAATGGAGCCCTGCGAGTGGATTCGCGTAACGGAATTGGCACTGGTTCCCAAACCGACCTGCATCGCATTCTTACCGCCCAAGGCTCCTTGAGGTGCAGTAGCAATCTGATTGGTCTGCGCAAGCAGGTCTGAAAAATTGGCACGAGAGTATTTGTAGCCAACCGTATTGACATTAGCAATATTATTTGATTCAACGTCCATAGCGATCTGATGTGACTGTAAACCGGAGACACCAGAATAAAGTGATTTTAACATTTTAAATCCTTTTGTAATAATTATAGATATCAAGCAATTAGCATACCAACATTAGGCATCCATATCTAACGCCTTCTGAATTAACTCATCTCCGGTGGTAATACTCTTAGCATTAGCGTCGAGTGCCCGCTGCAAGATAATGAGTTCTGTCAATCCGTTGTCATACTGTAAATTCGAGCTTTCCAAAGTAAAACTTTTAAGATCTGCTCCTAAAGTATAGGCTCCCGTCTCATCTGTATAAAAAATCGGTTCACCACTGTTGGCGCTTGCTTTAAAGTGCGTACCGCTGACCCGCTCAAGCCCTTGATCGTTTCCAAAGTGAAACAGAGCCACTCGTCCGACAGAACTTGAAACGCCGTTATCAAACGATGCAATCACTTCTCCGTTCCTGTTAATATTGTATCCGACCAGATCCCCAGCGGCACGACCGTCATGTTCACTGGCATAACTGACCTTTACGTTATCAATGGAGGTCACCCCAGAAAATGCCTCCCCTAAATTAATAGAGAGCGGTACGCCGCCGTTATCGATACTTGGCAAGTTAAAGCTCTGCATAGCACCGCGTGAATCAAAGAGCACCGAACCTGCTTGAGTGTCATAAACCGTCTTGGCGTCTTTGCTGCTTAGGGTGGCAACAATATCCCAGGCAATGCCCTCTTGCGGCTGCTGAGCACTTTTAGTATACTCTAGCAGTAAGAAATTCTCCTCACCGTCAGGTGCGATGACCGTACTGCTTTGATGAATAATGCTTTCGCTAGATGTTAGATTCCCTGAAAAGTTGACATAAGAGGTCGGTTCCGCATTAACATGTAAACTTGATGGCAGTGTCATCTTTCCTTGCTCTGCCGGTGCAGCAAGTGCAGTACTTTGAGTAATAGTTGTCACGAGGTCACCACTGATATTACTGCCAAGTGTTCCTAAAAGATACATCCCGTCATAATTTACCAGATTCCGATCGGCATCAAAGGTAAATGCGCCGGCACGGGTAAACATGGTGTCGCTTCCGGAACTTACACCAAACCATCCGTCTCCGGCAATAGCCAGATCCGTCGCACTATCGGTTCCCATCAAACTGCCATAACTCTGGGTCATGGCTGTTGTTTGCACCTGTGAGCCCAGCCCTACAGCGTTTTGTGAGGCGGCTTGCGTGTGTAACGCCTCCTCAAAAAGTGATGCATATTCCGTGGTATCGGCTCGAAAACCGACCGTATTGATATTGGCAAGATTGTTAGAGGTAACATCGAGTCCGTACTGAAATGTTTTCATTCCCGAAAGACCCGTATAGAATGCCTGATTCATCATTTAACCTTCATATACTTCTTTAATAGACTCAAAAGGAACATAGCTCTCACCCAATTTCACCAAGGCCTTCCCCTCATCAAATCGGACCGATTCAATCGGATACGTTCCAACGCGTGTCTCATGAGCACTACCGGCTGTATCATTGTAATTTGCTGTTACATAATACAGTCCCTCATCCACAGACTCTCCGTTAATCTTACCGTCCCATGTGAAGCTGTGCACTCCTTTATCCGAACTGCTTAATGCAATGGTATCGACGGTATTGCCGTCAGCATCAAGTATATTTATAGTGCCGCTATTGACATCTTGAGGAAAATAGAGCTGAAATTCAATGCTTTTTCCCTCCTCAACCACAATGGCATTGCTGCCGGTATCGGCAATCTTTCCGATGGCAGAGATGGTGCTAAACTGCAAACTGTTTCCTAAAGAGGCCGTTAACTCTTCAAGAGCTTTGTTGGTATTGGTCGAGGCCTCCAAAGAGGCCAGTTCTGACGTTTGAGATAAAATTTTATCACTGTCCATCGGCTCGGTAGGGTCTTGATATTTGAGCTGTACTAACAGAAGCTTTAAAAAATCATCTTTCCCCAACACACTGTTAGGGTTGGTTCCTGCCGGGGCATTCGTTAATGTGTTTGTATTGTTTGTTACTTCCATAATTGCTTCCTTTGCTATACATATTGCGGTATGATGAGATCCAAAGAGACGAATGACTCCACTGTCTCATCACTCTCGCTGTTGGCATATTTTTCATACGCCTGACTCATATTGTGCTGATGCTGGCTCTGTCGCTGCTGCTCACCGCCACCGGTATTGAACTGCATGGTAGCATTGCCCAAGCCGTTGTTAGCAAGCTGGTTTTTCAGCTCTACAGAGTGTTGCGCTAACACGGCAATGGCGCTGTTGTTCGAGCTAATGTTAATGTGCACATTGCTACCGCGCTGAATCATCGTCACATCCACCTCTCCCAAATTCGCAGGATTGAGCTGCATGGTAAGACGCGTAAACGGTGGTTTGTAATTCTCTACCGCCTCTTTCAAATTGCTTGCAAAATGCAACACCGTCTGTTTGGCCTCTTTGACTTTAAGTTCCAACGCTACGGGGTGGTTTTGAGTATGTGCAGCAGTAACACTCTTTGCCTCTTGTTTGGGTTCATCTGCTGTTGTATTGCGCTGCTTTTGAGCACCGAACAAGCTGCTGATTTTTGCCATAACATCAGCATCACTCACATTGTTGCTTGCCGCCGTGATGCGTTCAGTAAAGCGGGACACTGATTGCATCTCACCGGTAACATCTGTTGGCATAGAACGGCTTACAGGGGCTTTGGATAGTGTGCTCAGTTGTCCTGACGGCACGACTGCATCACTGTCTAGTGGTTTGCGGACGGTTGGACGACCCTTTTTAGACTCATCCAAAATAGCTGTCTGCAGTGACTTTTCAGGTACATGCAGAAACGCCTTTAAAGGCTCTTGCTTGCTCGCCTCTTGCGCGACCTTCACGCCTTCTGCCTTTACTTGCTGTTCACCATGATCATGCTTCAACCGCACCAGATCCTGCGTTGAGTACTCCACCCCTTTTTGCTGTACGCGCAAAACGGCAACCTGCCTATTTCCGACATTATCAGAGACGCTGCTTTGCAGTGTTTCGAGTGTTATCTTAGTCACGGGAACACCAATCTTCTCGGCTACAGTCGTGAGGCTCTGCAAAGTTTTCGGTAAGGCCTCGATATCTAGCGTTATGCCTTGAGCTTTTGCAATATCGGCAATTTGTGTTTTTAAAAATGCTTTCGCATCAACCATCATCTGCTTTACATCATCATCCCCATAGTGCTGTAACATAATGGGATTCAAAGCACGCACGTCACTCTCTGCTTCTAAAACTTCAGTCTCAAACCCTTGCAAAAGTGCCTCTATATCTAAGCCGCCTTCTTTAA
>JAJRVF010000158.1 GCA_024277395.1 Campylobacterales bacterium
AAAATCAAAACCCATTTTTCTGGCATTTCGTCGTACCGTTTTTTGTTCTGAAGGGCTCAACTTGGCATACTCTTGCTGCATATATTTTTCAAAATTACTCACTTTGCTGCCCACTCTACTGTTTAAGTCAACGGTATATACCCAGTCCGGTGTAGAAATAGTAAGTTTATTCTCTTCTTTGTTAACACCAAATATGCTCATCTTCGTCTGTTCATGTTCACAAAGATAATTACCATATTCTTTAATATAAAGCATCGAACTCCCTTTGGAACTGCCAGAAATTTTATATTTGATGATTGCTTCTTTAAAGGGTGTTCGTTTCTCAAAAGGATTGTTGGTACCGGCAAATACAATGACATGACTCAATACTATTGACGCAAGCAACATTTTTATCATAGCTTTCTCCGCTAATGTTAGAGTACCTTACTATTATAAGTGAGTTAGTCTTAAAAATAACTCTAAAAAAGGGTATCTAAAATCTGATTTTTAAAACGGATTGCCTCAACTTGTGATGTAATGACCCTGTTTTCCTCTTTGAGCGCATTAAATTCCCGTTTGAGCACGGCAATATCACGACTCTTGTAGTAGATCTGATTCTTTATATATATTTTAGGAAACGCTACAAGCAGTAACATAATAACACTCAGCAACACCCCGATCAAATAACGTACACCCATTTTTTGCGACGGGGCAATAAGGGGCTCGACCTCTTCTAAAATAGCATTTGTGTCACTCACGTTCACTATCCATTGTAAAAATTCGCATTTTGGCACTGCGGCTTCGCGGATTCTCCTGCAGCTCCGCCACACTTGCTGTAATAGGTTTTTTCGATACAACCGTACCAATAGCATGATTGTTGCCGCACGTGCATCGCATCGCGTCACTCAGACAAATACAGCTTTTGCTCCAACGCGAAAATTGCTGTTTGACAATGCGGTCTTCTAATGAATGAAATGAGATGATTGCTACTTTTGTACGATGCAGCTGCAAGGATGCAATAGCACTCAAGAGCTCTTGAAGTTCACCAAGTTCATTATTGACTTCAATGCGTATGGCCTGCATTACCAATGTAGCCGGATGAATCTTCTTACCATGCGGGGCATAAGGCTTTACTGTTTCGGCAAGTTCTTTCGCCGAATGAAATGGTCGCTGCTGCACCATCACGGATGCAATTTTACGGTAGTTTCGCAACTCGCCATAATCATGCAACACTCTCTCAAGTGCACGCTGCGAGTAGCCGTTTACCACATCAGCAGCACTAAGCGGCGCTTCAGGATTCATGCGCATATCGAGTCGGTCACTCTCATACGAAAAACCTCGCTCTTTAGTATCAAGTTGCAACGACGAAACTCCAATATCGGCTAGAATTCCGCAAACATTTTTAGCTCCTACCTGGGCAACAACATCTGAAATAACCGAAGCAAAGCGCCCTTTAACAATGGTGACACGCTCACCAAAAGGAGCCAAACGTTTTGTAGAGAAATCAATAGCGCTCTGATCCTGATCAATGCCCACAAGCGAAATAGCAGGATTCGCTTCTAACAGCAAGACACTGTGTCCGCCATATCCCAAAGTACAATCAATGATAACACCACTGCGCATACTACTGAAGCATTCCAGAACTTCACGATACAGTACCGGTATATGCGGGCTCTCTTGCACATCGACCTCAATTATATTTTTTACATGTATTATACATCATAACGGCTTAAAACATATTAGTGTACAATATACTCATGAATAAAAAACGCATCAAAAAACAACTCGGCTCTTTGGCTCTTTCCCTCTTTCGGAAAGATTTTTTCGGTATCTATCACGGTTCTGTTTCGGCTCGCATTGAGTCCAATCTTTTTATTATTAATAGTAAAGAAGCTATTTTTGACGATATTGCCGAACATTCGTTGCTAGAGCTCTACTTTAACAAAGACTACCGCTGGAAAAATGCCAGTTGTGATGCCGAAATACACAAAAGCATTTACCAGCAGAACAGCGATGCTAAATTCATCACGTTTACCATGCCGCCTTTCACTACTGCCTATGCTCTTGCTCACGATATTATTATTCCGCAAGACTATTTTGCATCTCAAGAACTCGGCACCATTTCCGTATATGATCCTAAGGGGTTTGATGATTGGTACGACCGTGCCGTCAGTGCCATACCGCACTATTTTTCGCACAACAATACAAACATCATTGTCATTCGGGGTTACGGCATCTATGCGTTCCACAGAGATCTCTATGAGATGGCAAAACAGTTGGCAATTTTGGAAAAAAGCTGTCGCCTGCTAATGCTAAACAGCAACACCTCTCTCTATGATGCCGATAACTGATTGTTTGTTTTACAAACGGTGACACTTGCTTAAATAAACCCGTCAAATACCTGTTTTCAAGCAATTTTCTTCATTTTTTATCTTATTTACTAACAAAATTGCTACACTATGTGACAATTTTCAAAGGAAGATAGAATTTATTATAAACATTAACCAATATTTATGTTAAAATACAGCCATATTTATACATCTAGCTCTTTAAGGTTCGTACAACAATGATTACATGGATGCAGCGTCACAAAAAATATCTCATCATTACGATGTGGATCTCCACCATCGCATTTATCGGAGCAGGTTTTGTCGGTTGGGGACAATATAGCTACGGAGACAAAGCTTCTGCCATTGCCAAAGTCGGTGATATTCCTATCTCAAATGCCGATTTACAAAAAAGCTACAGCAGGCTCTACGCACAATATGCTCAAATTTTTCAAGGCAATTTTGATGAGGAAAAGGCCAAACAGTTCGGATTGCAAAAACAGGCAATGCGACAACTCATTGATGAAGCGCTCATATTGAATCTTTCGCAATACTACAGTCTGCGCATCAGCGACGAGGAGCTTTTAAATGAAATTAAAAGTCAAAGCGTCTTTCAGAATAACGGAAAATTCGATAAAGACATTTATCAAAAAACACTCAAACAGAACCATCTGACAATAAAAGGTTATGAAGATGACGTTCGAAAATCAATGTTGGTTCAAAAAGTGTTTTCCCTCTTTGCTCCAAAAGCACTGCCTCTTGAAGAGGAGTTGCTCAGCAGTGCGCTTGGCATTCAAGATACTGTCGGCTATGAAATTCTCAATGCCAAAATGGTCGAAGTACCTCTTTCTGATGAAAACGTAAAGCAATATTGGGAAGCACACAAAAATGAGTATATGACCCTGCCCCTCTACAATACATCGCTCGTAAAACAACAACGCATTGCCTCTAATGCCACAGAAGATGAACTGCTGACGTACTACAATGAAAACAAGCATGATTTTAAAGATGACGAAGGTGTCATTATGGATTTTGAAACGGCTCGACCGCAAGTCCTTGCTGCTCTTGATGACAAGGCCACCAAAAAAGCCGCTCTGAAAAAGTATATTGACTTTAAAAAAGCCAAACTCGACCCGTCAATTAAAGTGGAAAATTTGGCCATTGACAGTTCGAGCAATATATTGAATGAAAATATCTTTCAAGAAATTACGGAACTTAGTATACAAAAACCCTTTTTAAAACCCCGAAAAGTTGGTGATACCTATATAATTGTCAAACTTGAATCTGTAACTGAGCCCCGGATCAAAAGCTTTGAGGAGGCAAAAACAGAGGTATTAACTGCCTACAAAGCAAGCAAAACCGCCGCTTTGCTGCAAGAACTTGCTGCCAAAACATTAGAAAATTTTACTCCTGCCAACACGGTGCTGATCTCACGCCAAGAGACACCTGAAATTGACGGACTGACACCCGAAGAGGTATCTCTCTTGGTTAATGCCATTTTAAACAAACAGGACAAACGAGGCTTTATCACATTAAATAATGAAAAAATAGCTCTGTACGACATTTTGGAACAAAAATTGCTTAACACATCTATAACAGAACAGGAAAAAGATGTTATTCAAATCAAAGAAGCATTACTCAATCGTGGACTGATTCAAGAGCTTGAAAGCAAGTATCCTGTAGAAATGTTT
>JAJRVF010000159.1 GCA_024277395.1 Campylobacterales bacterium
ACCGACACCGGCAAATACGGAAAGACCGTCATGCCCGTGCGCTACGTTGTGAATCAATTCCATAATGATTACGGTCTTACCGACACCGGCACCACCGAAAAGTCCGACTTTTCCCCCTTTGGCATACGGCGCCAGAAGGTCAACCACTTTAATACCGGTCTCAAACATCTCTGTTGTCGTACTTTGGTCGACCAGCGGCGGCGGATCCCGGTGAATGGACCATGTCGGAGCATCCGTAACCTGATCGCCTCCATCAATGGTTTCACCGATGACATTAAAGATACGTCCTAAAACTTTTTCACCGACAGGAACACTAATAGGATTACCTGTAGCTTTAGCCTCCATACCGCGAACCAAACCTTCGCTCATATCCATTGCGATCGTACGAACACGACCGTCACCCAAATGGGCAGCAACTTCCAGTATCAGGCGATACTCACTACCCTCAATATTTCCATTTACTTCAATTGCCTCATTGATTAACGGAAGGTATCCATCAAAATCAACATCAACAACAGGTCCAATTACTTGAGCAATCTTACCAATCATACTTTCTCCTCTCATTATTTCATCGACTCAACACCACTGATAATCTCTATCAGCTCGGTTGTAATAGCAGCTTGACGCGCTTTGTTATATTCAACATTCAGTGACTGAACAATCTCTTTGGCATTATTCGTTGCCGTATCCATTGCTTGCATTCGTGCGCTATGTTCTGCAGCAAGTGAATTAATTAATGCATAATACATATTATTGTGTACATACTTTGTCATTAACGCATCAAGCATTTTTTCGTCATCTTCTGCTTCAATTTCTAAAAGTGAATGTGCATTCTCATCACAGTCAAATTCATCCACATTAATCGGCAGCACCTGTTCTACATGTAATTCTTGGGTAATGATATTTTTATAACCGTTATAAACAATATAGAGTCCATCAATGACTCCTTCTTTATAATCCTCCAATGACGATTCTATAAAATCATTAGAGCGTTGCACGTTGGGTGTAGAGCTCAAGTCTCGTACGGCATCCAACAGCTCAATATCGTTATAGGCAAAAAACTCAATACCCTTCTTACCGATACCGCGCAGTCGTACTTTCACTTTATTCTCTTTACATTCGCGCATCAATTTTTTAACGGCTTTTAATGTTTGAATATTAAAACCGCCACACAACCCTTTGTCCGCCGTCACAAAAACAATATCAACCATTTTGGGATTTGTAATTTTTTGAAAACAGCGATTCTCAATACCACCGACTTTGAGACATTGAATACGTGCCGAAATCTCAGTAATCATCTCATTGATTTTTTCCGCATATAAACGAGAGCGCTTGGCTAACTCTTCAGCACGACGAAGCTTGGCGGTAGATACCAGCTTCATGGCTCGTGTTGTCTTCTGAGTGTTGCTAACGCTCTTGATCTGTCTTTTAATATCTTTTAAATTGGCCATAATGGTCCTTATACGCTAAAAGAAGCTTTAAACTCTTCAAGTGCTTTTTTCATGAGTGCATCCGTGTCATCATCAATTTTAAGGGCACTTCTAATGTTCTCAAAAATTTGCGGATAACGTGCTTCAATAAACGGGTATAACTCTGCCTCAAACTTCGTCACTGCCGTAAAAGGAAGATCATCTAAATAACCGCTGTTACCTGCAAAAATAATAAGTGCCTGTTTTTCAGCCGGAAGCGGAGAGAATGGAGGTTGCTTTAACACTTCTACCATACGCTGGCCACGCTCGAGCTGATTGCGACTCACTTCATCAAGGTCTGACGCAAATTGTGCAAATGCTTGGAGTTCACGGTATTGCGCCAAATCAAGACGCAAGGTTCCTGCTACCTGCTTGGTCGCTTTAATTTGCGCCGCACCGCCAACACGTGACACGGAGAGTCCTACATTAATTGCCGGACGAATACCGGAGTTGAACAGATCGGTTTCCAAGAAAATCTGACCGTCAGTAATAGAGATGACGTTGGTCGGAATATAGGCGGCAACATCACCGGCCTGTGTCTCAATAATAGGAAGTGCCGTCAATGACCCCGCGCCCAGCTCATCATTGAGTTTTGCCGCACGCTCAAGAAGGCGTGAATGCAGATAAAATACATCACCCGGATACGCTTCACGACCCGGAGGACGACGAAGAATCAATGACATCTCGCGATATGCTACTGCATGCTTGGAAAGATCGTCATATACAATCAGGCCATGACGTGCATTGTCTCGGAAGTACTCACCCATGGTAACGCCGGTGTAAGGTGCCAAGAATTGAAGTGCCGCCGCTTCAGCTGCTGTTGCAGAGACAATAATAGTATATTCCAATGCACCGTGCTCTTCCAAACGACGTACGATCTGTGCAATTGTTGACTCTTTTTGACCAATAGCCACATAGATACAGACAACACCATTACCTTTTTGGTTAATAATGGTGTCAAGCGCTACCGTTGTTTTTCCGGTTTGGCGGTCACCAATAATAAGTTCACGCTGACCACGACCGATGGGCACCAAAGCATCAATGGCTTTGATTCCCGTCGCTAAAGGCTCATGTACCGATTTACGCGCCATAATCCCCGGCGCTTTTTCTTCAACCAGGCGGCTTTCTGTTGTTTCAATAGGACCTTTGCCGTCAATTGGCTCACCTAAAGCATTGACAACACGTCCAAGAAGTGCATCACCCACAGGAACACGAAGCAGCTTACTGAGTCGTTTTACTGACATACCCTCTTTAAGTTCTGCAGCTGCACCCAGGACAACGACACCGACACTATTAGCCTCCAAGTTCATTGCAAGACCTTGAGTTCCGTCTTCGAACTCGACCATCTCACCTGCCATTACATTACTTAAACCATATACTTGTGCTATACCATCAGCATATGAAATAACTTTACCCGTTTCATTGATATCTACATTCAACTCAAAACTATCAATACGCTCTTTGATAATTGAACTGATCTCATTAGCTTGTACTTTTGCTACCACTACGCGTCTCCTTTCCGATTCTTAAATTGCTTTTAAAATGTGTTCTATCAGTTGCGTGTTCAGGCGATTTTTCGAGAAATTAATCTCAACACCCAAGTCCTCAACTTCAACTTTAATACCGTCAAAATCATTTCTGATCATTTCGAGTGAAATTGTTGCACCCAGTTTTTTGCTCAAACCTTTACCGATCCCTGCCAATGTTTTGGCATCAATAGCACTGTCACTATAGATCTTTCCGGAATAGTTTTTACTCATACGAGAGATCTCTTTGCTTAACTCCGAAGCAATTGCAGGAATAATATTGACACGTCCGTTTTCTACCAAAAGCTTAATAAAGTTATTGACCTTATTGCTTTTAATGCTCTTGACCGCACTGAGCAATATCTCTTCTTTTTGTGCATTAGAGACATCACGGCTTTCAAATATAAGTAAAAACTTCTCATCACTGAACCCGGATGCCAACGCTTTAAACAGTTCACTAACAACACCGATCTCTTTGGGCTTTAATGTTCCCTTTAAAGCTTTAACATAGCGTTTGGCAATTAACTCTTCCATATTACGCTACCTTCTTCATAATAATTTTCGCCATCATCTCTTTATCGAAATTGGCACTGTCTTCTCTTAAGAGTTCGCTCATAATTTCATCAACCGTGTTACGCAGCATTTTACGTTGTTCCAAATCCATCAACGACTCGTGTTGTTTGATGATGTTATCAATATCACTTTCACACTGCAACATGATTTTATCTTTAATAATTGCATTCTCTTTTTTAGCATTTTCATGCAGTTCGGCCGAAAATTTATGTGCCTCCTCGACTTCAGCCAGAGCCGCCTCTTTAGCTGCTTTGGCTTCACGCAATTTTTCCTGAACTTTCTCAAGATCTGCTGCAATTCCTGCGGTTCTTCCAATAAAGAATCCCTTTACAGGTTCGGCTAACAAATAATAAAGAATTCCGACAAAAATAAGAAAGTTTACCGTACGTTCCACAATATCCGTTCCGCCCTCGCCCGAGCCTGTTGATGCAACGGCATAACCCGTCATCACAAGTAATGTTATAACTGTTTTAAGCACCATAACTCCTTATATTTGAGAGAATTTAGCTTTAACAGCTTCTTTGTATAACGGCATCTGAGAAAGCAACGCAACTTTAATCTGTTCACGCTCTTCACTCAATGACGTTTCAAACTCACTGTATTTATCGGCTAATTCTGCACGTTTTGCATCAATTTTACTATTGGCAAGGTCTCTTGCATCTGCTATAACTTTTTCTCTTAACTCCGAAACTGTACGCTTAGCTTCATTAATAATGCTTTGTGCTTCGGCTTTGAGTGCGGCAACATCATCATCGGTAGAGCCTGCTTCATTCAGGTCATTTTTGATATCTGCATCACGTTTTTCCATATAAGCAAAAAGCGGTCTGTAAAGCCAACTGTTCAGAACGGCAATAAGAATAAGAAAGACAATGATCGTGACTGCGAGCAGTATTGGATTTATATCTAACATATCACCTCCTAAAAGTTACGGGATTATACAATTAATAAATTGAAGATATAGTTAAAGTAAGAAAAAGTTTTAGCTCAATTCATCAAGAAAAGCAGCGATATCATCGTCAGAATGAAACTGTAACGTGATTTTATCCGATTTACATGTAAATTTTATATTCAAAGCTTTGAGTCGCTCTTGAAGGGCGGTAAAATCCAGTGTATTGCTAACAACAGAAGTTTTTTCACTTTTATTCATATTTCGGGTACTCTTTAACAGGCTCTCCAATTCACGAACACTCAATTTCTGTCCAATAATAGAGTTTATCATCAATGTCTGTTCTTTTTCATCAAGCGGCACCAGTACTTTAGCATGACCGGCACTAATTTTACCCTCAACCAATGCCTTTTGCGCTTTTTTTGAAAGTTGTAGCAGCCGCAAGGCATTGGTGACGTGCGTACGACTTTTATTGACCATAGCAGCCAGTTCATCATGCGTCATCTGATGCACCTGAATTAATTCATAATAGGCATCGGCAAGTTCAATAGCATTGAGCTCATCGCGTTGTATATTTTCAATGAGTGCATGTTGGCGCATCTGCTCCGCATCAATTTTGGCGACAATAGTTTTGATAGTTTTGAGTTTTGCCATCTTAGATGCACGCAGACGACGTTCTCCCGCCACTAATATATAGCCGTCTACTTCATCTTCGACAACAACAATCGGCTGCAGCAATCCATGTCGTTTAATGGATTCTCCCAATTCCTGAAGTGATTTTTCATCAAATGTTTTTCGTGGTTGATAGGGATTGGGACGAATTTGCTTAAGCGGAATTTCCAATACGTCACCGCGATCGGGCACCTCGTTGTCGTACGCTTCACTCATCTCGCCCAGGAGTGCTCCCAGACCTCTTCCCAGTGCCTCTTTTGCCATTACGCAATAATCGCTTGCGCTAAATTCTGATAGGCAATAGAGCCGCGAGACTTGACATCATATAAAATCACAGGTTTACCAAAACTTGGACTCTCTGCCAATTTGACATTACGTGGAATCACAATAAAGTCATCTTTGGTATCTTTAAACAGCTTGGATTCAAAATGTTGGGACAGATCGGCAAAAACCTGCTTGGAAAGGTTATTTTGCGAGCTGTACATGGTTGGCAAAAATCCTTTAATCTCCAGTTTCGGATTAATGGTTTTACGAATCAAGCGTACCGTATTAAGCAGCTGCGCCAACCCTTCCAAAGCAAAAAATTCACACTGAATCGGAATAATCACCGAATTTGAGGCCGACAGAGCATTAATGGTCATTGGTCCTAGCGCCGGCGGAGAATCAATAATAATGTAGTCGTACTCTTTTTTAACCTGTGCAATGGCACGCTTTAAGATTAACTCCCGTCCTTTGGAGTTCTCAGTATCATAATACTCTTTTTCCAGACCGACCACGCCGATATTTGAGGGTACCAGATTGAGTGTCGGCAGTGACGTTTTTAAAATGGTCTCTTTAATTTTGGACGCCCCAATAAGAACATGATAGATATTATGTTCGTAGTCGTTACGCGAGTAACCTAATGAGGTGGTTGCATTCGCCTGAGGGTCAGCATCTATAAGAAGTACTTTCTTCTCTGCAACAGCAAGCGATGCAGCAAGGTTCACCGCAGTCGTCGTTTTACCGACACCCCCCTTTTGATTGGCTATGACTATGACTTCACTCATCTTAGACTGTACACCTTTTCACCATTATACTCCACCGAACCGTCATATTTCAGACTTACTGTTTCCAATGAAATTTCTCTGCTATTTATATGTGTAGAAAACTTTCGGCTTTTGTAAAATTCTAGCTCAAATTTACTAAATATTTGCTTCCATGACGGACAACTTTTCAACAATGCAAAATATTGCGTCAAAATATCACTAATTTCAATAACAACATCAAGCACTTCAGATTTTTGTGGTGCCGATGTCAGATTCAAGCCTATACCGCAAACCACAATATTATCGTGAAGCATCGTTAGAGTACCCCCTATTTTTTGTTCACCAAGATAAAAATCATTGGGCCATTTAAGCCACACTTTAGAGCCTTGCTTCACGAGTACTTCTTTAAGGAGCATGGAAAAATAGATGGAACTTGATTCAAGTTTCAAATCATGAGGAAGCGTGTCCCGCAATACGGCAAAAGAGAAAAAAAGGTTGCCTCTGTAGCTGATCCAGCTAGTGTCACGACTGCCACGACCGTCCGTCTGCTCTGCAGCAACCACAGCAATGGGAGCATGCAGCTCTTTCGCTTTAATTTTTTCTAAAAGATAGGTTTGCGTCGAGTCAACGCATTCAAGAGAAAGTATCTTCAATACACAGTCGCTTACCGTTAATATAGTCATACACCGAGAGCTCTTTTTTAGATGCGGGCTGCACGCGAAAGAGTTTGATGCTTCCTTGTTCACATCCAATAACGGCATATTCTTTTCTCAGGTCTAAAATCACTCCGGCACGATTCTTTGATGTGCACTCATGCAACTCCATACTTTTAAGCTTCAGACCGCTATGCAAAAAAATCCCTGGCCATGGCGTATACGCACGGTATCTATTGTAAAGTCGTTGAGCATCGTCAAAAACAACCTTGCCATCGGCTTTCGTGATCTTCTTGCAATAGCTTGCCTGCGTATCGTCTTGAGGTATGGGGAGCAGTTCATGAAAGGTTCGCAACACCTCTACAGTAAGTTGCGATGCACACTGCGTCAGTTTTCAAACAGTGACGACGCCATCTCATCATCGGCAATCACTACCTCTGAAATTTTTAAAATTGCTCCTGTGTCGAGACCTTCGTCCATCAGCATGGCGGTGACACCGCTTTGGGTATCACCGTGCAACAACGACTGCTGAATAGGACTGGCACCACGATATTGCGGTAAAATAGAAGCATGCAGATTAATGCAGGGAGCATGGTCTAAAACGGCTTCGGGAAGTATCTGTCCGTAAGCAGCAACTATAATAAAATGACAGTGTATTGTTTGTAATTTGGCAACAGTCTGTTTATCACGAAGACATTGCGGCTGATAGAGCATGATATTTTCGCTTTCAGCCAATACCTTCACCGGTGGGGGTGTCATCACTCTCTTACGACCTACCGGTTTATCAGGTTGGGTATAGACGGCAACAACTTCGATATCCTCAGAACATATAAGTGTTTTCAAAATACTTGCCGCATAGTCAGGCGTTCCCATAAAAATAACTTTTATCATCATTTACCTTTGGTAAAAAGCGTACCGCCGCTATGTTGGTGCTGAAGTAAAAAAGCCTTAACATCGCCAAGGTCAAATCCACTTGCCAAATACATTGCTTTGTTATGCTGCAGCATATACGCAGCTGCTTTGAGTTTTGTGACAATACCCCCCGTTGCGAAACTATTATTGGGAGTGACTTCACGACAGAGCTCTTCAGCCGAAATGCTATCTACATGCAGTTTGATTGCGGCATCGGCATGACGGTTTGGATCTTTATTGTAGTAGGCATCAATATCGGAAAGGATAATAAGCATATCGGCATTGAAAGCGACTGCAGCATATGCGGAAAGCTGATCGTTATCGCCTAGTTCAAGCTCCTCTGTTGCCGTTGCATCGTTTTCGTTAACAATGGGAATCACCCCGTGACGCAGAAGCATCTCCACCGTGTTACGCACGCGTTCTGACTGTTCGTAGGTTTTAAAATTAATTGAAGTCACCAATACCTGTGCAGGCAAAATATTGTGCCGTTCCAGCTTTTTTTTGTACAGACGCATTAGCAGCGGCTGTCCAATAGCGGCCAAAGCCTGCTTGTTGGCAATAATACGTTTATCTAACTTCAATTCGGTATAACCGGCTGCTACCGCACCCGAAGAGACTAAAATGACCTCATACTTTTTTTTGAGTTCAGCAATCAAGTCAACCAGATTTTGCATTCGCTCTTTAGCTACACGGTTTTGCTCTGTCAACACCGCACTACCGACTTTCAATACCAAACGTTTCATTGTCGCGCCAGCTTTACCAGCTCGTAAAGTGCAAATTTAACGGCTTCAATATTGGTATGCATAACCGATGAGATAGGTACAATAAAAAAAGGTTTACTGCTATCATATGCATCAATTCCCTCACCGTTTCCTTGTTCATAATACCCTAAAGACGCATCAAACTGAAACGCGCTTTTGCTTGAAAGTGTAAAACCAAGCATCTCAATAAATGTTTGAATCACAGCAGGGGCTTCTTGCGGCGGTATGGCATCAACCCGTGTCAGTGCAATAGCAAATGAACGTGAATCCAGAGTCTTGGAAAACTTTTTTAGCTCAGCACTCAGGGTTTGAAATTGATCTTTCAAGTTGTGGTACGATGCCAAATCAACCATAAAAAGCAGTGTTTTGGTGCGCTCAATATGACGTAAAAACTGCAAGCCCAAGCCTTTACCCTCGCTGGCTCCTTCAATAATACCGGGAATATCCGCCATCACAAAAGCGTCATAATCACCAACATCAACTTGCCCGAGCTTCGGTGTCAATGTGGTAAACTCATAGTTGGCAATCTCCGGACGGGCATTAGAGATCGTTGAAATAAGCGTTGATTTGCCCACATTGGGAAAACCAACCAAACCTACGTCGGCAATCAGCTTCAGATCAAGTATGATCTCTTTGACAATCCCCGGTTCTCCGGGTTGTGCGTAACGGGGTTGCTGATTGGTGGATGACTTAAAGTGGGTGTTGCCCAAACCGCCGCGACCACCTTTTAAAAAGAGTTCTTCTTGACCGTTTTGAGTCAGATCAAACAGAACCTCTCCGCTCTCTTTTTCGACTATTTGCGTTCCCGGAGGCACAGCAATAACCAGTTTTTGTCCTGATTTTCCTGTCATATTTGATCCGGTACCGGGTCGGCCGTTCTCAGCTTTGAGATTGCGATTTCCCTTAAAATGCGACAAAGTGTGGGTGTTATTGTCACACTTAAACCAGACATCACCGCCACGACCGCCGTCACCGCCGTTAGGACCACCGTTAACTACAAATTTCTCACGTCGAAATGCCACACAACCGGCACCGCCTTTACCCGATGAGACTGTTAATTCAACCTGATCCGTAAACATATCTATCCTTTAGTCTGCACTATACATGTAAATTACAAACAAATACTTTAAACTGAACTCGCT
>JAJRVF010000160.1 GCA_024277395.1 Campylobacterales bacterium
CATCGTTGTTCTTACCGTAGTGTTGACCTTTGCGGCAAAGATCTCCTATGATGCATGGCATACCTATGACAATGCAACCGAGGCCAAAGCCATTGTCGAGCTCTCTATTAAAATGAGCAGTGTGCTGCATGAACTTCAAAAGGAGCGGGGGGCCAGCGCCGGATTTGTCGGATCCAAAGGTGCTAAATTTGCCGACATTCTGCCAAAACAGCACCAGGAGAGTGATGTCAAGATCCAAGAGCTTCTAGAGTATTGCCGCCAAACTCCGACACGCTATGTCAAAGAGTTTCAGCGTACCATCAATCTCGACACCATCGCTCCCATACGCCAAAAGGTCAAATCACTCTCTCTTCCGACACAAGAGGCAGTCGCCTTTTATACGGCGCTCAACAAAAACATTATTGATATGATTGCCGACTTCTCCAAAGTTCCTCATGACAACGATATTCGTACCGGTTTTAACAGTTTTGTTATTTTCATCAGTGCCAAAGAGCGTGCCGGTATTGAGCGTGCCGTGCTCTCTGGAGTCTTTGCCAAAGATGCCTTTACCCGAAAGTCATATACCAAATTTGCCTCATTGGCGGCAGAACAAAAAACACTCTTAAATCTTTTTACCCATATGGCAAGTGATGGAACCATGACGCTCTACAAACAGGCACAAAGCGACCCTGCTTTTAAAGAAGTCGAAACAATGCGTCAAATTGCTTTTAGCAAAGAGAGTCATTTTGGCATTGATGCCACCCACTGGTTTCAAACCATTACCAAAAAAATCAACAAACTCAAATGGTTTGAAGATCAGATATCTCACAATATCTTGGCACTAAGCGAATCCGAATCATCCACATCATTGACAATACTGCTCTTTACAATACTCAGCTCGCTGTCTATTTTTCTCTTCATTATCTACATTTCCCATAATGTCTCCAAAAGTATTACCAGTGCCATTGACCGATTCAGAGGCTTGATAGTTCGAGTCAATCAAGGAGATCTTGATGTCGTTGTCGACCGCCGCAAAGTAGCCCGCAATGAGATGGATGAAATTACGGCAATGCTGCAGTCGCTCGTTACCGTCATGAAAACCTTGACCGAACGCATCAATACCTCGGTACACAAAGCCTCCGAAGGTGATTTTAGCTACAAACTCAGTACCGAAGGACTCGAAGGGGACTTTGCCGAAGCTATTGAAATGGTACAAAACGGTATCTCTGCAATGAAAGATGCCAATAACAAACAAAAGATTATCTCATTCAACAGTAATGTTTTAAATATCGGCAGTGTCGGCGAGGGTCTGAGTCTTATTCAAGAAGAGATTGTCTCAGTTATTGACGAACTTGGCACCATGCATCAAAACACACAAAAAACCGGTGAGCAGTCGACCGAAAGTATGGCGCAGGTCGATCAGATTCTTACCAAACTGCACACACTCGTGGAACATATTAATGACAGCAACATCTCCATTGAGGGACTCAATGACAAAACCAATGAGATTACGTCTGTTGTCGATCTGATTAAAGATATTGCCGAACAGACCAACCTGCTCGCACTCAATGCCGCCATTGAAGCCGCCCGAGCCGGAGAGCACGGCCGCGGTTTTGCCGTTGTGGCCGATGAGGTACGCAAACTGGCCGAGCGAACGCAAAAAGCCACCAGTGAGATTACCATCTCTATTAACTCCATGAAACAGGAGGCCAGTATTGTACTTGACAAATCCGCCAGCATGACAGCACTCGCCGAGGAATCTTCCCGTGCCGTTGATACCTTTAACGAAGCCATGCGTGAACTCAACACCAATGCCTTGCATATGACCAAAGTCGTTGAAGATATGGACAACCGTGTCTTTATTGTTTTGGCAAAAATCGACCATATTATTTTTAAATCTGAAGCATACGAAGCTATTTCAAACGGCGACAGCAGCAAAAAATTCACTTCTCATACCCAGTGCCGTTTGGGCACTTGGTACGACACCACCGGAAAAGAACGCTTTGGTCATACCCAAGCCTTTCAATCAGTCATTGTGCCACACAAAACCGTTCACGACAAAGTTCATGAAAATATGCGCTACCTTACTCCATCTGACGTACGGCTGGAGCACGAGACACAAATTATTGAAAATTTTAAAGCAATGGAGACATCAAGCAAAGAGCTCTTTGGGCTACTTGATACAATGCGCGCACAACAGCAGCAGCCTACGCCCTAACTGATACTCACCTGTATCTCGTCATTCTCACTTGAGAAGGTCACGGTACTGCCCTCATCAATTGCGCCGCTTAAGATCATATCGGCCAAGCGATCTTCAACAATCTCATAGAGTGCCCGCTTCAGCGGTCGTGCTCCGTAAACCGGATCAAACCCCGCTTTGGCAATCAGCGCAACTGCACTCTCTTCAAGCACCAGAGCAATATTGCGATCTTTGAGCTTCTCTTGAATCTCACTGAAGAAGAGCATGACAATTTTTTCAATCTCTTTCTCTCCAAGCGGATTAAACATCACCACTTCATCAAGACGATTTAAAAATTCCGGTTTAAAATTCTTTTTAAGTTCGTCCATCACAAGGCTCTCTAAAATCGGATCACCGGCCATCTCCATAATTTTGTCACTCGCAATATTGGAGGTCAAAATAATGATGGTATTGGTAAAGTCGACCGTGACGCCTTTGTTGTCTGTCAAACGTCCGTCATCGAGCACTTGAAGCAGCATGTTAAAGACATCCGGATGCGCCTTCTCTACCTCATCAAAAAGTACGACACTGTAAGGCTTGCGTCGTACCGCTTCGGTCAACTGTACCCCTTCATCGTAACCGACATAACCCGGAGGTGCCCCTACCAAACGCGACACGGCATGCTTCTCCATGTACTCACTCATATCCAAACGGATCAGTGCGTCTTGCGAATCAAAGAGAAATTTTGCCAAGGTTTTCGCCGTTTGGGTTTTCCCCACACCGGTGGGACCCAAAAAGAGAAAACTGCCAATAGGCCGGTCACTGTCGGAGAGCCCTGCTTTGTTACGCTTAATAGCGCGCGAAATGGCATGAGTCGCTCTCTCCTGCCCGACCACATCACGGTTCAGCTCCTCTTCTACATGTAAAATTTTCTCTTTCTCGCCTTGGAGCATCTTGGTAACGGGAATCTGTGTCCAGCGGCTCACAATACCGGCAATGGACTCCTCGTCAACGCTGTTTTTAAGCAGTGTTCCCTCCTCTTGCATCCGCTTCCACTGCTCTTGAAGCGCCACCTCTTTCTCATGAAGCTTTGGAATCTCTCCGTACTCAATCTCCGCCGCTTTATTGAAGTCACCGTTGTTTTTTGCAATTTCAGCCTCACGGCGTTTGGCTTCAATTTCACTTTTAACGGCAGCAATATTGTCAAACACCTCTTTCTCATTGGCAAACTGCGCCTCCAATGAACGCTGCTGCTCCTGTGCGTCTGCCAACTCTTTTTCAATCTCTTCAAGCCGTTTTTCATTGGCCGGAGTCACTTCCATTTTAAGTGCTTCTTGTTCGACATGCAGCTCCTGAACCAGTCGCTTTATGCGTGCCAACTCATGCGGCTCCGACTCAATCTGCATTTTTAACTCTGCTGCCGCTTCATTAATCAAATCAATCGCTTTATCGGGTAAAAAACGGTCGCTGATGTAACGATCGGAGAGCCGTGCTGCTGCGACCAATGCCGCATCGGTAATGGTAACATTGTGGTGCGCTTCCAGGCGTTCCTTGATTCCGCGTAAAATCTGCAACGACTGATTGACGCTCGGCTCATCTACTATTACCGGTTGAAAACGGCGTTGCAGTGCAGTATCTTTCTCAAAATATTTTCGGTACTCTTTGAGCGTGGTCGCACCAATCGTATGCAGTTCACCGCGTGCCAGTGCCGGTTTTAAAATATTGGCAGCATCCATACTCCCCTCACTCGCACCCGCACCGACAATGGTATGAATCTCGTCAATAAAAAGTATAACATTACCGCTTTGCTTCACTTCGTCAATCACCGCCTTAAGACGATCCTCAAACTCCCCACGATATTTCGCACCGGCAATGAGTGCACTCATATCAAGCGCCACCACCCGTTTATTCTGCAGACTCAGCGGTACCTCTTTATTATAGATGCGTTGCGCCAAGCCTTCGGCTAGAGCTGTTTTTCCCACACCGGGTTCACCGATGAGAATGGGGTTGTTTTTCGTTTTGCGAATCAGAATCTGCATCATCCGGTTCACCTCTTCATCACGTCCAATAACCGGAGAGAGCTTGCCTTCAGCCGCTTCAAGTGTTAGATCAATACCGTATTTATCCAGACTTTCCAAATTTTCATCGGCACTTTGCGACTCAATTTTTTGACCGGCACGCGCAGATTCCAAACTCTTCTTTAAATTGCTGATATCAATATATTTCTCTAAAATTTCTTTAAACGGCGCATGATCACTGTTGGCAATAATGTAACTGTCCACTGCCAGAAATGAGTCGCCGTTTTTGGTCATCTCTCCAATACCCCGCTCTAACGACTGCACAAAATTACGTGAGAGCCGAATACTCTCTTTGGTCACATTGGACGATTTGGGCAATTTGGCAGCACTGCTTTTAACGTCAAGCTCTATGGCCGTCTTATCGACACTAATACGGTTAAGTGCCTGATTCAACACCGAATTGGAGTTACTCAGCAGTGCCCACAAAAAATGGATTGGCTCGACTTCGGCATTCTGGTTATGCAGCGCCAGTGACAGTGCCGACTCAATAGTTTCTGTCATCTGGTGGGTTAATTTTTCAAAAATAGTATTACTCATCTCTAAATCCTTTAAACTTTAGTTAGATGTATTATACTAAGTTGAGCGTATTTATGTCAAGTTATCTGCGTTAAAGTGTTTATGGTGCATTGCAAAGCATGACAAGAGCGATGCTCTCGTCTGCAAAAACCTTATTGAAACGTTGCGTTGAGTTGTTGAAGGAGTTCGAAATTCGGACTTCTGGGGTCGGGAATCCACTGGCTTAGACAGCTTGCGTCTGCCACACACGGATCACTCAATGTCTCTAAGAATGCTACGAGTTGATCGACCTGCTCCTCACTAAAATTGACACTTTGATGCGGAGAGATCCCTTTTTGCCGATTGATGCGAAGCTGTTCAAGCGCATGTGCCGTATTGGTCTCTACATCATTACACTGTACCTCAATACCGCGCTGCTTCAATTCTGTGTACGGATTATAGTTTTGTGCACTATCATCCGGATTCAGCATATGTTTTACGATGCCTTTTAAGGAGGTAAACGCACCCGAATGCCCCCATGGTCCCGTATGGCTGATGTTCAGTAATGACATATTGCGAAATTTGTACTTATCCTCATCATTAAGCGTAATATTGGCGCGTCCGTAATCTTCTGTTGAACCATCGTGGTTTTTACCACGCCCTATCTGTGGTACCGCCATAACATAAAGCGCTCCATCACTGAAGAAATCACCGCTATGGCACTGCACGCAATTGGCACCGCCCTCTTAATAGCCACTGTAAAACAGAAGGGCTCCTTTTTTTGCCTGCTCGCTTATGGCATCGGTATTGCCCTCAATATAGGACTTCCACGGATTATTGATAAAGAGTGGTGACCGCTCGTACTCACCGATTGCACGGGCAATATTTTCTATGGTGATCAGTGTCGATGCGTTGGCCTCAGGTGCATTAAAGCCTTCCCTGAATGCTTCCAGCCAGACAGCACGGGCACTCTCGCTTAAGTCATTATTGCCGTTAGCACCGGAGAGACGATCTGCAAGATAGGCGCGCACGGCATTGCCGTCTTGAAGCTCTGCATGTCCAAAAGAGCGCATCTCCTCTGCACTGGTAATTGGAAAAAGTGCCTGTGTTGCCGGTAAATTACCGACCAAACTCTCTACTCGCTCAAAATCACTCTTGCCCGGCATTACGATGTTACCGGCACCGCCGCCGTTAGCACCGACTTCTCCTGTTTTGCTCTCAACGCGATTATCCCAAAACATTCCCACATCAAAAAGTGCTGCATTAAACGTTGTCGGTGCATTTCGCGGCACCGTCGGACCTCCGTCAAAGAAACTGTTCCCCGTATTTTTATGAAGGCGCCCCGGGCCCAAAAGGTTCGGATCCATCGCTTCTGAACCAATCGGAAACGAAAGCCTATCGCCGCCGCCGAGCAGCGGATGGTGACAGGAAACACATGCCGCATCAAAATCTAAAGAGAGGGCTTTGGTATAGAACAGCTTCATACCCAATTGTGCCTGCGCATCACTGACTGACGGAATGTTTCTGTTGAGCGACGGATCCCCCGTCAGTCCAAAACCGTCAATTTTTGTACGTAATTCTTTATCTAAATTTGTTGTAGTGCTATCTACCCTGCTATCGCCACCACATCCGCTTAACAGAAACAGAATCAGCAAGGATGATGTAAAAACTACTATTTTCATCACTTAAACTCCCAATTATTAATCTATAATACTATATCACTGCAATTGTATCTCATTGAGAATAAAAAAAAGATAAACTATAATACTTATTATTATTTTAAATTATAGTCTTTGGTATCTGATAATTTTTATAATTTCTTTTTAAAGGGTTTTATATGCATGCTGACTGTAGTGTTGCCTCATAGCAGGCATGGCAATTTATATGCCATAAAAAGTACGTAAAAACTCACGTTCTTTAGGTGTCTCAATAAAGATTTTTGTAATACTCTGATTGTTATCACCAAAAACAATCACATGATTATCTTCAACTTTGAGATGCTCTCTTCCCCACTGTTTGTCCAACTCGTCGTAACGCAACAGTACCTCCGCGGCACTGGGCTTTTCTTTATTGCCGGTTCGAATATCAACAATGGCCAATCCGCCCAAGATTTTCTCAAGCTTGTACGGACTGTACACTTTAACGGCTTTGTAGATACGGTCTTCTTTCGCTTCGGGCATAGCACGCTGCATAGCCACAAATCCCAACACCAAAAAGGCAAATAAAAATCCTAAAAACAGTGCTTTTTTAATAGTCATGATTCTCTCCATTGTTTCATATAATTTTCTGCTTTTTGATCTAACATCCTCATGCGTTCTTTCCCTTTGGGCAATGTTGTGCGCAATGCTTTCATCTCTTGTAAAAATTCTGAAATATCGTCAGGCATCATGTCATGAACAAAACGTTTCAGATGTTTTGCCATTGCCGGTGATGCTCCTGAGGTAGAAATAGCAATGGTAAGGTCATCTTTTTTGACATACGAAGGAAAAATGAAATCACAGTATGCTACCGAGTCTACCGCATTACACAAACAGTGATGCTGTTTCGATTCTGTAAAAACAGCCTCCTGCAAGGCAAGATCATCAACAGCCACCACGACCATCATAAACCCTGAAAGATCACCCTTTCTATAGGCCCGCTGCTCCCAATGAAGCTGTTCAGCTTTCAGGCGCGATCGCATTGTTTCGGAATACTCCCTCGCAATAACAGTAATATTGTGTGTAAAATCCAGCAGATGATCGAGTTTCTCATACGCAATACGACCCCCGCCGATAATAAGAATTTTTTTATTCTCAAGTGTTAAAAAAGCAGGAAAATAACCCAACAGCTCCCCTTTGCGTAATCTACTGATGCTATAGTATCATATCTTTACGTGTTAGCATACCCCAAAAAACAGTAATAGATTTTGACACACATCAATCACATTTGCTTCAAAAAAGATTACAATCAGGAAAATTTTAATGAAAAGCAGCCACAATGAGACAAGAGCTCCTCTCTAAAATTCAAAAAAAATTTCCCTTAGTTGCCC
>JAJRVF010000014.1 GCA_024277395.1 Campylobacterales bacterium
ACTCTTAACCAGCTGGGCGTTGGCATCAATAATATCTTGCATTTCAGGAGAGATATTGAATTTGTCAAATGCGAAATGGACACTGTTCATACGCGACTCCAAGGCACTCAACGTCATCTCATTGGCATCCGTACCCTCAATAACAACAACATCTTCACCCTGCAACTCTTCCGTATTGGTATTATTGTCCGTCTCGGGCTGAATGGTAACACCGCTATTATCATACGGTTCAATCGACGAATCTTTTGAACTACAACCACTTAAAACCAATAATGCCGTAACCGCACTTACCATTAGAACGTTTTTCATATAACTACCTTGCGTAAAATTGCAATAATTATATCAAAAAAATATTTACACTTTATATACAAGACTTACAATATATTTCGAATTTGAATGGCTACCCACAAAATACCCAGATTTAAAAAGAAAATCAGCAGCGAACTGCCTCGTGAAACAATCGTCAGGAAAAAACTCCGGTTTTCATTATGCGTCTTAAATGCAATGACCATATGAATAAATGTTAGTATTGTTATAACACTAACATAAATAAGTTTATGTTGCATCCAGTGCGAGAGCACATGATCCGGATCATAACGAAGCAACTCATAAAAACCAAAATTTACAAACAAAGCAAGACCGGATATCCACAACAACACCAACCAGAAAGTTTCAAAATAGCCGTAGATAGGACCCAAGTAAAAATAGACCTGCTTTTGAGCCTCTTTGTCTCTTAGAATAATACCCAAAGCAAAGAGCAGCAATGAGCCTCCGATCCATGCGGTTGCAGAGAGAATGTGAAAATACAAGATAATATCAATACTCAAATAAAAACCCTTCTAGCGGTTCAATAGTGACAACATTTTCTCAAGACATTCTCCTTGATACATACCCACTGTTTCGCCCACAATTTACATGTAAAAATCACCAGTCAATAGATTGTAATTTTCCAATTTTTAAAGGAAACAAAAAGCTCTTGTTCTCCTGCAGGCGAATAATTCCCACCGAGCTTTGCTGCTGATAGTTTTTAATAAACAAAATGGTATCGCCTGACGCTGAAAAACGTGGGTATTCATTGATTCCCGTAGCCGTTAAACGACGAATAAAATCAGTTTTTGTAGAGATGAGATGCAGGTTGAACGTATTACGCTCAAACTCATTATTGCTCTCACGTGATTTATAAACAACATACTCATTGTGAGCACTGCATGCCGCATTGCTCCGTCCGTAATAGACCATCTGCTCCACGCCGCCGCCGTTAAGCTTTTTGGAAAAAATATTGGGGTAGCCCAAACGATTAGATACAAAAGCGATTTTATTTTTTTCCATAAACTGACCGTTCACATCAATACCTCTATAGGTTGTCAACCGTCTCTTCTTTTTTGTTATTGTATCGAACAGATAGATATCCGGCTGTCCCGAAGGTGCCATAGTAAGCAGAAGCTTGCGTCCGTCGTCGCTGACATCGGAGCAGACCATCATACCATCAGAAGTTGCAATTTTTTCTTTATTACCCGATTTCAGATCCATCTTGTACAACGTCGGTATATCTCCTGCCAATGATGTATAATAAAAGGCACTTTGATCATTGTTGGCCCACTGCGGAAATACGTTAAGTGCCCCTTTGATGATAGTGTGCTGATACGTCAACGTATAATCTGCAATAACAATTTCACTACGCCCAGGTGATGTAAGTTTGGAAAAAACAACCTTCTTTTTCATCCAGTCCACCGGTACTGCACCCATTAAATCATTAATATCATAGGCAATACTATGTGCAACAAACACTAAAAGTTTCTTTTTGGACATTTTATATATTTTTTCCATCATAACACTGTCGTTATGCAAAAGTTTCATATCTACGGCAATATTGCCGCTATCATCATTGCGCAGCCGATAACGCAAAACATAATCAAAAGAACGGGTTTCAAGAGACACACTGCTGTCATCATAATTATTAACAAAGTGTTTACGATCAACATTAAAGAGAGAGAGTACATTCATATCACTAATAATATTTTTTAAAAACTGGCGAGATGCAGTGCTCTCAAATGACTCCGTAGCATCTTCAATAGCTAAAGAGGCAAACGAATCTGCTTTTTTGACGACTTCAATCGTTGCATCGCTCGCAGATAACAGTAATGTCACTAAAAAAATTCCTAATAGATGGCGCATCGCTACTCCTGTGATGTTAAAATAATTTTTATACTTTCAGTCTTACCTTCAGGATGTTTACCAAACGTCAGCCGTTTTAAACGACGCTCCAGTCTGTCCACTTCACTGTTAAAAAGATCATTTCCGGAATATCTCAAGACTTTATAAGAGACCAGCTTCCCAAAACGATCTAATTGAATGGAAACAATGGCACTCTCACCCGCGCTATTCATCGGAGGATAAAACTGTTCATAAATAATAGCTTGAATTTTAGCTAAATATTCGTTTACATCCGGTGATGTAGAAGCACTTTCAGATGTAATTTCAATTTTTTTCATCATCGATGTAGCCGCATTGGCTTCAGTAACCTCTTTTCTTTCTGTCTGCTTGGAGAGCTTTGAGAGTAATTTTTTATTGATTTCGGGTTTTGGCTCTTTTTTAGGAACAATTTTTTCAGTTTTCACCGAAGAGAACAGGTCAGATACCTTGGGAACGACTTTCTGTGGTTTTGGTTTTTCCGGCTCTACAGGTTTTTCTATTGGCTTAGGCGCTTCTTGCTTGATCTCTTTTTTAGGTTGAGGCTTCTTTTTTATCTCCGGTTTTTTCTCTTTTTTATAGTTTTTTTTATTGAGTGCTTCCATATTGATAGAGACAGAAATATAATTATCTTTTTTTAAAGCAAACTGTTTCAGCTTTTCCTGCTGCAACACAATGGAAATAAACAATACTAAAAAGAGTGTGAAAAGCGATAGCGAGAGCAGACCGCTTAAATAGAAGTATTTACTATTGTTAACCATTGGTAGCCAACGAGACTTCACTGAAGCCTGCCAGTTTGACTGCTGCCAATACCGACATGACAACACCGTAATCAAGTGACTCATCAGCACTAATCATTACTGAAGATTTTAAATCAAGTTTTTGGGAATAGAGATAAAAATTATCTGAAAATGTCATCAGATCAAACTTCTCTTTATTCACAAGAACTTCGCCCTCTTTGGTAACAACAATATGAACCGGAGATTTCTTTTCTATCTGTTTTGAAGCCGAACCCTGAGGAAGATTAATAAGCTCTTCATAGACAATATTGGGAGTAATAACCATTAAGATAGCCAGCAGTACCAACATCACATCGACGAGCGGCGTAATGTTGAGTTCGGGTTTTTCATCCCAATCATAGGCATTCATTTATTTACCCTAGACGTGCCAGTATGGCATCACTTTGCATTTTGACCAGACCGCTGACATCATACGATTTCCGCTTTATAATTTGGTGGAACGTATAGGCGAAAATAGCAACAAAAATACCCGCTGCCGTGGCAATAAGAGCATCTGAAACACCGGCTGCAATAACACTCATAGTTCCTGAAGACTGCCCAATATTGCTAAACGTATCCAAAATCGAAACTACCGTACCAAACAGACCGATAAAAGGAGAGGTTGAGGCCACAACAGAGAGCAAAGAGAGCCCCTTTGTTGCTTCTTTGGTAGCAGCAAAATTACTCAGATCAAATATCTCTTTGTTTATATTGCTGCTTGTTTTAATGAAGTGGTTCAAATAAGAGTTTTCATTGACGGTATGTGAACCCATTAACAATGCTTCTAATGATTTGGTCTCTTTAGATATCCAACTCTTAAGTGAAAAATAGCGATAAAAAAAGACCCAGTTCATTACAATAAAATAGAGTGCAAGAAGTCCCAACACAAAAAGTGTCACCCCGTGACTTTTGTCAATAAAAAGTGAAAGTTCGTCTAACATTAGAATAGTTGCTGTGCAGCCGACTCAATTTTTGCCGATACCGTCGCAATAGCTGCGCTCGAATCTGAAGCACTGTCCACCAGCGATTTGGCATCTTCAATCGCTTTGGCAATTTCACTTTCTGAATCACCCTTAAGCGGTACTGCACCATCAACCAAGAGTAGTACTTTTTTCTCATCAACTTGCACTACGCCCCAGTTAACAACAACAGACTCGACAGATTTATCTGTCATCTCAATATCAACAACACCGGCTTGCAGCAATGTTGCAAGCGAGGCATGATGAGGAAGAACGCCAAACTCCCCCTCTTCTCCGGGTATTGTCACACTTAAAGCGTCACCGTCAAAGATAGCACCCGTAGGCGTCATAATTTGAAGCTGTAATGTTTCCATAGCTTATCCTTAGCTTTTTGTAGACTTCTCAGCCTTCGCGATAGCCTCATCCATTCCGCCGACCATGTAAAATGCCGATTAAGGAAGATCATCATACTCACCCTCTAAAATACCTTTAAAGCCTTTAATAGTATCTTCGAGCGACACATATTTACCCGGAGCACCGGTAAAAACTTCGGCAACAAAGAAAGGCTGTGAAAGAAATTTCTCAATTTTACGTGCACGCTCAACGGTCGCTTTATCTTCTTCAGAGAGCTCATCCATACCTAAAATTGCAATAATATCTTGCAAATCTTTATATTTTTGCAGGGTCTGCTGCACACCACGCGCCACACTGTAGTGCTCTTCCCCAATAATTTGCGGATCAAGAAGACGTGATGTTGAATCCAGCGGATCGACCGCAGGGTAAATACCTTTTTCTGCAATTTTACGGTTGAGAACCGTTGTTGCATCCAAGTGGGCAAATACCGATGCCGGAGCCGGATCGGTCAAGTCATCGGCAGGAACATATACTGCTTGAACCGATGTAATCGAACCTTTTTTCGTGGAGGTGATACGATCTTGCAATGCACCCATTTCGCGGGCAAGTGTCGGCTGGTAACCAACCGCTGAAGGGATACGTCCAAGAAGTGCAGACATCTCCGAACCTGATTGTGCAAAACGGAAGATATTGTCAATAAACATCAAAACGTCAAGACCTTTTTCATCACGGAAATACTCCGCCATGGTCAGACCGGTTAAGGCAATACGGTTACGCGCACCCGGAGGTTCACTCATCTGACCATAACACAGCGCCACTTTATCCAGTACGTTAGAGTCCTTCATCTCATAATAAAGGTCATTTCCTTCACGTGTACGCTCACCGACACCGGCAAATACGGAAAGACCGTCATGCCCGTGCGCTACGTTGTGAATCAATTCCATAATGATTACGGTCTTACCGACACCGGCACCACCGAAAAGTCCGACTTTCCCCCCTTTGGCATACGGCGCCAGAAGGTCAACCACTTTAATACCGGTCTCAAACATCTCTGTTGTCGTACTTTGGTCGACCAGCGGCGGCGGATCCCGGTGAATGGACCATGTCTGAGCATCCGTAACCTGATCGCCTCCATCAATGGTTTCACCGATGACATTAAAGATACGTCCTAAAACTTTTTCACCGACAGGAACACTAATAGGATTACCTGTAGCTTTAGCCTCCATACC
>JAJRVF010000015.1 GCA_024277395.1 Campylobacterales bacterium
GCCGAAGACAGTCTCGCTTGGGTCGATCAACAAATTGCCGCTATTAAGCCAAAGCGCTCCGGTATTTCAGATGCAAAAATTTCTGAAATCACCAGTCCGATTCTCTATAGAAAGTTAGCGGTTGAAGATATTGAAAAATCCGATGCTACCAAACCTGCTGTTGCACAAATCGCACTTCCCAAGCCACCAAAACCTCTTAAGGTCACTGCAATTTTTAACAAAAGTGCTTTAATCGACGGGCGATGGCTCAAAGTCAATGGTTCCGTCCGCGGCTATAAAGTTCGACGTATCAACAGTGACAATGTGCTGCTGCAACGTAAGAATAAAAAGTTAAAACTCTTTATTAAAGAGAAAAACGACCATATTAAAATTCAAATCAATTAGGATGTACTTTATGAAACCATTACAAGATATGAAAGCACTCAAAGCCCTGATGCTTACAATGTCACTTAGCATAATGCCTTCTATTGCAGCAGCAGACTGTACGTATGAACTCTTTACAATCTCCTCTGCAAAAGGTACGACAATCAATAGCTTTATTGATCAGATTACCGATGAGTGTCAATACAGTATTATCGTCACCGATAAAGACGCCGAAAAAATCTTAAGTCAGCCAATGAATAAAACCAATATCAAAAATATGACTATTAATGAGGTTCTTGATTTTGTATTGAAAGAAAACAACTTGGCCTATACATTAAAAAATCGCATTTTACGCATCTCCTACCTTGAGACAAAAACCTATCACATGGACTATATTGCATCGCAGCGAAAGGGAACCGGCAGTACGGATATTACCCTCAGCAGCTCCAACAGCAATACCAACAGAAACAATACGGGCGGTGCTTCTCGCGGCGGTGCGGGTGGTAGCAGCTCCACGTCAAGAACACAGCAACGTCAGGCCAACAGCAAGTCCAACTCCGGTATTAAAATTGAAAGCAGTGATGAAGTCGTCTTCTGGGATCATCTTGACCAAGAGTTGCAATCGGTTCTCAATCGTCCGGAAGACCCGTACAAGGCGGCACCGCCACTCGTAAACAAAAATGCCGGTCTCATTACCGTGACGGCAACAGCCAAGCAAATTGCCCGTTTGGATAAATACATTAAAATGTTGCAAAATAAAATGAAGTATCAGGTTCTCATTGATGTGCACATGCTCGGTGTTACCTTTAGTGATACCAAAAGCACCGGTATTGACTGGGCGCAACTCTATGCACTGCAAAATTTAAAAGTCAATATTGACGCACTCTCGTACAAAAATGTTACAGAATTTGAAACAGACGGCACCATTACTGAAGGCGGACTCAATCCTCCCGGACTCAATAGCTCCAGTCTCATTAAAATCAGCGGTGGCGGTTCTCTTAAAGAAGTCATTAAATTTTTAAAGACTCAAGGCGATGTCTACTCCATCTCCAATCCTAAAGTATTAACACTAAACAATCAACCCGCGCTTATTACCGTGGGAACCGAGTATTTTTACAAAATCCGTCAATCTACCAATCAGCAAGGTACCGGGGGCGGTGTTGCAGCAACCACGCAAAACGATATGATCAACTCCGTTTTTGCCGGTGTTTTGCTCGACATTACGCCGGAAATCTCCAGCGACGACACCATTACTTTGAAGATCAACCCGTCAGTCTCTCAGACACGAGATGATATCTCCAGCGCTGCGAGTGACTCTTTGGGGCGCACTATACCGCCCGACCTCGACCGCAGACAACTCTCTTCTGTGGTTACGGTCAAAGACGGCAATCGTATTATTTTAGGCGGACTCATTAGCTCCAAGGTCTCCAATAAGGCCTCTAAAGTGCCGCTTTTGGGAGATATTCCCGGATTGAGCTACTTCTTTAAATATGAAGAGAAAGTCAAAGAAGTTGAGGAGCTCGTGATTATTATTCAGCCCCACATTATTCGTAAAGAAAATAACCATATCTCTTTAAAAGATCTTGGCTATGAAGGTATTACTAACGAGATGGTCAATCTTCCAGCCAAAATTGACAAAGTAAGTAATGCGCAATAATCTTTTTGACAAGCCTAAAGATGTCTTTTTGGATCTTGTTGATCCCAAGGAATATGTTCAACTCGAGCGTATTACCACCATCTATCAGTCATTAAGTGAGTCTGTAAAAAAACCGCTGAAGATGATTCTGCTTTACGGAAAACCCGGTACCGGAAAAAGTATGCTGTTAAGTAAGCTTTATAACGATCTCTCGAGTGCTCAAAAGGTCGTTCTGTATCAATCTCCCATTTTAGATGATGGTGAATTTTTTCGCTCTCTTGCCAAAGATATTTACCAATTTACACCCCAAAGTGATATTAATTTTACCACCTTTATGACATTAACCGATAAGTTCATACACAGTACCGTGCCCATAGTACTGCTCGATGAGGCACAGCTCTATTCAGATTCCCAGATGGAAAAAATTCGACTGCTTTCAGATTCTCGTAAAATGAAATTTGTCGTCAGCCTGCATAAAACGGAAAAAGAAGATCTTATTGCCAAAGAGCATTTTCAAACACGTATTTGGGAGAGTATTGAACTCATGAATGCCTCACCTGAAGAGCTTAAAATCTACATTCAGAAAAAACTGATGAAAGTCAACTGTTTTGATATTGCCAATATGTTCAACGACAAAAATATCAAAACTGTCTTTACGCTTACCAAGGGAAATTATCGTGATACCAACAAACTTCTCTATACCCTGTTTCAAATCCTCTCATGGTATGAAGAAAATCAGCCGACAAAAATCAATTATACCTCTATTTCAAACAAAAGTATTGAGATGGCAGCACTGCATACCGGGTTGATTCATGCTTGATATTCGTCACTTGGAGCAGCAATGGTTTCGCTACAAATTAAAGCACTACCTCCCTTTCATGGCGCTTTTGGCGGTTGCCGTATTGCTTATTGCTTTGGCACTGCTGTTTGTTTTTAACCCGACCCGACCGGCACAGGCACCGCAACACACTAACGCTACGCTCTCTTTAGCACCCCAAGATACTTTGCATGTACCGCAAACGCCCTCGGTACAACACACCGCAACAGTGCAACAAACTCAGACGCTGCATCCAGCTGCCAAACCTGCACCCTCACCGACCGCTTCTAACACTGTAGCAGCCGCTAATACTGCCGTATCGTACCAACCAAAAAAACTGGAGCCTTCATACGACTTTTTAAACAATATTTCTTATGAGGA
>JAJRVF010000161.1 GCA_024277395.1 Campylobacterales bacterium
ACAAGGACAGATGTATCGTGTCGAGTTTTATAAAAAAGATAAATTTGCCGGAACCGTCCTGGTGAAGTTCGATGATGCGTAATTGTATGGCAATGGAACAGCAATGGTAGATGTACTCATAATCGGTGCCGGAGGTGCCGCACTGAGCGCAGCGCTGAAGGCGCAAGAGCACGGAGCACGTGTTCAGGTGTTGTCCAAAAGCTATCCTACGCGTGCGCAGACCTGTATGGCGCAAGGAGGGATTAATGCCGCCCTTGCTCACAGTGATGCCGATACCGTAGCATTACATGTAAAGGACACCTTGAAGTCGGCACAGGGACTTGCTTCGACAGATGCTGTGAGATTGATGTGTCGTCAAGCGCCTGAGGCACTGGCATGGCTGGACCGTATTGGTGTGCCTTTTAGCAGGAATGACAAAGCACAAATAGCGCAGCGGCGCTTGGGGGGTGCTTCGAATGCACGCGCTTGTTATGCACAAGACTATACCGGTCTGAAAATACTTCATACGCTTTATGACCAATGCAATCGCCATAACATAGAGTTTTTAAATGAACGTTTTTTGCTTAATCTGCTCACACAGAAGGATGCTGAAGACAAACGTTATGTTAGCGGTGCTACCGCACTGAATTTACGCACGGGTGAGGTAGAGGTGCATGAAGCACGCAGTGTTATTATTGCTACGGGAGGGTACAGCCGTATCTACCATAATCATGCTACCAATGCTACCGGCTCTACGGGCGACGGTATTGCTGCTGCACTTCGGGCCGGTGCACGATTGAGTGATATGGAATTCATTCAATTTCACCCCACGGCACTGAAAAGCTCATCGGTACTTATTTCTGAAAGCGCCCGATGAGCGGGAGGTCATCTTTTAAACGCAAATTATGAACGGTTTACCGACGAACTGGCACCGCGTGATGTGGTTGCCCGTGAAATTTTAAAAGAGCTCGAACAAAGCGGAGCGGTCTATCTGGATATTCGTCATTTAGGAGAAGCATTTATTGACGAGCAGCTGCCGCAAGAGCGAAAGCTGGCTCAACTGTATGAGAATGTTGATCCGGTGCATGAGTTAATACCGATCAAGCCGGCAGCGCATTACTGCATGGGCGGTATTGAGGTGGATGCGATGTCGCAAACAGCGCTTAGCGGACTGTACGCTTGCGGAGAGTGCGCCAATCATAACGTTCACGGAGCGAACCGTTTAGGCGGAAATTCTCTTTTAGAAGTAATTGTTTTTGGACATCAGGCCGGTGAATATGCTGCGCGGTATGCGCAAGAGCACCAAAATACATGTAACCCTAACGAGCAGTTTCAAAGAGACAAAAACTTCATAGAGGGAATCAAATATTTTACGAATCAGATTGATTTTTACGAAAAGCACCGTTTTATGGGTAATATTTTTTACAACAATGCAGCAATTATTCGGGAAGACAAAGGACTTAAAGCGGTATTGGCCGCCGTACGGCAACTGCAGCAAGAGCTGCCTTTTATGGGGCCTAAAGACAAGTCGAGAACCTATAATACGAATCTGATAGAGTTTATTGAATTTGGCAATATGGTCGAGTTGGCAGAAGTGGTGCTGGTGAGTGCTATTAGTCGAAAAGAGAGTCGCGGTGCGCATTTTCGGAGCGATGCACCGCAGCGTGACAATGAACGTTTTCATGCGCATACCGTAGCATGGAAAGAAGATGGAGTGTTATGTTTGGACTTCATGAAAGGAGCACTGTGATGACTGTTGAAGTATTGCGTTACTGTCCGGCTGCCCCCAACGGAGCACAGAAGATCAAATATGAGATTGAAGCCAATAACCAAACGCTCCTTGAAGTACTGACCGCCATTAAAACAGAATACGATGCAACACTCTCGTTTAATTCAGATTGCCGTTCGGGCGTCTGTGGCAGTTGCGCGATGCGGGTGAACGGTGTGGAGGTGTTGGCTTGTACCTATAAAGTTCACGATGGAGACACTGTTGAACCGCTCCGAAACATGGAAGTTATCCGCGACCTTGTTGTTGACAGTGATCATGCCCTGGCTTTTAATAAAAAAGCACACGCTTATGGCAGCGTTAGTGCTGTAACACGCAATGTAACACCTGAAGAGGAGAAGGTGAATGAACTCCAAAGTGCGTGTATTTTATGCGCTTCATGTTACAGCGCCTGCCCGGTTTATGAGGTCAACAGCGATTTTTTAGGTCCATTTGCTTTGACGCGAAGTTGGCGGTATGTTAGTGATGTGCGCGAAAGTGACGTAAGTGATAAAATTGCTACCATACAAGATAACGGTATTTGGGACTGTACGCTCTGCAATGAGTGTGTGCCGGTTTGTCCGGTAGGAATTGCCCCTAAGCAAGATATTGTTATGTTGCGTAACAAAAGTGGCGTTATGGGCTATATGGATCCCAGTTTTAGTGCAAATTTTGGCGGGGGTTTCGGGAATGACGGCACTCCGGATTTTGGAGATCCCGCTTTTTAAATTTTTTAAGTTAGTCTTTGTTATACTCCCCTATAAAGGTATAAGCATGGCAAAAGAACACTCACTTGACATCTCTGCAAAAATTGACAAACAGTCCTTTAAAGATGCCATCAATTTAGTTGACAAGGAGGTGGCGAATCGTTACGACTTCAAAGGGACTCCGTATGAGGTAACGTATAAAGAGAGCGACAAGGCACTTATTTTGGTGGCTTCAAGCGATAATAAACTCGATGCACTCAAAGATATTGTCATCGCCAAGCTTCTCAAGCGCGGATTAAGCTCAAATGTACTTGAAGAGCTGCGTGTTGAAGATGCCAGCGGCGGCACCCGTAAAGCAACCTTCAAGGTGGTGGACTATATTGAAGCCAAAGAGGCAAAAAAAATTGTCGCTGAGATTAAAAAGCTCAAACTCAAAGTTACGGCACAGATTGAAGGGGATGCGATTCGTGTGAAAGGCAAACAGATTGACGATCTTCAAAAAGTGATGCGTGCCATTAAAGCGATGGAGTGGGACGCTCCGCTTGTTTACGACAATATGAGGTAGAAGATGTCAAAAACGAAGAAGTTTATCTCTATAGACAAACGCTTGTTGACTCAAGGGCAGAAGCTTAATTTTGAAGTGTATGAGCCTAATGAGTCTAAGAGTGCAATGACGCTCTTTTTGCAAAGCGACACTGTCCTTGATGGTACGACAAAGGTGCAGTTGCGTGAGGTAGAGCAGCTTTACGTGGATGAGATGAGCTATCAAGAGTATGAGAAGTACATTGCGCAGCATATTCAAACTATTGTAAAAAATCCGGAGTTGCCGCTGGATGACAAGGCTGCGGTACTGTATGAGAGTGCAACACGCATTTTAGAGCAGCTTTTTGAAAATCCCGAGTCACTAGAGGCGTTGAAGGAGTCCAAAGAGGTGGTCGACAGTTTCATTGAGACGGCGCTGAGTGACCCTAGCGCTGTACGCTCACTAATGAGGATCACGGCACATGACTACTATACGCATACCCATTCGATTAACGTGAGCATCTATGCCATTTGTCTGGGTACCTATTTGGAGTGGAGTGAAGCGCTATTGTCCGACTTGGGTACATCAGCTCTTTTGCATGATATCGGCAAGAGTCAAATTGACTATGATATTATTAATAAAAACGGAGCATTGAGCGATGATGAATTTGCCAAGATGAAATATCATGCCTCTTACGGATATGAGATTGCCCTAAATCTTGGCATTACCGATAGAGAGATTCTCTCAGGTATCCGACATCATCATGAGAAGATGGACGGTCATGGCTACCCTGACGGTATTGAGAAGAAGAACATCTCCCAATTTGCACGTATTATCGGTGTGTGTGACGTCTTTGATGCTCTGACAACCAAGCGCTCTTATAAAGAGCCTTTTAGCTCGTTTGATGCTTTAGCCCTTATGAAAAGCCAAATGGACAGCCATTTGGATATGGCGGTAGTTGATCAATTTATTTTAATGTTGCGAGAGCGAAAATCGCAATGACTCCAGAGGCAGTAAAGGAATAGGATGAGTAAAATGACGGTAGCGGAGGCAGCAGCGCACTTCAACGTATCGAAAGAGGCCATTCACAATCGAATTCGTCGCGGCAGTATTGACTGTATTATTGAAAATGGTGTAAAGTATGTGGTCACCGGAGAGGAGAAACCGTCCAAAACCAGGGACGACAACCGTTATTATGACTACATTGAAGAGGAAAATGCACGTCTTAAGAAGCGCATTGACACCCTTGAGCACGAGACAACAAAACTCCGGGATCAGCGTGAACGAATGCTTATTGAGGAGCGCCAAAAAATAGAGATGATCTACAAAGAACGGGATGAACAGCTCAAAAGTGTTCTTCAAGTTGTTGCCAGCAAATTTTTAACCAACATGAATGTTGAGACTGTCATTGAAGATGCCGTAACGGCTGAAGTTGTTGAAACAGATCCTGTTGATTTGATCTCATTGAAAGATTTTTTAAAATTAAAAAACTACAAAGCCAAACAGAAAGAGAAGCTAAAAAAACGTTTTAAGAGAGCGGCTAAAGAGGACAGTCGCATTATTGTGAAAAAAAAGAAGCTCTACCTTGATCCGCAAAAGTATGACTACAGCGATTTATTGCAATAATTCATCGTCGTCTCCGATGTGCGGAGCTGTTTCGTTTGTCGTGTTCGCGTTTTTTCAGATTTAACTTTCGAAAGCAGCTCTGACAGATGGGATAGGGCGAGTTCATCGGCAATGTTTTTGTACACTGGCGGCATTTGGGAACAAAATGGCTCTGCTTTAGAGAGTTTTCAATGAAGCGATTGATAATGCGCCGGCTTCGCATCGCCTCATCCTTATCAACAAAAAGATCGCTAAAGCGATAGCTTAACCATAAGTAGAGCGAGATCTCTTTTGCCATATCTTCGGCTTCGAGAAGTTCATCGCTGCTCTGCGCATGTTCATGAAGAAGTACCGGTGTCTGATAGTGTACCGGCTGCTGTGCTTCTACAGCATGAATATAACGCTCATAGGCAGAAACAATATAAGGAGATTTGAAATTCAGCGGTGCGCAGGCAAGATAATATTTCGAAGCCAGGTCAAGATCAAAACGATCTACAATAGTGGCAGCTTCAAGCATTCCCTCTAAGTTTGCTGCTCGAAAAGGGCCGCTGAACTGCATATTTTTAACAAAAAAATTGAGAATTTCAAACAGCGAAGACTCTTCCAAGATGGAACCGACAAGGCGAATATGCTCCAGTGATGCCATCACGGTAAAAGGAAGTGCAATATGGGTAGCTTGTTTATGAAATTTTTGTTGAATAATATTAAGAACATCAGGTTTTAATGCGCCCACATACCCTACATGGCTTAAGCCGTAACGGCCGGCACGACCGGAGATCTGATGGATTTCACTTACACTGAGTTCACGATCTTTGACCCCGTCAAACTTTTGTGCTTTGTAAAATAAAACGGTATCAATAGGGAGATTCATTCCCATGGCAATGGCATCGGTGGCAACAAGAATTTCTGTTTCGCCTTTACGAAAGCGTCGTGCCTCTTCCCGCCGTACTTCAGGACTTAAATTGCCGTAAATAACACTGACTTCATAGTGGCGCGAAAGCTGCTGTTTGAGTTTCAAGACATCACGCCGTGAGAAGGCAATAATGGCGGTGTGCGGTTTGATTTGAGCAATCGGTGTCGCACTTTTGAGTAGTGTTAACGGGTTTTTTCTCGTAAAGTGAACAATCTCCAAAGGCTCATTCAAATATGCAGCAAGTTGCTCAATGGCATTAACAGTGTTTTGTGATCCGGTCATAATCACGGTAGTTGCCGGCGCACCGATTATGGCATTGGCCCAGGCCCAGCCACGATCACGGTCACCGATCATCTGCACCTCATCGATGACACAGACATCGACATCAACTTCAAAATGAAGCATCTCAATTGTTGAGCTGATATGTGTTGCTTCATCATCTATTATTTGTTCCTCGCCGGTAATCAGGGATACTTCTATTCCTTTAGCCTGTAAGGTTTCGTAACCCTCTAGGGCTAAGAGTCGCAGCGGTGCCAAATAGCAACCGGTTTGAGCCGCCTGGAGCTGCTGCATGGCTTGGTGGGTTTTTCCGCTGTTTGTAGGCCCTACATGTAAAATGAGTCGGCGTTTTAGCGAGCGAGCAAGCGGGAAGAGATTTTTAAAGTCTCGAATGGTTCGTGCAAGCAACTCCTGACGTTGGCGCTTAAGAAGATCATGCTGTATGGAGCGGTTGAAGTCAAAAAGCACAATACGTTCAACTTTGGGTGAGATGGCAATGGAATCTTTGAGGTAAGGAAAGAGAAAGGTATAGATTTTTTGATGCAGCGCCTCCTGAGTGAGGTGGAGCAGTTGTGCTTGTTTGTGACACTGCTGTATGATGGTGCCCAGTTCGAGAGCAAAGGTGTTAAAGGCCTCTTGTTTGGCGTTTTCAATAGCATTGTAGCAAGAGAGCTCTTTTTCATGC
>JAJRVF010000016.1 GCA_024277395.1 Campylobacterales bacterium
ATCAGTACGCCACGAGTGTATCAGAGTTATCGGGATCATTATTTTAATCCCATCACGGCAACACAAGCGCAACAGTGGGCACAACAGTCTTCTGTTTCTGTTATAAACCACTACGAGACTGCGGAAGCAAATGACCTCTTTATGCCCGCATGTCACGAATATCCTGAGCTTAAGCAACATAGTCAACCCTCCTGCTTTTTTAGTGGAAGTGGCAGCACTTTTTTTAAGGCAGTACCACATGGGTGAGACCATTGCCAAAAATAAAAAAGCCTATTTCGATTATGACATATTAGAGAAATTTGAAGCCGGTATTGTCTTGCAAGGAAGTGAAGTGAAAGGAATTCGTGCCGGTCGCGTCAACCTGAAAGACAGTTTTGTCCGTCTGGTGGACAAGGAAGCCTTTTTGTTTAATGCTCACATCGGTCGGCTGGAGACCACCCACTACTATTACGGTCACGAGGAACGCGGCAGCAGAAAATTACTGCTTCATCGCAAAGAGCTCAACAAAATGCTCAAAGCTGTTGAAAAAGAGGGACACACTATTGTACCGCTTCAGATGTTTTTTAATCGCAAAAATCTGGTAAAAATTCAGATTGCTATTGCCCGCGGTAAAAAACTCCATGATAAGCGTCACGATCTCAAAGAAAAGAGTATGAAACGTGATATTGACCGTGCTATGAAAGCGTTGTAAACACGCTATCTTTTGACATGATATTCCAGTGCGCAAGCCTCTGAAAAGTTGGGAACCTCATCGTATGTAAATACTGCATAGTATTTATCAACATCTTTAGCACCAAAATTGTCATAGGTATAGTTGGCATTTCCGCCGTAAAGCTTCTGTCCATCATAAGGTGAACAGGGAACATGAAAACGATTTTTTACAACAATTACTCCACGAAATGCCTCATGCTGAGGGTTGTCCCAATCCAAGCGTATCATATTGTTTTCAATACTGTAACGTAAATTACGCACACCCTCAACACCATGGCGACGTTTTTTAATATAATTAATGACCAATTTTGGCTTATGATTGAGTTTATCGTCAACAAAGCTCACCCGGCTGGATTTAGTATATATTTTAGGCGAGGTCGCATAGATCACGAAATAGAGTTTTTGTGTCTTGGTAACGGCTTTGATAAGCTCTTTAATGGCATAGGTATCGAAAATAAAGCGTTGTGTTCTTTGATTTTTCAAGTCAGAGATACTCACATCGTACCCCACGCGCTCAATAACGTCACGATTTTGAATATTTTCAAAGTTCTTTTCATTACCTTTGCATCGAACCATCTCAAGATGAAAGCGTAAATTATCACCCGAACTGATGGTGTCAGCCTGAAGCTCCACGTAAGCATTGGCAATAACCGTATTTTCCATTTCAGGCATTGCAAAGAGATCAAACTCTAAAAAGGAGTAGATAACCTCACCGTTACCATCAAATCCACAGGTAAGCGCCTGTTCTTCCAAACCGCTTTTAGAAATAGTAAATTCATTATGTGTCGATATCTCAAGTTTCACATCATGAAGCGTGTAGGAAATATCGAGTTTGGGACGGTAGGTGAGACCGGAGCTAAACTTACCATAGCCAATATCCCACTGCATTAACTGCGACGAGCGATCCAGCGGTAAAACCGTGGGGCCTTCCATACGAAAAAGCGCTTTTTTTCGCTTTAACGCTTCTTGAAGCAGAACGACTTCTTGTGATGCAAACGCATACGTGCGCCATATACCTTGGGAAAGCTGATGCGATTTGGTCGGACGGTCAATATAGCCTACAATCTTGGCACTCTTAATATCATCGAAACTGTACAATGCTCCAACCGTGCGCTCATCAACCATACCAACACGCCACTCTCCATAACGCTCTACCTGCACTGAGACACGATTCATTGGGTAAAACGAGATGCTCGCGCCGGTAATAATGGCATTGTCAGGAATGGTCTCTAGTGAAAACTCGCATACGCCGTAACAGACACCTTTTTTCTCTGACATCCCGACAAAAAGAGAGTTATTCCCAAAATGATCACGATTTTTCTGTGTTTTTTCTCCGACATAGCCGATATTTTCTGCAGTAGGAAAGAGTATTTTAGAGAACATATTCACTTCAGGACGTGTCCGCACTCCAATTTTCGGTGCATAGGGAGATTTAATCTTGCGCTCCTTGCAAACAGCCCGAATAAAGTAGTAATAATTAGTCGAAGCATTCAGGTGTAAATCGGTATACCTTGTCGATTTTGTCATCCCGACGCGATTGGTATTTTGACAAAAAGTTTTGAGTTTTGTAGCACGATATATCTCAAAATAGACATCTTCATCGTTGGGATATTCCCACTCTAAAATCACCTCTTTAGCACCGACACTTGTCGCAATAAATGATGTGACACGAGGCAGACGATTGTGTTTATCATAATTGGGAACCTCACTAAGCGCACTCATCAATGCCGGAAGGTTTTCATTGATATTCTCACTCATATGTTCCATGTAATCAGAAATATTTCGGGTTCCCACTTCAACCACAAGAGAAAGGGCTCCTTTGGAATAATAAAATTCTCGTCCACTGCCGCTAATGAGATGCGTTGGCGGTTTTCCCATGTGAACACCGTACTCGCGCGAAGAGACTTTACGTATCTCCTCAGCCATATTCGAAGCCAATACATTCAAGTCGGTCGCATCTATAGCATCTTCATGAATAAAGTTATGTGCCGGAAAAAAAACATTGCCTTGAGAGTGGTAGTCAAGGGCAATAGCAATATTGTCATGTGCTTCAAAAAAATCTCGTATTGCCGCAGTTTCAGGCTCTGAAAATGCCGAAGGACCCGAATAAACATTGGATGTAGTATTGGTATTGGGGGTAAAACCAATACTAAAGTTACGGTTCAAATCAACACCAAAACTTCCGTCAGCATTTTGACGACGATTTTTACGCCAAAAGGAGAAGTGAGTACGAGAATATTCATAACCGTCAGGGTTGGCACACGGTATCATATACAAAGTAGCACGAGAAAGCAGTATATTGAGCTGCGGGTCATAATCAATGTGATCCAAAATATATTTTGCGAACGTCAATGACAACTCAATACCAATCCACTCGCGTGCATGAATGGTACCGGTATAAAAGAGCGCCGGCTTTGCATGGGCTGTACTCACATCTTTACTAATTGTCACACACAAAATCTGTCGCTCTTCCCACGTAGTACCGATGTACTCTACTTTAAAAAGATCGCTCTTTTGCGCTTGAGCACTTTCAAAAAAATCGATACAATCTTGATACGAACTGTACTGTTGTCTCACGCATTACCTACTTAAATGATTTATGCCATTGGGCAAATTGTTGTTCTGATATGAAATCATACTCTTTTAAGGCTTCAAACGACTCAACGGCGCGTGTATCTAAGAGTTCTTTAATCTTAACCGCCACCTCTTCCTCCATGCCATACAATGAGAGCAGTTCTGTTAAGGTCACCGTTTTAAAATCGAACAGCCCATTCTCGTTAAATCCGCTGGAGTGTGCATCACTGGCATCAAATGCCTCCTGCACAGCTGCCGGAAGCTTCTCTTCTGCGGTAACGGGGGCAATGGGTTTGGGTACATCATCGGGATAGGAGGCATCCGTTAACTCCATGTCGAAATTCCCTTTATCGGCCAACCAATACGCCCCGTCGGCGGAAGGCTCATATCTGGCAAAATAGAGATGACGCAGTGTACGTAAAACCGAAGCATCCATTTTACCCAGCTCTTCCCATGAAAACAGTGGTACATGCGGCAGTCGGAACCGTCCTTCACTCAAATCCCACATAATATACTGACAGATCCAGTCACGAATATACGGGAACGCGGCAAACGCCGTAGCACACTCCAGAATATAGGGCTCTAGCGTCTCTTCATCTATGGCAATATCACATGCCCAATATTCCGCTTTGGCCGCCTTGGAAGCTTTGACCGCTAACTCAAGAGCATTCATCGGAACATTATCATAACTCATAGAGCCGCCTTGAGACGTATTGGTAATCCACTCTCCTGCACCCGAGTAACGCCAAAAAGCACATACAGGTTTATGACCGATAAGCATGACGCGAATATCGCCGGAATCTTTCAACTTAATAGCATCTTGAATGTACATCGGTACATACTTTTTTTCATCAAAAAGAGCTTTGGCCTCTGCATAATTGTCAACCTTGTGCACAAAGTACCCACCATAATTGGAGGGGCCGTACGAACGCTTGACAATTTTAGGATACTGCGCTGTTTTTAAGTACTCATAACCCTCTTTCAGATCATAAAAAATTTGGGTCGGCGGATCTTGCAGGTGGTATTTTTGACAAAACAGTGTAACATTTTCTTTAGATTTGTTGGAAAATTGCGTCTCAATTGAAGGAATAAAGCGTACACCCGGCAGTGCCGCGGCAATCTCTTTAAAAGTCTCATACGCCGTAGCAGGAATGTTACCAATCAACACATCAATATTTTTACGTCGCACCTCATTAATAAAACGGGTTTTATCATTTCCCCAATGATACGTCACCGTCTCGATTTTATCGGGCCAACCCCTAAAGTTACTGTGGTCAAAAAAACGTAATACATAATCTAAATATAACAATCCAATTTTTGGAAGACATCGCTTACTCATATTTTCTCCTCTATTTTTGTGTTTTTCGATCAATCATCTCTACAATAAGATCAATTTTCTTTGCATTAAAATTCAGTCCCATTTTCTCTTGTTCTGGTGTGGCAAAAGCGGGAATACCATTCACCTCCAAGACAACATACTCTTCACGTTCGGTATCGTACAAAATGTCCACTCCCGCAATATCCATACCGAGGGCTTTTGAGGCACGTTTTGCAATTTCAACCACCTCATCATTTGCCTCTCGTACAATAACGCTTCCCCCTGCTGTCACATTGGTACGCCAATCTCTCTTGCTGGCTTGACGGCCGTAACAGCCGACAAATTCTCCGTCAACAATATCAATACGAAAATCAGAAAAATCATTTTTTATAAAACGTTCCACGTAGATATGACGTACATTCATCTGGTTAATAAACGGCATAAGCATATTGAACTTATCCTTAGTATCGATCAGCGCCATACCTGCACCACCCCAACCGTCAATAGGTTTAAAAACCATTTTACCCCACGCTTCAAGTTTGGAATAGAGCCCTTCATGACTCTCGCGATGACAGATAAAAAAATCGGATGTTTTTACCCCGGAGTGCGCCAATATCATGTTGGAACGAAACTTGTCTTCAGAGAGCTTAAATGCTTTAAAGCTGTTCACCGTAGGAAGAAAATCATTCACAACCTCATACATATACACCTGAGCAACCGTTTGTTCACCGGCATTATAAGAGAAAAAAAGATCCAAATCAAGCACATTGACCCCATTACAGATAATGGCACCGTTTTGTGCTTCGGCAAAGCGCAAATCCAAACCTTGAAGCACATCAATACCACGCTCTTTAAGCTTACTCTCTATCTTCTTTGCAATGAGATCACCACCGCCATTAGCATACATCCACATTCCGACTCTACGACTCACTCCAGCTCCTTTTAAAAACTTTTATGCTCTACAAAATATTGAAAAATCTTACTGCTCAGAGCAATACGTTCTTCAAAACTTGCCTTACTTGCTCGCTCGTTGGGTGTATGATCCCCATCACCAAAAGGGCCGAAGCCATCTAAAGTCACTACCCCGTGTGAGCTCAAAATATTGGCATCACTGACACCGCCGCGCTCCTGTGTCTTCAAATGTTGTTGTGCAATACGTTCCATCATCGCCACCAAAGAAAAAGCAGCATCGCCGGGTTGCATGACATCTCGCTGGATACCTCCGCTCAATGTTGCCGTTGTCCCTTTTACATACGATGTTTCCACAATAGTGTTTATTGCTTCTAAAACACGCTGTTTCTCTTGAGTACTTTTGTAACGCAGTTCAAAGGTCATGTGCGCATGAGGTGATATCGTATTGGCTCCGATACCCCCTTCAATCTTGCCGACATTGAGTGTCGTACCTTTTTTAAAATCTGTTAACGCAACAAGTTCTTTGAGTTTATACGCAGCTTCCAAATTGGCATCAACACCCTCGCGGTAATGATTGCCCGCATGCGCAGCCAAACCCGCTATATCAATAGAAAAAGTACCTACCCCTTTTCTGCCGACAACTACTTCACCCTGCTCTCCTGAAGCTTCATAGACCAAACAGTAATCATACTCTGAAGCCAGCGAAGCACTGACATATTTAGAGTCGTCACTTCCCGTCTCTTCATCACTTACCAATAAGATATCGATATTTTCAATACACCCATATTTCTCCTTCAGTCGGCGCAACGCTTCTAAGATGACAATATTGCCCCCTTTCATATCACACACACCCGGACCGTAAACCCACTCACTGTCTTCACGATAATTCTCAAAGGTATTGGGAGCAAACACCGTATCCAAATGACCCAACAGCAGCAATTTTTTTCCTTCTATCTGGTGCGAACGATAGAGCCGGTGTTCACCAATAAGCTCCCGCTCAAAGATAATTGTCTTCAGCCCTAATGCCTCAAACCAGACATCAAACTGCTTTCCTACTGCATCAACACCATTTTTGTTTTTCGTATAGGAGTTAATGTTAACAATAGTTTTCAGATCATCCAAATAACTCACAGGTACTCGCTTTAGAGAAATTGATAGTAAGACGTTATTATATAGAAAGTTAGGTTAAATTAAGGAATAAAAAGAGGCAAAAAGGGTGTTATATTTAGAAATAGTGTCTTAAAAGAGACTTAGAAAATTATTTTCTAAGTTCTTTAATGCGTGCTTTTTTACCGGCAAGATCACGAAGATAGTACAGCTTGGCACGACGAACGCGTCCGCGACGAATCACCTTAATTTCGTTGATGCTGTCACTGTAAATTGGGAAAATACGCTCAATACCCACACCGTTTGCACCGATTTTACGTACCATGACGGTTTTTCCGGTTCCTTCACCGCGAATAGCAATACAAACACCCTCATAATCTTGAACACGTGTTTTGTCGCCCTCTTTAATGGTCACGGCCAAACGTACCGTATCACCTGCGCGAAAGTCAGGGATATTTTTACTGGCAATTTGTGCATTTTCGAAATTTTCAATATACTTATTTCTCATACAGCTTCCTTTTTTGTTCACTTATCAGTCTTTTGGGTCTGAAAAATTTTGTCTTATATTCAGACAGCCCGATTTTTAGTGCCGCAATTTTACTATGATTTCCCTTTAAATATTCTGATGGAGCGCTTAAACCTCTAAAGTGTTGCGGTTTTGTGAAGCTCGGTGCTTCTAAAAGAGCGCTCTCAAAGCTCTCAACATCCAGTGATTTACTATTGCCCAATACGCCGTCAATATTTCGAGCAATCGCATCACACATCACCAGCGAGGGCAGTTCGCCTCCGGTAAGAATATAATCACCAATACTAAAAAGTTCATCGGCGTATTGTTCTATGACCCGCTCATCAATTCCTTCATACCGACCGCTTACCAAAACCAGATGCTCTTTTTTAGCTAAACGTTTGGCATCGTTTTGGGTAAACGGTTTGCCCACGGGTGTTGTAAAAATTACATGTAAATTCTTATGCTGCTCCTGAAGCGCGTCTAGAGTGTCAAATAGCGGTTGCGGCGACATCACCATGCCCGCTCCGCCGCTAAATGCCGTATCATCCACTTTCTTATGTTTGGAGAGACTGTAATTTCGCGGGTCAATAAACTCTATATTAAAACGCGCTGCATCAATGGCGCGTTTTAATATAGAGTCTTGAAAATATCCCTGCATAAGGTGAGGGAACAAAGTTACAAATGTAAAGGTCATGATGCTTGCAGTATATCGTAGGCACCACTGACATAAATTTCTTTGCGATCAATATCGGTTTGAATAATAAACGGTGCTTGATAGGGGATTAAAAATGTTTTTACTTCACCTTGAGCAATGAGCTCATCCTCTGTTGCTACACTAAGGTAATCCAGAGTTCCAAAACGCTCAACAGCACTCACCGTTCCTAGAAGCCTGCCTGATTCTATAATTGTACATCCGATAATATCAAACCAAAAGAACTCGCCCTCTTTAAGATGACACTGTTCACGAGTCTGTTCATAGCTGCTAAAAAGTTTGGTATTGACATAGCGTTTTGCTGCTTCAGGAGTATTCACTCCTTCAAGCCTGACAGTGTGACGCTCCAAGTTGACAGATTCAAGTATAACAACCCGATTCTTGGTATCAACAAATCTGGCTCCATTAACAAACTGCTCGGGAAAGTCGGTCTTGATATTGAGGTTCATGTCACCTTTAAGTCCAATTGTGCGACCTAATGTAGCGACATGCAGCAGCGGTGTATCGGGTTTAGACGGGTTCGACATTGATGCGGTAACTTTTACCGTCTTTGGCCTTGCAACCTGAAATGACCGTTTTAATGGCACCTATCATCTTTCCCTCTTTGCCGATGAGTTTACCGACATCTTGCTGGTTTGCATACAAAATAATCTCCATAAAGTCACCTTGATCCAACGTTTCGACTCGAATATCTTACGGATGCGATGCAATCAACTGCGCAAACTCAGCGACAAAGTCATCTACCATGCTTATCTACCGGTAATCTTTTTGACGCGGTCACTCATTTTAGCGCCTACGCTTAACCAGTAGTCCAGACGTTCATTATCTACTCTTACTGTTTTCTCTTCATTCATCGGATTGTAATAACCGATCAATTCAATCCAACCGCCGTCACGGCGTTTACGAGAGTCTGTTACCGCAATGCGGTAAAAAGGTTGTTTTTTACGACCCATTCGGGTCAATCGAATTACTGTTGCCATGTTGTTTTTGGTCCTTCTCTGCACATGTTCTATTTCAACATGCTGAATATATTAAATTTGTCTGCATTGTTAAAATGCTAGCCTCTATGCTATTGTATAGTACAGAAGTTAACATTTACATGTAAATTATCGGGGAAAACCTCCGCCTTGCATCTGTGTCATCATATTTTGCAAATCTTTCATTCCTTTTTTTCCGGAGAAACGTTTGGCCATTTTTGATGCATTTTTAAACTGCTTTAAAATTTTGTTGACCTCCATTTGCGAAAGACCGCACCCTTTGGCAATACGCTGTTTGCGTGAATTGTTTAGAAGATCCGGATCTTCACGCTCTTTAGGTGTCATCGAATTTACCAAGGCTTTTATTTGATTGAGTTCTCGGGAGTTGTCTAGATCAAAATCTTTCATTGCCTTGGACATAGCTCCCATTCCCGGGATCATACCCATTAACGACTTCATGCTCCCCATTTTTTTCATACTCTCAATCTGCTCCAAAAAATCATTAAAGTTAAACTTGCCTTTTTTAATCTTTTTCGTCAGCTCTTTGGCTTTTTTCTCATCAATAACACCGGCTGTTTTCTCTGCAAGCCCTTCCACATCACCCAGACCCATAAGGCGGTTAACGATACGTTCAGGGAAAAAGACCTCCAGATCTTCCATCTTCTCACCACTGCCGATAAAGCGCAACGGTACCTCAACCTGTGAAGCAATTCCCAATGCAACACCACCTTTTGAATCACCGTCATATTTACTTAAAATAACGCCGTCAATACCAATTTTCTCACGAAAGCTTTGTGCTGTTCGTACTGCATCTTGGCCGGTCAATGAATCCGCGACATAAAAAACCTCATCCGGAGATGCTGCCTCTTTGACCTCATGAAGCTGTTGCATCAGCTCTTCATCGATTGCCAGTCGTCCTGCCGTATCAATCAGCACAACATCATAAAGGGCATTTCGAGCCTTTTGAAGTGCTGCAGTTACTACGGCTACGGGGTCATTGCTTTCATCATCGCCATAGAGGTCAACCTCAATTTTTTCCGTAATCTGTCGCAGCTGTTCTATTGCGGCCAAACGTTGTAGGTCTGCAGCTACTACAAGTACTTTTTTCTTTTTCTGGTTTTTTAGATAGGTAGCCAGCTTCCCCGTAGTAGTTGTCTTACCCGAGCCTTGAAGTCCCGTCATTAAAATAACCGTAGGAGGATTCGGGGCAAACACAAAACCCTGATTTCCTTTGACTTCCAAAATCTCATACAAGGTACTGCGCAATGCGTCAAGAAACTGATCTTTTCCAATGCCTGCGGCTTTGGTATCGTACTCTACTTTGGCAATAAGATCTTTAACAACTTTATGATGGACATCTGCTTTCAACAGGGCTTTCTTCAACTCCTGAAGAGCCTTTTTCAGAGCCTTTTCATCGTCATGAAAACGAATTTTTTTAATTGCAGCTGTAAACGAGTCCGTTAAAGTTTCAAACACTACCGATTTCCTGTCATCTCTAATTTTTGTGCCAAAATTACTCTCGGCGTAAAAAGTAGCGAATTATATCGAAATGATACTTTAAGTTTTCTTGAAGCTAAAAAAACCGTTTTGCTCTAAAATATCAATACCTTCTTGAATGGACTCCACCGATCTTCTAAATTTCTTTTTCAGCTCATCATCGAGTTCAAGCTCAACAATCTGCTCAACCCCACAAGAGCCCAAGACTACAGGCACACCAACCGTCACATCATGATAGCCGTATTCTCCCTCCAGCAGTACCGAAGAGGGAATCACAATACGCTAATCATCCAAGATCGCCTCTACCATGACCGAAACCGCACGACCCGGAGCATAATAGGCCGAGGTACCGAGATATTTGACAATCTCTGCACCGCCATCTTTAGTCCGTGCAATAATTTGATCCATACTCTCCCGATCGACAATTTGCTCCAGAGGCACCCCGCCGACTGCTGAAATTTCCGGATACGGAATCATATGCTGCCCGTGATCTCCAATAACAATAGCTCGCGTCTGACCCGAACCGTAACCAACTTTTTGATGAATCTGGTATGCCATGCGCGAGCCGTCAAGCGCTCCGGCCATTCCCAAAATTCGATGACGCTCCCAGCCGGTCTCTTTGAGTGCTATATAGGTCATGACATCCAGAGGATTTGAGACTACCAGAATGATAGCATCGGGCGAATACTTTTTTATATCACAGACCACCTCTTTCATGATTTTTGCATTTATCATCAGTAGATCTGCTCGTGTCATCTCGCCGCGACGCGGTACACCCGCAGTAATGACAACCACATCACAATCGCGCATCTCTTCAGGAGTCTCCGCGGCACTGACAATGGTTCCGTGACGTGAATAACACGTTGATTGTCCAATATCGATTGCTTTGCCTTTGGCAACTTCGGGAACAATATCATACAGCACCACCTCATGACATGTTCCTAGCAATGAAAGGCTGTACGCTGCCGTGGCACCGACAAAACCTGAACCGACAATACCGACTTTTCTTCCTACCATATCTCTGTTCCTTCTATCATTTTGTAACCTTCACCCCAAAGGTAAATCCCTGACGAACCCGTTCAATAAGCTCAGGCAGCAGATCTTCATACGCTCCGACCATACCGAAATCAGCATGAGAAAATATAGCTGCTTTGGCGTTATGGTTGATGGAGACAATGGTCTCCGACTCTTTCATGCCCGCAATATGCTGAATCGCTCCGGAGATGGCTATGGAGACATACACCTTGGGACGTACGGTTTTACCGGTCTGACCAATTTGCCGTGCATATTCCGCATAACCCGCATCAACAGTGGGACGGCTGCTTGCCCACTCGGCATTCACACCTTGCTCGCGCAGCGCTTCAACCAGTTCTTTAACAAGTTTCAACCCGTCATGCTCACCGGCAGGACGACCTCCGGCGACGATAATATCAGCTTCAAACAAATTTTGCAAGCCCCCTTCACCCCGAACCGTTTCAAGAATAGTAACGCTTAAATCATCTTTTTTAATACCGACTTTACGTTTGGTGATGATTCCTTTGCGTCCCTCCTGACGTTCGGGTACCGCAAAGGTTCCGGCTCGTGCGGTTGAAATTTGCGGACAGACAAACCCTAAAATAGTAGCAAGTTTACTCTCGCCGTATGTTGGACGGCGCGACTCTAAAATGGGTTTGAAAATCTGCTTGTTTTTACGGTCAATATACTCACCAATCTCTAGTGCCGTACAATCCGCCGTAACGCCACCGTGCGTTTTCACACCAATACGCGGTGCCAGTTCACGTCCTGCCGTGGTTGCAGCAAAAAGAGCAATTTCCGGATTAATATCGGCAATGAGATCGGAAAGATGGTTGCAAACGGTAAAACCAAATACTCTTTAAGACGCTTGTCGTTGACCACAATCACCTCATCACTGCCATACTCAATGAGTGTTTGTGCCAACGCATCTACATGATCACCAATAAGCAGTGTCATCACTTTCGTCTCATTGCCGAGCGCATTGGCCAACTCCCGTGCAGGAGTCAACAGCTCTAGAGAAGGTCGAATAATCTCACCCTCGGCAATTTCTGCCCACGTTAGAATCCCGCGGGCACCTTGTCGAAAATCTACTTCGGGAAAATCAGGTCGTTTTTTGGCTTTAGCTGCTTTTTTCTCTTTCGTTTCAAGACTCGTCTTGCCGGATTCTATATTGGTAATTAAGTCTGAAACCAACGTTTTTGCATCACCCCCTTCGCTCATCATAACCGGTGCACGGTCACTGACAATATTGGTCACTTTCGCAACAATTGTCGGAGAGCCGCTTAAACCGATTTTACTGTGATCAATCCCGATATCGTCAACATTAAACACGGTAATTTTCTGGTGACGCGCTCGCATGGCTCCTTTAAGGTTCGGTCGGCGCGGCGGTATGCCCGTCGGTGTCAACGAGAGGGCACACGGCATCGGAAGACGCATCATCTGATATCCGCCCTCAATAATACGCTTGGCAACAATATGCTCTCCGTCAGACTCCAAGGTCTCAATGAACGTTGCTTGAGGGATACCCATGTTTTCGGCAACCTGAGACGGGACGTGTGCGGTATCGCCGTCACTCGTTTGCCGGCCGGCAACAATGACAAAAGGCTCTTTGGATTTTTTACTGAACCCCAAATGCTCAAGCAGTTTGGAGAGGGCAAGGCCGGTTGCGTAAGTATCAGAACCGCCTAGCTTTCTATCGGAGAGCAAATACGCCTCATCATAGCCCATAGCAAGTGCTTTTTTTAATGAAACCTCAAAGGACGGCGGCCCCATGGAGCAGACAATAAGCTTGGCATCAGGGTGCTCTTTTTTAAGCTGCAGCCCCGCTTCCAAAGCAAAAGAGCAATCTATATTAATAATGGATTTTGCCTTGGTGCGATCCATTAAACCGTCTTCCCCCATCCGCATCTCCGAGGGGAGCGGTACCTGTTTCATCAAACTAATTATTGTTAATGCCATAATCTACTCTCCTCAATCATTTTACATGTAATCATAATCAGGCCCGTCACCGCCGTAAGGAACACTCCATGTAATACCGTTAGCGGGAGATTTGATATCGCACGTTTTACAGTGGACGCAATTTTCGGCATGAATGCGCAAAGTCTTGTCACCCTCTTTGTCTACATGTAATTCATACACTTCGGCCGGACAAAAATATTGACACGGAGCACCATACTGCCCGATGTTGATACGCTTAAACCGCTCCAGGTCATTTATATGCAAATGCGGCACCTGCTCTTCATCGTGCATTGCTTTGGAATAAAAAACACTGGTGACTTTGTCAAAAGTCAGTTTTTTATCAAAGTGCAACTTTTCTGCAAAGCGTTCTTTAAAGGGAACGCCGCGATATTCACTGAGCGGCTGCAATGTTGTCTCATCCGGTTCTGTTTTCAAATCACCTGAAAACGGACACGAGCCTCTGCTCAATAGTTGCACACCAAACTTCATGGCACCTTGAAACAGACCGCCTTGAAACGACTGTCGGAAGTTACGCACCGCATAGAGCTCTTCATGAATACGACTCGCTTCTATCAACTCTGCATATCGAGAAAGTCCTGCAGACGTCGTATCCTTTTTAAACAGTGCCACTACGGCTGTTTTAGCCGCACACATTCCCGATGTCACCGCCAAATGCACCCCTTTAAGTGCCGGCATAGCGACAAGACCGGCACTGTAACCGACAATCATAAAATTGTCATCATAGAGCTTAGGCATAGAGAGGTAGCCGCCCTCCGGAAGTGTCTTGGCACCGTATTCCATTAGGCTCCCGTCCTTAAGAAGGTCGGCAATTTTTGGGTGCTGTTTCCAGACCTGCATGGCTGCATGAATATCAAAAGTCGGATCGGCATAGTCCAAACCTACCACCAGACCCAGTGCAACCTTGTTATCCTGAAGCCCGTAAATAAAACCGCCGCCAAACTCCTCATCGGAACGAAGCGGGTATCCAAAAGTATGATAGAGTGTTCCCGCTTCAATGCGCCCCTGTGGAACACTCCAGAGCTCTTTAATGCCCAGTGAGTATATTTGGGGGTTTTTACCGCCATCGAGATCAAAACGCTTCAACAGCTTTTGTGCCAGTGAACCGTGAGAACCCTCTGCAAAAATGGTAATGTCCGCTCTTACTTTTGTTCCCTCTTGAAAGTTTTTGAGACGTTTTCCCTGATGGTCGACTCCGGTATCTTTGGTTTTGACACCGACTACTTTGCCCTCTTCATACCAAATATCATCGACCGCAAAACCGCTATAGATTTCAACACCCCTGGCTTCGGCAAGTGTAGCGAGATAACGACATATAGCTCCCAATGATGCTATTTGGTTGCCTGCATTATTCATGTAGGGAAGATGCATTGGAAGCTTGAGACTTCCTGATTCACTGAGCTTGAATGTTTCGTCAACCATAACCTCGGAATCAAAAGGAAGTGCATGAAACTCCTCGTCATTTAAGAGTTCTCTCAATGCTTCGGTTTTAAGAACAGCACCGGAGAGGATGTGCGACCCAACCTCTTTGCCTTTTTCAATAACCATGATTTTTCTACTATCAGCATTGTCTTTGAATCTGTCTGCTGCATGTATTGCCGCCGCAAGTCCCGCCGGACCGGCTCCAATGATCAGCAGATCGGTTCTCACCGTGTTGCTATCGCTCATAAGATCTCCTTCAAGCATATCAAACTCATTACAACTTTTAAAAAATTGTAAAATATCTAAAAGAAATTAATTAGCTATTATTAGTCAATTTAACTTCAGATAATATTAAAAATAACAAGAGAGGAACAAATATAAAAAATTTATGGAAATTATAATGTGAAGTTTTGAAACACTCCCGCACCCAAAACGATGGCATCTCTGCGAGAGTGTGTTACGCCGGTTAGGTTTTCATCAGCGACGATAGATTGACACCGGCTTCAACGGGCTGATTGCTTAAATCAAATACTGCCGTGCCCAAACCGCTCTTCTGCCAGTTTAAGACACGTGCATAGACTTGAAACATAGATGTTTTGCCGTGAATATCTTCATTTTTTATTTCAAGACGTGCGATCTCTTCTGATGGGAACGGATCGCCGTAAAAACCGCCGTTGACACTTTTTCCAATTACCAGAACGCTGTTACCGCGGCCGTGATCGGTACCGTTGTCACCGTTACTTTTGAGCTGCCGTCCAAATTCACCTGAAATAACAAAAACAGTATTGCTGTAAATGGTATTGCCCAAATGGCTTGAGAGTACATGAAGCCCTTTTTTTATTCCGAACAGATCGCTGAACATCGGCTCAATCTTACGGTGCTGATCCCGATGAGAATCCCATCCGGTATACTCCATACTCGCAAATCGCATCTCTAAAATATCCTGTGTCATAAAACTGTCATAGAGGTTGCGAATCTGCTTGCCAAAATACGTTGATGCAAGGGTATTGCTGCCTTCATAAAGAGCAGTAATTTGAGCCGGAACCGGCTTGGCTTTGAGCCGTGCTTCCACACGCTTGCCAAAAGCACGAAGCTTCTGTTCGTGTCTAATAAACTTTCGGTAGGGACTCTGCTCAGGAACTTCATTGGCCTTGGCCTGATAATAGCTCTTGAGTGATCGGCTCATAATAGCGCTGCTTGACCAGATATAATTGCGATTGCCATTATTGAGATCGGCTTGCGTATCATAGTTATACAGCCCCATGTCCCGACTCTCGAAGTTGCTGATGACACGTGCATTGTCATACCCCTTTTGGTGCAGTGGATCGTCACCGTTACAAACCAGCCGTACACCGCGGGTTACCGCCACCGCATTGGCATCAAGCGTACCGACACTGCGTCCGCCCCAGCCGCTTATCTCCGTATCATGCGGACCGGTATTCAGTGATCCGCTCTCCATAATAAGCTTGGAGTGGTAGTGGTCTCGATTGGTTGAAGCGACGACATTGCTGACAATGGCAACATTGCCGTTGCGTATCTCATTTTTCAGCCAGGCACACGATTTCAAGATTCCAAACCGCACACCGTCAAACGTTACCTCATCGTAGTTGTCACGATAAGCCTGGAGCAACTTGGCCGTATCACTGGCTTGGCTTCGGAAAATCGAAGCCCGCGCTCTCCAGTAAGCAGCACCGTAGCTGTCGGCATCACTGCTAAAGGGCGGCACAATCAAGTGTTTAAAGTCAGGCCCTCCGTCAAGTGTGATGTTCACCACGGTTCGCGCACCGATTGATGTTGCCGCATGCAGTGACGTTCCCGTGCCGCCCATAGCTAAAAAGAGTGCCGTCGCACCCGATAATCTAATAAATTCTCGTCGTTGCATTATCGTCCCTCCTGCACAAAATTATACGGTGTTGCGGCAATAAACGAGATGGCCAAATTAACTCGATAATCCGCATAGCGCCGTTTTTTAACATCACTGCTTTTAAAATCCATTACCGCTACGGCAGCATCATTAAGCAGCCTCTTAATACCGCTGTTGGTTGTAATATCGGCTCTGGTATACACTTTCAACGGGTTCTCTTCATCTAAAAGCAGCGCCAGATCCTTACCGTTTAGCAGCGCAATGAGATGCGCCCGCTCCAAAGCACCGTAGTGTTTGCCGCCATCGGCTGTAAAACGCTCCCATAGCCAGCGCGCCACCTCTTCAACAACATACTCACCCTGTGCGTTGGCAGGGATTTTATCCTTCCATTTTTTCTCCCAGACGGTAATCACATTCCCGTTGCTGTCTCTAGGACATTCTCCGCTGCTGTTTCTATTGCACTCATAATATTGCCAGTAACTCCAACCGTCTTTGACACTGCGGTTATAATTAATCCGGAAAATATTGCCGTTATCGGACGCCTCCAGACCTGTTTGATGACCAAATACGGCATGTACGGGACTAAAGGTATGCATATTCTCTTTGGAGAGTTCCCAATTAACATTGTAAAGCATGCGCCCGTTCTCTTCATTATCGATCGTCAACAAATTGAATGTTGTCATCAAGCGCTGTATGGAACTGGAGTATTTCACACGTGTCGCACTATGAAAATCGGTTGATACCGCATACGCTTGCAAAAACGGCAACAGTCGCTTCACCTCCATCATGGCCCAACTGCTTCGTGCTCGATTAATCGTACCGGCATTTGGATTGTCGTCACCAAAATGCTTGATGATCATCAGCGGCAGATTACTCAGACTCTCCTCATGCCCAATTGCTTCCGTCGCAATTGCATCAAGCTTCACATCGGCGCGATAACCTGATACGGTTGTATTTAAAATATCCAGATCGCTGCGGTAGTGCTCAGCGGTTCCAAAGGTTACTCTACGCTCAGGTCCGCCATCTTTTGCAGGGTGCCAAGACGCTTTCATATCGGTCAATGCCCGCGCCGTATTGGGAATGGTAACCTCTTCGTGATAGTGATGGTCATAGTTGCCCAAGATACCGAAAAAGAGTTGATAGTACTCTCGGGCAAAATCTTCGTTACCGCGAAATTGGCCGTTTTTGAATCTATTGTAGTTATGACCGTATTGATACGCTGCCGCTGCTGTTTTGGCACCCGCTGCCATCACCTGCTCATAACTGCGGTTGTCGCTCAGCTGCTTTATGATGGTATCATAATAGGTCAGCATCGGCAGTGGATAAACTCCGGATTTTTGGCTTACCGACATATGGTAGTTCGTCTCCCACAGTCCTACACGGTGTACAAACGGATTGAGCCCCCGATTCAATACTGCCATCATCCAACTGTGGGACGGAGCACCCCATGAGTCGGCATCGGTTTTAAAATATTTTTTCTTCTCCGGCAAAACATATTTAGTACCAGAATTATTCCAAAACTTTGCCAATCGCTCGAGCGAGGTTGTGTTGGGCAGGGTATACTGTGAGGGCGA
>JAJRVF010000162.1 GCA_024277395.1 Campylobacterales bacterium
AAGTGATACGCCCAAAGTATTCACCTGCTTGGGCACGATCATAACACTAAAATCGCTGTATGCATCGATCAAACCGACAAGCTTGGCGATCTGATCACTTTGTGCATGTGAGAGCAGATCCGAACCGATAATAAGTGTTTTCTTCTGAGCACGCACAAACGACTGCATCATAAAAGCAATCTCCTCTTCACCCACGTTAGATTCGGCACTTAGATACCCCTCATCTAACCCATCCAATACAGCTCTGTCGTGAGCCTTCAAGTCGGCATGGCGCAATAATTCCGATGCCAGCAATGCCACAACACCTTCTTCTGTTCCTACTTCATATTTAACAAACTGTGTCACGGTGTTTTGCATTAAAACATCTTCTAAAGGATGCATATAACTAACTTTGGCACCATTGTGACGGGCGGCTTCCGTTATGGCATACCGTACTCCCGGATTATCCGTACTGATACGCGAACCAATCATAATAATGGCATCACTTGCTTTAATATCAGCCAGAGTGGCGCTGTAGTGCAACTGTCCGCTTTTTGTTGCGTAGGATTGCATAAAGTTTTGAAAATGACGGGCATCCTCATTGTAGAGCCTAATCCCCAGCTTCTCTCTGAGTTGCTGCAGTATGAATGCCTCTTCATTGGTGATGATAGAACTAAAACGAATCGCGTCACATCGCTTCAGCGCCTGCACTGCCTGAGAAAAATTGCGATTTTCTCTAGAGGCATCTACGGCAAAATCAAAATGAAACCGTCCTGCACCGCAAAGCGTCGCATACTCAAAATTATTGGTTACTCGGTAAATACATTCCGTCCCGGCACTCGCGGCTCCAGCAGTTTTTACCTCATACTCTAAAGCACATCCCGCAGAACAGTGCGCACAGGTTGAAGGAACACGTGACAGCTCCCACGCATTGGCTCTATATTGAAATTCACTGCTCACCAATGCACCGACCGGACATACAGCAATACATTCACCACAAAAAGTGCAATCGAGCTCATCACTGTTTTTGGGAATAATGGTTGATTTATAGCCGCCAAACTTCACTTCAATGGCATCATCGCCGATAATTTCATTACAGACATGCACACACTTTTCACATAAAATACACAGACTCGGATCATAATGGATCAAACCCCAGTCTTTGATCTCACGGACTTGATCCTTAGCGCTGAAATTCTGCCGGTCAATATGAAATTCCAAGGTTTTGTTTTGCAGATCACACTCTCCGGATTTATCGCATACGCCACACTCTAACGGATGATTTACATCATACATGCGCATAATATTTACCCGCTCACGCTGCAACGTATCGCTTTGAGTTTTTACTTCAAGCCCTTCTGTCGGGGGTGTTTGACAACTTAAGACAAAACCGTCTATACCTTCGGCTTCAACGACACACATACGACATGATGCACACGGGGTTGTTTTCGAGAGATAACACATGGTCGGAATATAAATTCCTTCACGTCGCGCAACATTCAAAATGGTCTCGCCTTTGGCAGCTTCAACATTACGGCCATCAATACTAAAATGAATCATCCAGCCCTCCTTAATGTGCTACCATCGCAATATAATAACAACGCATACAGCGATCTGCTTCGCTCAAAGCTTCTTCTTGGGTAAAGCCGAGATTCACCTCTTTGTTATTATCTTTACGAACATCTACATGTAATTTTTCACTCATCTGGCGCGGTAGTCCCGAAAGCCATCCGGTCACTTTTTCGTTCTTGTCGTATACTTTCATTTTTCGTAGATGATCTTCCATAATCTCATCATCAGTGAGTGTGATTTCACCGCCGTTTTGCACATAACGGCTAATAACCGATGCGGCGCGTTTAGCCTGTCCAACGGCATTAACAATAGTCATGGGCCCGTACTCACAATCACCCGCAGCAAAAATCCCTTTGCGTGAAGTCATATAGTCTTTACCGTTGGTTAAAATGGTGGCCCAAGAGGTCATCTCCAGCTCCCACTCTTCAGGAAGCAGATCAAGATCGGCACTTTGCGATACCGCAGGAATCAAAAAATCCACCTCTTTACTAAAACCGCCGCCCTCAATTTTTACCAGCTGGGCACGACCTCCATCGGGATCGGGTACCAATTCAAACCTGTCAAAATCAAGAGATTTCAGCACATCATCTTCATCATTCATACGACTGACGGCTGAGTGGAAAATAAATTCAACACCCTCTTCTACCGCTTCATGATACTCTTCATAGGTCGTATTGCGAATAATCGTCTTCTCATCTCGACGATAGATCATAATGACTTTTTTAGCATTGGCACGAATGGAGCAACGTACCACATCCATCGAAGTAAAACCACCACCGACACAGACCACCGTTTTTCCGGTTAAATCTACTTTCTCGCCAATACCGTACTTTTCCCAAAGATTGATCTGATCGAGCATCTCAATAGCACCCCAATACCCTTCAATCTCCGGACGCTCATTTTCGCACCGTACCTTTTTAGAGAGTCGTGTGCCTACTGCAATCATCACGGCATCATACTCTTTTTCAAACTGTCGCATCATATCGGCATTCACCCGAGAATTGGTAAAAAAGTTGACACCCAAATCCTTAACTGCTTCAATATCTTTATTGTATTTGTCAATAGGCATGCGATATTCCGGAACACCAACGGCCACTTCACCGCCTAGTACCGGAAGATCTTCGTATACATCCACATCAATGCCTTCAAGCGCCAAGTAATATGCTGTTGTCAAACCGGCGGGACCCGCACCAATGACGCAGACGCGTTTCCCAATGGACGGCTTTTTTTCTGCTGGATGAAAAAAACCGAATCCGTGATCGGTCTCATAATCCGCTCCTAAGCGCTTGAGTTCCATAATCGAAACGGGTGAGTCAAGGTTGGCACGGCGACACTCATCTTCACACGGATGCGGACAAACGCGACCGCATGTATGAGCTAACGGCATGGTTTGGCGGGTCGCTTTCAAAGAGTCATCAAAACGTAAATCACGTACTCCTTCAATATAACCGGGAATATCTACATGTGCCGGGCATGCATCGGTACACGGTGCCGTTATTTTGGCAATATAGTTTATTTCGTCGTTATAATGTTTTGATGCTGCGTGATTGTTAATACACTCCATAAAATCTGCTTCAAAATGCTCCATTAAATCCAATAATGGATTGGGCACTGTTTTTCCAATTTCACATTTTGATGTTGTTTGCATGGTTTTGGAGACTTCCTTAAGATGTTCCAAATCTTCAATGCTGCCATCACCGCGAGCAATTTTATCTAAAAGATCGTAGAGAATACGTCCGCCCCAACGACCCGGTGCACACCGACCGCACGCTTCAGAATAAACCTGGTATTGTGCGGCATACTCCGTTGCCAAACGCACTACATCCACATCATCACTAAAAAGTGATACACCGTCCCAGCCAATAAAGGCTTTGGAGTGAGCATGTTCATTGTACTGTTGCGGCAGTTTGTATGCTGACTCTTCCCACGCATCTTCGGGCTTATTGAGATTATTAATCTCCTCACCTCTCCATGTGGAAAAATAGACTTTACTCACCTTCAATTCCTCGACTACTTTTTAACAACAATGGTCCAGTCGACCTCATTGAATTTTAAAGAGTTCATCAGTTCATACCCTGCCTCTTTAACTAGATCCGCACTGCCTTGTATCGGTGTGAAATCGCCTATTTCAAATAGAAAAATCAGTACCTCTTCGCTACCGGACTCTTCTGCTAAAATCTCTTTCATCCGATCATAAAAATTATCTTTTAAATGTCTTAAATCGTATCGTTTCATCTACATACTCCCTATCTATCGACTTCGCCAAATACAATATTGGTCGTACCAATAATGGCAACTACATCGGGAATATAATGACCCGGAAGCAGATCGGTCAAGACACCCGTATGCCAAAACGACGGTGCTCGCAACTTCAGACGGTACGGGTACGGTCCGCCTTGTGAATTAATATAGTAACCCAACTCTCCCTTTGGAGATTCGGTTGCTACATATACTTCACCCACCGGCGGACGCATCCCTTGTGTTACAAGTACAAAATGCTGCATTAACGAATAGTTCTGCGTCATAATATCAAGTTTTGGAGCCGAGATATATTGCGGTGCATGTGCCATTAGCTCTGTTGAGGTATCTGCGTACATATCCATTACCTGATAGAGAATTTTAGCCGATTCGCGCATCTCCATCATGTAAAGCTTATAGCGGGCATAGTTATCACATTTATCAGATACCGGAATATCAAAATCCACTTCATCATAGAGCTCATACGGCTCCTCCTTGCGAATATCCCACGCTACCCCTGATGCTCGAAGCATTGGTCCGGTACATCCCCATGATAGTGCCATCTCGGTTGGAATGACACCAACCTCCTCCATGCGCATCTGCCAAATACGGTTGGTATCAAGAAGATCCTCATAATCTTTAATGTTCTGAGGTAATTTATCTAAAAATTTCTTCAGATCCGGAATAAAATTATCGGGAATATCCAAAGGCACACCCCCAATGCGAATAGCAGAGTGGGTCAAACGGGCACCACAGTAATCCTCCATAAGATCCATCAAATATTCACGTTCACGGAATGCATAAAGAAAAACGGTCATCGCACCGATATCAAGTGCTGTGGTCGCCAACCAAAAAAGGTGCGAGATCAGACGGTTGATCTCCAGCAGCATCATACGAATCACTTTGGCACGACGCGGTACCTCAAGCCCAATGAGTTTTTCAACAGCCAATGCGAAGCCGTAGTTATTGGAGCTTGACGCGATGTAGTCCATACGATCCGTTGTTGGCATAAACTCATTGTAGATCATATTCTCTGCCATCTTCTCCATACCGCGATGCAAATACCCAATATCGGGGTGGGCTTTAACAACCTGCTCTTGCTGCAGGTGCAGCATCAAACGCAACTGACCGTGAGCAGACGGGTGTTGCGGTCCAAAGTTAAGAATAAGCTCATTGTCTTTACGGTCAAAATTGATATTTTCGAAAAACGGACGTAATCTATTTTTTACTTGCATGGTTCCTACCTGTCTCTATCTGTAATTACGGTGCTGCTCTCTTTTTCAAAACGCTCAATCAAAAAGACACCGTCATCTTCTTGGTACTCAGTTTTCACTGCCGGTTCACCCTCAGGAATTTCTGCACCAAAAGGCACTTCATGTCCAAGACGAGCAAAACGTTTGGTATCATACCTGTCCACGGCAGCATCATCACGAATTTCAGGTCCAATAATATCACGCGCCTCTTTGCCAAATATTTTATCTACTTCATACCACGCGGCAAATTCATCACCGTGAAGCGGATAGGTTTTCAACAATGGATGTCCTTCCCAGTCATCCGGCATTAAAATACGCTTGAAGAACGGATGGTTGTTAACTTTAATACCGAACATATCATACATTTCCCGCTCCGACCAGTCCGCCGAACGAAACAATTTTTCAACACTCTCAATCGCCTCATCTTTTTTAATAGCACACTTAACACGAATGCGTTTACGCTTACTCATACTGAGCATCTGGTAAAAAATATCAAACTCGCCGCGTTGACTCAAAAAGTCTACCGCACTCATCTCAGAGAGCTGCGTATACTCAAGCTCTTTTTTCATCAACTCCAATACGCCAAAATTATCTTCGGGTTGAATATAGACGACCATCTGTTCGACTTGAATGTAGGCATCCAATACTTTAAACTTTGCCTCAATCGCTTTAAGGTCTTCAGCAAACACGCTATCTGAACTCACTTTTGCTTTGGGTACTTGCGGTGCTACCCAATAACGGTCGGTATAGTACGCTTTTTTCTGAACATCATCTTTAGGTACATAACGTCTCATTACAGCAACCTTTTGGGCTTTTGAGCCTTAATAGCTTTTTCACTGCGAATTTTTTTCTGCAGCAACATTACTCCATACTGCAGCGTTTCAGGACGTGGCGCACATCCGGGAAGGTAGAGATCGACCGGAACAATTCTGTCAGCGCCCTGCACGGTAGCATAAGTATTGAACATACCGCCGGTATTGGCGCATGAACCCATTGAGATGACCCAGCGCGGTTCTGTCATCTGATCATACAGACGCTTAATAAACTCAGCATGTTTTTTAGTTAATGTTCCTGCAATAATAAGAACATCAGCCTGACGCGGTGAGGCTCTAAAGATCGTACCGAAGCGGTCAAAATCGTACCGTGAGGCACCTGATGCCATCATCTCAATACCGCAACATGCCAATCCGTAGGTTAGTGCCCATAACGAATTGGAACGCCCCCAGTTTACTACCTTGTCTATTGTTGTCAGGGCAACCGGAAGCCCCCCGTCTTGCGTATAATTTACTTGATGTTGTGCCATTCAAGTGCTCCTTTTCTCCATGCATATATAAAACCGATTGCCAACAAGAGGATGAACAACAGCATCTCCACAAAACCGAACCACCCTAAAAGCCTAAAGTCTACCGCCCATGGAAACATAAAGACAATTTCCACATCAAAGAGCAAAAACAGCAGCGCAAACAGATAGAACTGTGTTGAGATCCTGTTGGGCTGCCGTGTCACCTCAGGTCCACACTCATAGACCGTCAACTTAATCTTTTCGTTTTCTTTTGCCGCCATAGCGCGACTTGCCAGTCTTGAAAGCACTGTCGTTGCATAAAACGCACCAAACGTCAACACAAACAGAACGAACACCCCAAAATACGGGTTAGCAACATCCATATGTTCCATATATCCAACCTTTTTTGTTCTTAACAAACACTAAGAAACGGCGATATTTCCGTACTCTTAAGTTGTTTTGTTTTTATGAAAAAACAGTTGGTTAACTATATCAAAAAGAGAATAAAAGAATCTATATTTAAAATAGAAGATTCTTTTAGTGCTACTTATTGCAACAAAAAAAAGGGTAGTCTTTGGCGAGTGTGTAAAAAAGTAATACAATGCAATTTACATGTAGATGTTGAGAGGGTTTAATCTACTCCTTAGCCTAGCTTTGGAGTAGCTAAGCTGCTTATTATGAAATACTATCTCTTTTTCTTTTTCTTTTTTCTAAAAAGATGGTATTTTTCATTTTCCAGCAAATCTTCAACATATTTTTTGGGACATTTTTTCGTATTCTCCCACATTCCCGACGGCAGACGTACTTCAAGATCTCCTTTTTCACGGCACTTAATGATTTTTTTTGCCGTCATTACTTTATCGACAGGAGAAAAATCTGCTTTGCCCATAACAATATCATCACGATAATAGAGTGTCTGATAATCAAAACTCCCCCAGCTTGGTATTCCATCTTCGGTAAACGGCACTTCATGGCCGTTTTTAAACGTTGCTATAATAGAGTAGTGGCTGTCCGGATAAACTTCAGTAATCTTGCCTCTGCCAAAGACCAGTCCGTTAACCTTATCACCCACTTTAGCTTTTTTAAAATAACCCATCATCTCTCCTTTGCTGTTAACTTAAAAATCCCAACTGTTTCTCACTGTCAAAACTGCCGCGTTTCTCTTTCTCTATTTCGACCATGAAATCTTCAACCGTAAAAATAGCGTTTTTTCTCACGGCAACACTGTACGCCGTATTTTTAACAATAAGACTAATCTGACCGCCCGTCACATTATACTTTGCTAAGGTATCAATATCAAATCCCTCTTCATATTGGGCATTTTTGGGAAGCATCATCTGCCACAATTGTTTACGCTGTTGTTCATTGGGTTTTTGAAATTCGATCTTATAATTAAAACGTCGTGAAAATGCCGTATCAATATTTTCTAAAAGATTTGTGGTAGCAATTAAGATGCCCTCAAATTTCTCAATCTGTTCTAAAAAAATATTTTGCATCTGGTTGTGCATCTGATCGGCACTTGAACTCACACCGCTTGATCGCGAACTTAAAAACTGATCCGCCTCATTCAACAGCAAAATGGGTTCTGTCTTGGTCTGCCGGGTTAACTCTTTATACGTATCAAAAATTTTCCGTACATTCTTCTCGCTCTCGCCCACATACATAGAGAGAATTTTAGAACAGTCAAAACTTAAAATCTGCCGTTTTAATGAACGTGCCAAAGAGTGTGCCGTTAAGGTTTTGCCGGTTCCGGGAGGACCGTAAAAAATAATGCGTGCATCAATACCGCTTTTTTTTCTTTAATGCCCCATGCTTTGAGCTTCTGTGCCACGTCTTTATCGACTTGGCGCATCAGATTATGCAACACCTTTTGCGTTTTTGGATTCAGTACGACATCATCAAGTGAAGTAGTAGGTTCGACCAGCTCAAAAATATCTTGTTCTTTCACCAGCATATCAAGTTTGAGTTTGGTGACTTTTTTCTTTTTTTGCGGATGAATAATCGACTGCAGTACGTCATCGACAATATAAAACGCGCGTGTAATCCCGCCAAAAGGATTGAGCATCTCTTCATAATCAATCACCTCATCAGCAATCAATTTGGCACCGTCTTCAAGAAGTGAACGGTTTTTAATACGATCATATTCATCAAAACTAATCAGCTCAATTAGTGTATTCATCTCACGAATATTTGTATCGCCCGCACTATCCTCCTCTTTAAGCAAGGCAATAAAAATAATCTGCTCTTTAGAGTCAAGCTTTTTTTGTTTAAAGAATTTATCGAGCACAATATCTTTACGGGTCTGGGCAATGCGCTCTTCTATCCGCTTCTCAAGCAATTCAAGCTTATGCCTAATGCGGTTTATCCCCAACGAGTGTTCATGGATATTTTGGCGTATGGTACTCATTTTTTGGTAGAGATCAATACGAAAAAACTGATCTTGCAGATACTCCAAATGATCTGCATAAGGCTTTATTTCGGGCAGCTGCATCTCCATACTGCCCTCCTCCAAGAGCCGTAAAAACGATGGGGTTAATGCTACCGTACTATTTAAAAGCTCCAGATGAGTGACATCACTGACTTTTAAAGGCGTAAAGGTGTGTTGCGAGATCCATCCCAGTTCCAGCAATATTTTAATATGAGAAAGTTTCTGTACATAACGGTATTCTTTGTCTCCGTAGAGCTCTTGCAGCACATCAATGACAATAAAATCTTCTCGACCATTAATATATTTTCTGCAAAATATCTGCAAAATTTTTGCCTCATCTTCATGGCACTTTAAATGTGAGAAAATTTCCGATTTTGTTACATCTTTAGCCTCTAAAAAGTCAATAAGAAATTTCAATGATCCTCTTTTATGTTAAAATTTATATTCGGCACCTACCGTAAAGAGGTAGGCACGGGCATCAGAAAATTCTCCATTAAGACCAATCTCGTTGACGCTACTGTCGACCTTGCGTGACTCTTTAAAGTCAACCAGCAGTGCTGCTCCCAGACTAAGGGTATTGCTGTACTCGTAGCGTCCGCCGATAGAGAGAATTATTGCATCGGAATCGGGCAACTCAAAGTTAATGGTATGTTCAGGAATCGGCGTTTCATCGTACGCGATAGCTGCCATACCCGTCCAGTTGTCATACTCTTGTGTCACACCGAGTCGGTAAGCACTGACATCACTCCAATCTTTAGCGATGGGATCGGAAAATTTTGCATCCAACGCTCCCAAGGAGAATTCATAATCAAAATCGAGTGACTCGTACGCCGACCAGAAGGTACGCTCATACACAAATTCCACTGTTGTACCGGTATCAAACCGATACGCAGCTGCAAGATTGAGCGCCGCCGGATTGGGAATGGAGACTGCCGCATCAATACGTTTGCCAAAAAGCTTGGTTCCGCCGTAGTTACCGTTATCGGGAAAGTAGATGGCCGCATCACCCTCAACATCCAAATCGACATTGGAACGGTATGTCGCCGCCAGTGTCAGCTCTGGTGTAGCTTTATAACTTAATGCCAGATTATAACCAAAATCAAAAGTATCGCCCTCCATGCTGCGTGAGGCAATGGATGCACTTTTAACCACGCCGCTAGTATGCACCATACGGAGTCCTGCTCCAACGGCAAAATCTTTGCTGACTCGATAGGCAACCGAAGGGTTTATCTCCACGACCTGCAGCGAAAACTCGTGCGCATAGGTCTTGGCAGGTTGATCTTCCCAGCGTTTGGAGAGACCTGCAGGAGCAACTACACTGAAACCGAAACGAAACTGATCAAATTTTGGTGACACATAGTGCAGCGAAGGCGATAAAAAATTCTCGGCTTTTGAGCTTGCTCCGGAATCATTCAGTGTTCCGTCAGGGTTAAATGCTGTCCCTGTAAAGTTAATCTTGGCGAGTCGAATATAGGTCAGTGCCCCTTCAAAATACTGTCCCTCAGCTTCAAAAGCCATATTTGCCGGGTTATAGTAAGCGGCATCGGCTCCGTGGGCATTGGCAATGTATGCCGCCGAGAGTGCCATTGAGTTTATAGAGAGCTCGGGAATTTTATATCCGGCACCAAAAAGCAGTGTTGTTGCGGTAAGCGAAAGCAGTGCGATCTTTTTCATATCATCTCCTGTAGTGAATAGAGCAGCCTAATCTCTTGAGCCCAAATAGTCTCATCAATTGTCTCTAAAATTAACGGTATATCGTCCATTCGTTCATCATTCATAATGTAACGAAACGCCTCAAGCCCAATCTTTCCTTTTCCGATGCTCTCATGACGATCCACATGCGAGCCCAGATCGGGCTTGGAATCGTTTAGATGCATCCCTTGCAAATATTCAAATCCCACTATGTTACCAAATTCTGCCATAGAGATATCATAAGCCTCTTTTGTGCGAATATCATAGCCGGCAGTGAACATATGACAGGTGTCAATACAGACCCCTACACGCGACTTGTCTTCTATCTTGTCAATAATGTGAGCCAAATGTTCAAACTTCCAGCCTAAATTACTCCCCTGCCCTGCGGTATTTTCCAAGACCAAACTCACGCCTTGCGTCTGGTTGAGAGTGATATTCATCGCCTCGGCTATACGGTCAAGACAGAGTGATTCATCAATTTTTTTCAGATGCGACCCCGGATGAAAATTGAGTTTTTCCAATCCCAAGAGTTCGCAACGGTGCACCTCATCAACAAAAGCCTCTAATGATTTGCTACGTTTCTCCTCTTCGGGATGTCCCAAATTAATCAAGTATGAGTCGTGCGGTAACACATGACGCGGTGCAATACCGCTTTTTTCCAGATTCTCTTTGAACAGATCAATGGTGGCGGTATCTAAATCTTTAGCAACCCACTGACGCTGATTTTTTGTAAAGAGGGCAAAAGCGCGCGCGCCTATTGCCATGGCATTAAGCGGAGCATTAAAGACACCCCCTGCCGCTGAGACATGGGCACCGACATATTTACTCATTCAAACTCCCTGATTTTGATTAAAACTGCATTGGCACGATCTCTAAAATAGATATTCTCGCCATTCACTTTGTAGACGATATTATACTCGTCCGTTTGAATAACCTGCTTAAATCCCGTTGCACTTTGCTCCAAATCACGCTTGTTAAAAATCGGTTCTCCGCGAAAAACATGC
>JAJRVF010000163.1 GCA_024277395.1 Campylobacterales bacterium
GATGAAAGATGTCAGCATCATCATCCTTGATTTTGGTTCACAGTATACGCAGTTAATTGCCCGACGATTACGTGAAGAGCGTATCTATTGTGAAATTCTTCCCTACTATACCACTGCCGATGCGATGAGCGCAAAAAACCCCAAAGGCATTATTTTAAGCGGCGGCCCCTCGTCGGTTTACAGCAAGGATGCGTATGAGGTTGATCAGGGTATTTACAATCTGGGACTTCCTCTGCTGGGAATTTGCTACGGTATGCAGCGTATTGCCGTTGATTGCGGCGGTTCGGTGATTCGCTCCAACCATCACGAATACGGTAAAGCAGAGCTGTTGATTCATCAAGATCATGCCGAGCCTTCCGCGCTCTTCAAAGGGTGTGATGACGGTCGTATTGTCTGGATGAGTCACAGTGATCGTGTTGATGAACTGCCTAAGGGATTTTATCCGATTGCCCACTCCGACAACTCCCCGTATGCCGCTATTGCCAATGAAGAGAGACGAATCTATGCCATGCAGTACCATCCGGAAGTACAGCACTCCGAAGAGGGGTATTTGATGTTGCGAAATTTTGCCCGCAGCATTTGCGGTGTTAGGGAAAAGTGGAAAATGGAGCACTTTGTTAAGGAGCAGATCAAAAAAATTCGTGAGCAGGTCGGTGATGCCAAAGTACTGTGTGGACTCAGTGGCGGCGTGGACTCCTCGGTAACGGCAGCGCTGCTGTATGAAGCTATCGGCGATCAGCTTATTCCTGTCTTTGTCGATAACGGGCTGCTGCGCAAAGGAGAGCGTGAACAGGTCGAAGAGGTCTTTAAGATCAACCTGAAGGTGCCGCTTATTACCGTAGATGCTGTTGATGATTTTCTAGGAAAACTTGAAGGTGTTAGCGATCCGGAGCAGAAGCGTAAAATTATTGGTTATACCTTTATTGAAGCGTTTGAAAAAGAGGCGAAACGTCATGACGGCATTCAGTTTCTAGCCCAAGGAACACTTTACCCTGACGTGATTGAATCAATCTCGGTGAACGGTCCCTCTGAGGTTATCAAGTCGCACCACAATGTTGGCGGACTGCCTGAGTGGATGGATTTTGAGTTAATTGAACCTTTGCGCGAGCTATTTAAAGATGAAGTGCGTAAGGTGGGGTTGGAGTTGGGACTTCCGGAGGGGATGATTAACCGCCACCCTTTTCCCGGGCCGGGACTGGCTATTCGCATTATGGGGGATGTCAACAGAGCCGATTTGGCGCTGTTGCGTGAAGCCGATGTGATTTTACTCGATGAGCTCAAAGCCAGCGGTTACTACGCCAAAACATGGCAGGCGTTTGCCGTACTGTTGAATGTCAAATCCGTCGGTGTTATGGGAGACAACCGTACCTATGACAATACGGTTTGTATTCGCGTCGTCGAAGCCGTTGACGGCATGACGGCAACCTTTGCCCATCTGCCGCACAATCTGCTAGAGCGTATTAGCCGCCGTATTATCAATGAGGTGGACGGTATTAACCGTGTGGTCTATGATATTAGCTCCAAACCGCCGGCAACCATTGAGTGGGAGTAGTTATTACATGTAAATTTACATGTAATAACATGCACGATGACCCGTCCGATTTATCTTTTTTCAAAAACCGTAAATACCGAAGTGACGCATGTCCCTATTTTGTTGACGGAGTTTATGCAGCCGGCGATTGATTTTACACACTATGATGCTATTGTACTGACCTCCAAGCAGGCGGTTATTGCCTTGGAGCAGATAAGTCATGAGTGGCGACGTCTTCCTGTGCTTACCATTGCCGATTTCACGGCGCAGCAGGCACGTTCTGCCGGTGCTGCAGTGCTGGAGCACGGCGGCGGATATGGCGATAGCTTGGCAGAGATTATTATTAACGGGTATTCTCACTGGCGCTGGCTCTATCCGCGCCCGGAAGTAGTGGCTTCGGATTTTGCCAAACGGGTCAATGCTGCTGGAGTGAGCATGGAGGGTGTCATTGTCTATAAAACGACCTGCAACCCGAAAACCGCACTGCTGCACCTGGAGGCGGATGCTGTTATTATCTTTACCTCGCCGCTAACGGTTGCGTGTTTTTTGCAACAGCAGCAGTTTCAAGCTTCTCATACCGTGATTGCAATCGGCAAAACAACAGCCTCGGCACTGCCTCACGGTCTGGATGTGCTGATGCCAAAAACCCCATCGGTTCAAGGGTGCGTGGATTTGGCCAGAGCCCTGTAGCTCTTCTGAAAGTTAAGAACTCTTTTAAGCAAAAAATGGTTATAATTTTACCAGTCTGAGTAGTGCGATTACTCGCAAAACAGGGGGTTCTACATATTCATTCAGTGAATTACGTAGTCACCTTTGTGTGTCGGTGGCCTTGCTTGAGGCTTCGGTTGAGAGGTTGCCGCCTAATGAGGTGCTCGCTTCGCTATTTTCGGCTTTGAGAACCAAAGCAACATGCGGAACGGCTACTCGGGCTAACCAGCCTAAGTATTGATACAAGGTAAGCATTTTGTATGAATACTTGACTTCATGTAAGAAATAATCACGGAGCGGTTTTATGAATATAATGGTCATGGGAAGCGGCGGACGCGAATATTCGATTGGTCGCATGCTAGCACAGGAGAGTCATATTGAAAAACTCTATTTTGCTCCGGGAAACGGTGCTACTGCCGCCCTGGGTGACAATGTGACAATCCAAGAGTATGACGCATTGGCTGATTTTGCACAAGAGCAGAAGATTGATCTCACCATTGTCGGTCCCGAAGCCCCTTTGGTGGACGGGGTTGTTGATATTTTTAAAGCGCGCGGATTGACGATCTTTGGTCCCTCGCAGGCAGCAGCACGGCTTGAAGGATCCAAAGTCTATATGAAAAACTTCTTGGCCAAGTACGGTATTCCAACGGCGCGTTATATTGAGACAGATCATATAGAACGCGCTTTTGAATTTATTGAGTCGTTGCCGACGCCGGTAGTGGTAAAAGCTGACGGTCTGTGTGCGGGCAAGGGAGTCATTATTGCTCACAGTCACGATGAAGCCAAGCAGGCGGTATCGCAGATGTTAAGCGGAAAATCGTTTGGCGATGCGGGTAAAAAGGTGATTATTGAAGAGTTCCTCGACGGTTATGAATTGTCGATGTTTGCCATATGTGACGGGAGTGACTATATTTTGCTGCCTGCAGCACAAGATCACAAGCGTCTTTTAGATAATGACGAAGGTCCCAATACCGGAGGTATGGGAGCGTATGCGCCCACACCGTTGGTCAATGATGCCATTTATGATAACGTTAAAGAGCGTATTATCCGTCCGACACTCGACGGCATGAAAGCAGAAGGGGCTCCGTTTGAAGGGGTGCTTTTTATTGGTTTAATGGTGGTTAACGGCGAGCCGATCACATTAGAATTCAATGTTCGTTTCGGTGATCCGGAGTGTGAAATTCTGATGCCGCTGATGGAAAGTTCCGTTTCTGAACTCTTTTACAAAGCTGCCACGAACAATTTAAGTAATTTACATGTAAAATTTAAAGAGCAGTACGGTGTAGGTGTGGTAATGGCAAGTCGTAACTACCCTTACGGCAGTTCGGATCCTGCAGAGATTATTGTTGATGACATTGTACATCAGGAGCTGGAAGAGCATGCGCATATTTCATATGCCGGTGTTCGTGAGATAGATGGAAAACTCTATGCCAGCGGTGGACGGGTGCTGGTCTGTGTCGGTTTGGGTACTTCGATTGAAGAGGCACGTGACCGTGCTTACATGCTGTGCGGGCAAGTCCATTTTGCCGGTAAAAAAATTCGAACCGATATTGCCTATCAGGCACTGAAAAAGGCGTAGAAGATGCAAGAGGAGATTCAAGAGAGACTTCAGCGTGAGGAGCTGGCAGTTGCTCCTATTGCCAAGCGGGCGTTTGCTATGTTTATTGATGAGGCACTGCTTTCAATGTTGCTCATTGTCGTATTGTGGGACTCTTTTACGACTGCAGCGAGCGTAGAAGATGTAATTAATCTGACCAATGCTTTTGTATTGGAGTTTATGGCAATAAAAATTGTCTACCAGACCTTTTTTGTAATGCAGTACGGTGCAACGCTAGGGAAGATTGTGATGAAAATTCGGGTTGTTGAAGTAGAAACCCTCTCGACACCGGGATTTTTAAGTGCCTTGAATCGAGGTATTTTTCGAATTATTAGCGAGATGTTCCTCTATCTGGGATTTTTGTGGGGAACCATGAATCCGCTGCATCAGACCTGGCACGATAAAACGGCACGGACACTGGTTGTTAATGCATAAACTCATACTTCTTCTATTTTGGGCTGCGGGAACACTCTTTGCAGCACAGAATGTAGAGGTGTTTGCAGGCAATATAGAGAGCAATGCGACCCATATTATGGCCGATCATGATGTTGTTGTATTGTACGGTGATCAGTATCTCAGTGCCAACAAGATCAGTTACGACCGCAACCGTTCCGTGTTGGAGCTTTTTGGTAATATTACCGTCTTAAAAGGGGCGTCGTATCATATTA
>JAJRVF010000164.1 GCA_024277395.1 Campylobacterales bacterium
CCCAAAACACTATAACAATCTATAGGTTTTTTTACAAGAATACGAATGGCTAAAAGATCAAGAATTTCATCAATGCCGATTCCCTTGCGTTGCATCTTCAAATAGATGGAGTAGCTGTGCTTGACACGACTTAAGATCTCAAAGTCCTCTACCATAAAACCATTCTGAATTAATAGCTGATTGACCCGATGCCGAAAATCATTCAATTTAACTTCAATTGCCTGATAATTCTCTTCAAGGTAACGGTCAATCCCCTCTTTTTCTTCTTTAAAAAGATAAGAAAAACTTAAATCTTCAAGAAGATTTTTTAAGAATGAAATACCTAAACGGTGCGCAATAGGAGCATGGACAACCAGAGTCTCTTCTGAGATACGGTACTGCTTTTCAGGTGGCAGCGCATCAAGGGTTAGCATGTTATGCAAGCGGTCACACAGCTTAACCACCAAAACACGAACATCTTTAATAGAAGCCAAAAGCATTTTACGAAAGGAGAGTGCTGATGCTACCAGCTTTTCATTGGAACTTGAAGGAAGAAGATTTTCGCCGCGAATGGCATCAATTTTCGTAAGACCTCCTACTAAGTGAGCCACATCAGTACCAAAAAGAGCTTTCACTTCTTCAATGGTTGCAGAAGTATCTTCAACAACGTCATGCAACAGTGCCGCTTGAATCATTGCCGTGTCTTCGGTAATTGAAGCCACAATGGCCGCTACCAAAATAGGATGCACAATATATGGTTCACCACTTTTTCGTGTCTGACCTTCATGCACACGCATGGAAAAATCCAGCGCCTGTTGAATATCTTCACGTTTACAAATACATGTAAAAAGATATTCGGTTGCAGCAGCAACATCTTTGAGATGTTTTATTTTGTCAATATTTAATGTACTCAAATTGTTGCTCTTGTAAAATTTATTCTTTTGTAAAACCCTTAACTGAGATAACGCCCTCAGCAATTTCCATCAGTGCCAAGTCAGCTGCTTTTAGAGTTTTAAGATCGATATTAAGCTTGCTTTGAGCACCATTCAATAATTCATCTGCCCGTTTTGCTACGGCAATAGCAAGCTGATAACGGTCTAATCCTTCAATTTCTAGCGCTTTGGCTGTTAATGTTTCTAATCTCATTTCTTTCCTTTATTTTACTATGGAACAGTGCTCATGATTGCCGTTGACAATATCGAGCAAATTGCCTGCTTTAAACATATCACACACCACAATCGGTAGTCGGTTGTCTTTTGCCAATGCAATCGACGTGTCATCCATCACTTTAATATGGTCATGAAGCGCTTGATCATATGAAAGTGATGCCAAACGCTTGGCATCTCCGTATTTATTGGGATCTTTGTCGTATACGCCATCAACTTTCGTTGCTTTGATAATCATCTCCGCACCAATCTCAACCGCACGTAGTGTTGCTGCCGTATCGGTTGTAAAAAAGGGATTCCCTGTACCGGCTGCAAAGATAACCACGCGGCCTTTCTCCAAATGACGTACCGAGCGTCGTTGTATATACGGTTCGGCAATCTGCTCCATTTTAATAGCCGTCTGAACCCGCACTTTCATGCCGGCATGCTCACAGGCTTCTTGCATAGCTACTGCATTGATAACGGTTGCCAGCATTCCCATGTAGTCCCCGGCCGTTCTGCGGATAATGCCATCTTGCGCTGCCGTCACACCACGAATAATATTGCCGCCGCCAATAACCAGCCCCACTTCAATACCGGCATCCACCAGTGATTTAATCTCTTTGGAAATATAGTTCAATACTTGAGTGTCAATTCCATGACCGGCATCGCCTGCTAAAGCCTCACCGGAAAACTTTACTAAAATACGTTTATGACTCATCGAACACTCCTTGACCAATCGCTTAACACTTGGAAAATCTGTGAATTATATTGAAAAATCGCTTTAATATGGCTTTGAATAATAAGAAGTCTACCGCCTCGGGTCATAAAACCGTAGCAATATCTATTATGTGGAGTATCTAAAAAAACGGAAAAACCGTTTTTTCAGTGCTTACAATCCCAATGATTGCAATGTTTTAAGCGTTAAAGCTCCTTGGGAAAGCTTGTTGTCTTTTTGATACGCTTGAACGGCCGCTTTGGTTTCAGCATTATAGATACCGTTTATTTTGGAAATTTTATACCGCTTTGCCTTAAGTTTTTTCTGCAATTTTGAAATCACATTTTTTTGTGTATTGGTTTGACATAAAATCGGTTGCCAGCGCAAATACGGCTCTGATACCTGCACTTTTTTCACATACGTCGAATACACTGCAGGAATGGTTGTTTTTACCTCTTTTGCCGGTGTATCAATCACTCGTGTCTTAACCATTTTACAAATACCCGGAATTGTCTCTTCTTTGCTTGTTGCCGGAGTCACCAATACCCGTGTTTTGACTGTTTTGTACACTGCAGGTATTTTTACCTCTTTGGTCGTAGCAGGTGTTGCAAGAATACGTTTTTTAACATTTTTATAGACAGCCGGAGTTTTTACCTCTTTAGTTGTTTCCGGTGTTGCTACCACTCTTTTGGTCACTGTTTTGTATACAGCAGGAATTTTCACCTCTTTGGTAGAGGCGTCTTTTAGCAAAACTTTTTTAGTAACCGTTTTATACACTGCAGGCACTTCTACCAAACACATGATTTCACCGGTGCTATTGCTGATTTTTTCAATTTCGCCCCGACCTTTTTTCCATTCCGTGTGTGCAGCTTTGACAAGCACCTTCTCTTTAACGGTTTTATACGTAGCCGGTACAATAGCAATTTTTGTCTTCTCCGGTTCTACCATAACTTTTTCTGTTACGGTTTTATAGGTTGCGGGAACGACGACGAGCTTGGTCTTCTCCGGTTCTACCATAACTTTTTCTGTTACGGTTTTATAGGTTGCGGGAACGACGACGAGCTTGGTCTTCTCCGGTTCTACCATAACTTTTTCTGTTACGGTTTTATAGGTTGCGGGTATGGTCGTAATTTTCGTTCGTGGCTCGCGTATGGTTACTTTTTTCTCAACAACCTTGTAGGTTGCAGGAATGACTTTAATTTCGGTTTTTGCTTCTTGTACCAACTGTTTTACTTTTTCTTTCTTATAGGTTGCCGGAACAAGTACTTTGGCATAACACTCCCCTGCCTTTGCATTAGGCGGTACCAGTGAGTTTGACACGGCATTCACATCGTTACGTTCTACAGCTATGGATTCTACAGCTTTCGTCGCAGCAGGTTGAACCGATTCGGTCGGTTTGTTTGCAATACGCTGAAGTTTTGCTTCACTCTCTTGCTGACTTTTTTTTGCTAACGCTAACTCTTGCGTTAAACGCTGAATCTCACTCTCTTTTGTTGATAAAAGATCCCCCGACATATCTTTAGTAGAACATCCTGTTGTTCCTATCATCAACGCCGCTAAAAGTGCAGATGTCTTGATGTATTTAACCATTGTACTCTCTCCTGTATGTGTATGTAATTGAGAATATTAACTAATAATACATAAAACAACAATAAATTACGATAATGTCTTTTCATAATTTGTATGTTATAATTCGCAGCAACAAATATTATTAAGGAGTAGACGTTGAAAAAACTTTTTATTTCATCGTTAATAGGTACAGCAGTATTCGTGAGTAACGTATATGCTCAAGATTGTATCATGGCAAAAGATCTTAATGTGGCATTTAAAAATGCTTCCACGGCATACATGAACAGTGCGGAACAGCAAGAGGTGGCTGACTTTGCCAAATTTTTAAAAGAGACAGGACTCTATGCCGTCATAGAAGGACATACCAGTTCTAGTGCCTCAGCACAATACAATTACGATCTTTCAACAGCACGAGCCGTAAAAGTACTTAATTCACTAAAACAGATGGGTGTCAATCCACAACAAATCCGGGCAATGGGATTTGGGGAGAGCTCACCACTATATGACAACCACACCAGCGAAGGTATTAAAAACAGACGGGTAATTGCTGAAATCTTCAATAGCAAAAGTGAATTAATGGACTATATTAACTCTGAAAAAAAACGTATTAAAAATATTAAATACCAAGAGCAGTGGTAACACTGTTAATAATATGAGGCCTCCATTGTGTCCGTCTCCTATTATCTCTCAAAATCTGCATATTTTATAGAAAACATATTTTTTAATATGCAAATGATGTAGATTTAACTAGAATATCTTTACTATTGTCAAGGATATTTTATATGAGCCAAACCACCCCGTTTTTAAACTTTGAGCTTCATCTTGATACCGTCATAGATGAGCTCAAAACAATCACTTCAACGCATGAAAAAATCATCAAGTCCCTTCTTGATATTGAACATAAAACGTATCGGAATTTCATCAAGCCTTTTGAGATGCTTGATGAACATTTATCACAGTTTTTTACACCACTTTCTCATATCAATGCCGTTAAAAATTCTGAAGCAACTCAAAAAGTTTATGCTGAAGCATTGCCTATCATTACCGAGCACTCTACCAAAATAGGTCAAAATATAGAAATCTATAAGGCCTTTGAGGAGATTAAAAAACAGGAATATGCAGCACTCAATCAAGAAGAACGTCGTGTTATTGATCTGAATATTCTCAATTTTGAGCTTAGCGGTGCCCATCTTGATGCTACCATCAAAGCAAGACTTCAGGAGATTCACCTGCGTAAAAGTACCTTAGCTAATGATTTCTCTCAAAATCTTCTTAATGCTACCAATTCCTATGAAAAAATTATTGATGATCCCGAAGATGTCAAAGGAATTCCGGCAAGTGATCTTGAACATGCACGTTTTGAGAACGAGGGTATCACACGCTACCGGTTTACCTTGCAAATGCCCTCATATATTGCATACATGACCTATGGTCCCAATCGAAAAATCCGTGAAGAGCTTTATAGAGCCTACAGCACACGTGCTCCTGAAAACGGTGCTATTATTGATGAGCTGTTGCAACTGCGTCAAGAGATGGCACAACTCTTAGGATTTTCAAACTACAGTGAGTACTCCCTCGCAACGAAAATGGCACAATGTAGCTCCGATGTCATCGATTTTTTGGAGAATCTGTGTCAGGCCGCCATACCACAGGCTGAGCAGGAACTAGAAGTACTGAAAAGACTTGCCGATGTCGATGAGCTTCAAAGCTATGATACCACATACTACAGCGAACGTCTGAAGCGCTCCTCTTATGATATTGATGCCGAAGAGTATCGACCCTATTTTGAACAACAGAGTGTCCTCAACGGCCTTTTTGATTTTCTAAACGAACTCTTTGGTATTACATTTAAAAAAGTTGACATTCCCCTGTGGGATGAGAAAGCCGTGGCATATGATTTACATGTAAATTCACAGTTGGTTTCGCGCTTGTATTGTGACTTGGAAGCTCGTAAAGACAAACGTGCCGGAGCATGGATGCATAACTGGCAAAGCCACTGTATTGACGAGCATGGCGGCGAGATTAAAGCTTCGGCATTTATTGTCTGTAACTTTCCGCCGTCACATTCCAACAGCCCTTCACTGCTGCGTCATGATGATGTGGTCACCCTCTTCCATGAGATGGGTCATGCACTGCATCACCTTCTCTCTAATGTATCGGAGAACGGCGTTAGTGGAGTCAACGGTGTAGAGTGGGATGCCGTAGAGTTTCCCTCACAGCTATTGGAAAATTTTGCTTATGAACCGCAAGTGCTTCAGATGTTTGCCCGCCACTATCAAAATAATGAGATTCTCTCTGATGTGATGATAGAGAAGCTTGTACGTGCTAAAAACTTTCAGTCGGCACTCTCCCTGCTACGTCAAATTGAGTTCTCGCTTTTTGACTTTCAACTCCACATGAAACAGTATCAACATGAAGAGATCCAAGAACTGCTCAACAGCATACGTGAACGTACCGCACTGATTGCACCACCGCATTACAATAAATTTCAAAACGGTTTTTCTCATATTTTTGCCGGAGGATATGCTGCGGGATACTATAGCTACAAGTGGGCGGAAGTTCTCAGTGCCGATACCTTTTTCACTATTGTCGATGAAGGTATTTTTAATGCACCGACTGCGCAACGCTATCGTGAGATTATTCTCTCTTGCGGCGGGAGTGAAAGTATGAGCACTCTCTTTCAAAAATTACTGCAACGAGAACCTGATATCAGCAATCTACTGCGTTTAAATGGTATTGATGCATAATATATTCTTTATAGTATTTTTTTGTGCTGCTTTATGGGGAGGAAACCCGGTGAGAATTGCAAGTTATAATGTCGAAAATCTCTTTGATTTACATGTAAATGGTCGAGAGTATCATGAGTATATTCCCTATACCTCTTGGCGTTGGAATCGTACCAACTACAAGAAAAAGTTGACAAATATTTCCAAGGTTATTCATGAAATGCAGTGTGATATTATTGCACTGCAAGAGATTGAGTCACACAGTGCCCTCAAAGCGTTACAAGCAACACTGAAGCGTCAAGGAAGCTACTTTCCATATCGTGCTATCACCTCCAAAAAGCAGACCTCGATTCATGTAGCACTACTTTCAAAATATCCTATTGTTTATGCCAAGGAGCTTGCGGTCACTTCCAGTAGAAAGTATCGTAATATTTTAGAAACAAAAATAAAAATCGGTTCGCAACACCTTTACCTCTTCTCTAACCATTGGAAAGCAAAAAGTGCTCCTGAAAGCAGACGTATTGTATCAGCAAAGGTATTGCAAAAACGCCTACTCCAACTAGGACACGAAAAGAATATTATTCTCTTGGGAGATTTTAACAGTCATTATGAAGAGTATTTAACCTTTAAAAAAAGCCGTAAACATAATAATACCAAAGGTATCACCGGTATTAATCATATTTTAAAAACAACGCTTCATCATAAAGCCGTTACACCCAAAGACCTATTGACATGTCGAGACTGTAGCTTTAATCTCTGGTATGACATTGAAAAAAATCAACGTTGGACGCATCAATACAAAGCATCAAAAGAGGCTCTTGACAGCATTATTATTACCAAAGGACTGTATGATGCAAAAGGATTGGACTATATACCCCAAAGTTTTTCACGATTTGATCCAAAATATATTTTAAAACGCAATAAACCCTATCGCTGGCAACGAAGTCAATCCTATCCGAGGCATCATACCGGAAAAGGATATTCTGATCACCTGCCCATTTACGCAGATTTTAAAGTTAGAGACACCAATGAATAGGTTTCACTCCATGCAGCTCAAGATAAGCATTAGCTTTAGAAAAAGGTTTTGAACCAAAAAAACCTCGAAACGACGAGAGTGGAGAGGGGTGTGGCGCTTTTAAAATCAAATGTTTATCTGAATCGATTAATGATTCTTTCATCTGTGCAGGACGCCCCCACAAAATGAAAACCACATGCTTTTTCTCATCACTGATTTTTTTAATAACAGCATCAGTAAAATACTCCCATCCACGACCTCGATGGGAATTTGCCTGTGAGGCACGTACTGTAAGAACGGCGTTTATCAAAAACACTCCTTCCTCTGCCCAGTGAGTCAACATTCCACTCTCGGGTATCTCACAACCTATATCATCATGCAACTCTTTAAAAATATTTTTCAAAGAAGGAGGATGCAGCACACCATCTTGAACCGAGAAACAGAGCCCATGTGCCTGTCTCTCTCCGTGATAAGGATCCTGCCCCAAAATAACCACCTTAATATCATTAAAAGCCGTCATATTAAATGCTGAAAATATATCACTGCCTTTAGGGTAGATCTTATAATGGCGTTTTTCCTCCAATAAAAACTTTTTTAAAGAGAAAAAATAAGGTTTTTTAAATTCTTCTGATAGCACCTCAAGCCACCCATCAGATAATTTTGGATTAATAATCATAACAATACTTTAGAAAAAAATACATGTAAAAAGCATACCACAAAAAATACATGTAAAAAACTGTAAAAAGACAAGAGTGTATAAAAGTCGCAGTAAGAGTAAATAATAAAGAAGAATCCAAAAACTAGGCAGCGACCTACATTCCCACAAGTGAAACCTGCAGTATTATCAGCGATGAGAGGC
>JAJRVF010000165.1 GCA_024277395.1 Campylobacterales bacterium
ACCATATTGTCGGTGCAGATATGGTAGAACGCCCCAAGCCCGACAAGCAGATGCTGGAGTATATTTTAGAGCGTTACCGTTTTAAACCAAACCGAGATTATGTCTGGATGGTGGGGGATAACTCAAAAGATATGCAAAGTGTCCGTCATGCCAATATCTGCTCTATTTTTGCGACATGGGGATTTTCACGCGACGGAGAAGGTCGCCATAGAGCGGATCACCCTTGCGAGGTTGTAGATATTGTTCATGCGTAAACTTGTCGGTATATTTTTACATATCATAATCTGTTCGCTGGTACTCTCAGCAGCAAACAATGAAGAGAATGCAGCCTACGAGAGTTTTGAAAAAGAGATGTCGACAGTGATGAAGAGCTTGCTGCAACAGCCGCATTCCCTTTCAAGGTTTTTAAGTAATGGAGGGTTGCGAAATTACTATAAAAAGAACGCGTATCGACCGTTTTGGTTCGATGAAGATGGAATCAAACCTGTTGCTGTAGAACTAATAAACGCCGTTGAGAAAGATCCGGTTTTAGAACCGGCATCTCATGCGTTTTTTGGACTTGATGATCTTATGGTTGCTATTAGCACATTAGAGAGCGTTTCCCCTATGAACGGTGAGACGGTGATGCGGCTTGACGGGACGATCACGGGTATTTATGATGCGTATATGAAACGGGTGGCATCGGGTTCGATTGACTGGAAAGAGTTTCAGTTAAAGCTTGAAGCATTGGAAAAAGAGAAGAAAATTTTGGCAAGTTGGGATCGTTACGGTGTTTATAAAAATCGTATCAAACTGCTTTATAAAGCACTGAAAAACAATGATATCTACAGTGCTATTGATTCCGTAAACTATACATACCCTATGGCTAAAGAGTTGGAAAAAGCATTGCGTCATTATGAACAAATTGCCAAAGACGGCGGCTATATACAGCTGCCTGAGTTTCAAAAACTTTCTGAAGGTGATACAGATCCAATGGTGCTATTGCTGCGTGAGCGTTTAGTTCAAAGCGGTGAACTCAATAGTACCGAGTGTTTTCATCACGATAGCAATACAAGCTGTTCCGAGGAATATTTTGATGTCAATTTGAAAGAGGCGGTAAAGGCATTTCAGCGCAATCACGGGCTGGTGGTTGATGGCGTGGTCGGCCCTGACACGCGAAAGCATCTTAATATTACCGTAGAGAAAAAAATTGCTACGATTCGATTAAATTTGGAGCGTATGCGGTGGCTTCCTCGAACTTTGGGCAAGCGTTATGTGTTGGTGAATATTGCCGATTACAAACTTTTCATGATTGATGAGGGTAATGTCTCTTTGGAGATGCCCATTGTTGTCGGAGAAAAGCGGCACCCTACACCGGTTTTTAGCAACAAGATGTCGTCAGTTGTTCTCAACCCCTACTGGAGAGTGCCTCAAAGTATTGTTAAACGAGAACTGGTGCCCAAGCTGGTTAAAGATCCGTATGCTTTGGTAGCTCAAGGGATGCGAATGCATGCCGACTGGAATGAGAGCTCCCCCTATTATGACTTTGCTACCATTGACTGGAGTGTTTATCTGGAGCGGGAGAATGAGGAGGAAAATTTTGAAATTCCGATGCGTTTTATTCAAATTCCTAGCAATATAAACCCGCTGGGTCGTGTTAAGTTTATGTTCCCCAACAAATATTCCGTCTATATTCATGATACCTCTGCAAAACGCTATTTCAGGTACCGGCAACGCGCCTTTTCTCACGGTTGTATTCGTGTTTCAAAGCCTGATGCGCTATTGCAGTCCATTGCTAAAATAGATAATAATATTAGTTATGGTGAAGTGCAGGAACTTTTAAAGCAGAGCAACAAGACTAAAATAGGTTTGGAAACTAAAATCCCGATACATGTCATCTATTTGACCTCTTGGGTCAATCATGATGGTGCTATACAGTTTCGAGATGATATTTACAGTTATGATACAATGCAGTATGAATTACTTAACAAGGCAGTAATGAAGCAATAAAGAAAAGTGCAGGAGTTATGTGTATGTTTGATGTTGAAAACATGGTAGTTATTGCTCTGATGGCACTGCTTTTTTTACGACAGTTTGCGGTATTTAAACAAGTTTCTAAAATAAACTATGCACCGCTTGTACTCATTCTGGGAGTATTGGGAACATTGTTGCATCTTATGATGGATTCGCAGGGAGAATTTTTCTTAGTATTGCGTGAAGCCCTGTTGCCGCTATTGATCAGTCTGGTACTCTATCTCATCTTAAATATTCTCAACCAAACACAACACAGCAGCAGAACCTTGCAGCAAGAAGAGCTGAAAACACAGGTTTTAAGAGACATTGATGAGATTAAGCAAGACATTTTGGCGCTGAACGAACGCGAATATCATCTTGATAATATCCATAGCGATACGGACACAGAGCATCTCAAAAAAGCATTTAAAGAAGATGTGGCCGTACTGAAAGAGGTACGACAAAATCAAGAAATTTTTATGAAGATATTTGAAGAGAATATGAAACGATACAATAAAAGTATGCAAGGCTTTGAAGAATTTACAAAGACAAAAATGCCGGAATTTGATGCCATCATTCATCGTCATATAGAGATACTTCGCATTGCTGAACAAGATCACTTCAATCAAATTAAAGAGGCACTCGAATATTACAAAAGTACGCATCAAACACTCCATGCAGATATTAATACGATAAATAAGGCGCTGAGAGATATAAAAAATATGCATACTGCCAAAGCAGATAAAATGGTGGAGCAGGCAAGTTTGGAATTACAACGACTCTTTAGCAGCTATGAGACACGCGTAAGTCATCTACAGTCGCAAAGTGAAACCTTGGAGATGGGTATGAGTGAAAATGAGTTACTATTAGAACGTCTGAAAGAACGAAGCGAATCGCTGATAGGACAGATTGCTCTGATATCAAAAAAGATGGATACGATGGTACAGGCAACACAAACCCTTCCGAATCTGGACTTTTTTGTTGAAACACTGGCTGCGCAACGACATGATATTCAAGAAGAGATTATAATATTTAAAGAAGAAGTTACTACATTTAAAGAGCTGGTTGATACCTCCAAAAATGAGCATGAACAAGCCTTGGAAGATGCAATTGGTATGCTTGCCAATGCGCTTAATGAAAAAGTAGATCAGGCTATTACCAAACTCTACGAACACTATTTTTCATTGCAAAACTCCAATGCTTCTACCATGAAAGAGTTGGCATCACGCTCTAAGATACAAAAGACATATCTTTCCAATTCAAAAAAATAATGATGTAATTTTAATAAAGTTTTAGTACAATAAAGCTTATTTAATTTCCGAAAGTTCTATTATGAAAAGTTATATAATATTTTTGTTGGTTTCTATATCTGTTATTGCCGAACCGATAACGCCGCTACCCGAAAACCTATCTGTGAGCAGTGAAAAAGCGGCATTGGGAAAAGAGCTTTTTTTTGAGACACTGCTCTCATGTGACAATACAATTTCGTGCGC
>JAJRVF010000166.1 GCA_024277395.1 Campylobacterales bacterium
AAAAAAATTATTATTGCCTCATTTCCGACACAAGAGCATGCGGAAAAGGCTGTCAGAATTTTTAAGTCAAAACTTGATGCAAAGTTTCTCGCCAAACAGAATCAATCCTTTTTTAGTATTGTTGCCAGACCTTCGGGAAAATCCTATATTATCGCGATTGAGCCGCTTCAGAACTACAAAGAGGCTCAAGAGGTCAAGGCACTCTTGCCCCACGCGTATTCTGATGCATTTATTAATAATTACACGCCGCCAAAACCACACAATCTCACCGAGAAAACGGTATCTGCAATAGCTGAAAAAGCATCACCCACTCCTGTAAAAAAGCCATCTTTTTCGCAAGCAGAAACCTCCATGCCCGCCAAAGAGACGCAGCGTCTTGTCAAAAACAATACTTTAGAACCCGAACAAAAAAAAACCAATGAACAACCTGTCATTGCTGAAACTGATGTCGTACACCCCTCTGCCGTGACACAGCAAATACCTTCAACACAAAGCATCACAAGCAGCAAAAAAGAGCCGCCGATGCTATCTGGTTTTTTACGACTGGATTATCTGCTTATCGGTATTAGTGTACTAACCCTTATTTTGCTGCTTTGTTTTTTACGGTACTATCGCAAATATCATCACTTAAAGAAACAGCTTGTCTCAAATGACACACAGAAAAGTTCCAGTAAGGACCATGCGTCCAAACCATCGGATATCTTTTTTGTTCGCCAACACTAACATTGCAATTTTAAGGTTATTGATGTATCAACAATATTTTGTCTTGCCTGCAGCGTATCTATTCATTCTCCTTCTTTGTGTGACATCAACAACACTTTTTGCAGAAAAACTCAATTATGATTATGCCATTGCATGGGCACGAGAAGGAGATATTGATCGCTCTTTAAACGAATTGCAAACACTCCGTCAACAGCATCCCAAAAATACCCGACTGCTTTATGACTATATTACTGTCTTGGGCTGGGGAAATAAAGATGCTGAAGCCTTAGCGTTAAAGGAAAAAATTGCACTTCGCGATGCGCCACATTTTGTATTGCAAAATCTTGCCAAATCGGCACGAAATCTTAAAAAATTCAGTGTTGCAACCGCATTTTACAGTTTGGGTATCAAACGATTTCCCGACAATCCTCAATTTCACATTGGGCTGGCACTCTCGCTCTATGATAACAAAAAAACAGCCCACGCCAACCTCGTCTTGGAGCGTGCACAAAAACACTTTGCAAACAGAGATGACATACTCTACAATATTGCAACTGCCTACGAATACAACCAAAACTATTTTGAAGCCTTAAGAATCTATCAGCAACTCATTACACGTACTCAAATGCGCAAAAAGAGTCTGATTAACCTCATCGGTGTTCTGAGAAAACTTAAAATGCCTTTTAGAGCACAATACTATACCGACAGCAATCCAACACTTTTTGACGAAAGTACGCGCGCAGCGATACGATCGGACGAGGCCGCCTTTAAATTACGCTGGGCACTCAAAGGATACTACCTCAACAGCGACAGACCGTTGCTTTTAGATGCACTCCATAAGATTAATCGTAATCTGCTGGCATATGACCTCAACAGCGACAAGACACTAACGCTGAAACTGGTACAAAATAGTATTTTTGACAAAACAGCGGTACTGACTGCTTTAGGTCGTACACGAGCAGCCATTTTACTGTACAACACCTATGCTGCCGAAGGACTGAACTTTCCGTCATATGCACTCACAGCAGTAGCTGAGGCACATTTAAACCACAAAAACCCCAAAAAAGCACAAGTATTGCTCCAAAAAGCCTTACATCAAGATCCCAATAATTTTAAAGCCAAAGTTCTGCTGTTCTATGCCTACAGCGATGCCTATGATATGCATAACGCCTTGGCATTTGCCCAACAGATCGACCATGCCGAACCCCCCAATATTTGGGATCGACAACATCTGTATAAAATGACCAATCCAAGAAAACTTGAAGCAACCATTTTACAGATTCTCTCTTTGGAGTATGCCGGCTACATGAATGCGGCGCAAGAAAAGCTCGAAGCATTGGTTGCCAAAGCACCCGCTAACAACTGGCTGCGGGACACATTGGCCAAGCTCTATTATTACCGCGGCTGGTACGACAAAGCCCGTCAGCACTACACCATCATAAAATATCGAGACCCAGAAAGCTTCAGCGCCAAAGAGGGTATACTGCTAACTGAACTAATGCAGCGTCAATATGCTGCAGCACAGGACTCTTTCACACAGCTCTCACAAGAGCACCCCCAAAACAACAAAGCGCTGCAAGAACTTCAGAAAACGTATGATGCGATTACCCGGGGAGGCATAGACATTCAAAGCCGTTTTGGAGACACACCAACCCAATCCAATGCGGGGAGCTCTTCAGGATACTCTTTATTTTCACGCATCTACTCTCCTCTTCTCAACCACCATTATCGTATTATAGTAGAGGCGCGACGCTCTTATGAAAAACTCTATGGTGCCAAACTGCAAAACAACCGTTACGGAGCAGGCATTTCATATACCAGCAAACCCTTTGATGCCAACATTGTTTTTGGCTATAACGCCAATTATCTTAAACGGTTTGCTCCCTCATTTTACCTGAACTACCATATTAACGACTACTTTACCTTAAGCGGCGGCTACGAACTCTTCTCACCCCACACGCCGCTGCGGGGGATTGTTCATGGAACACGTACCAATCGCTCTTTTGCATCACTCACATACCGAAAAAGTGATGCGCAAGAGAGTGCATTGAGTGTTGAACATCTTGATTTTACTGACGGCAACATTCGCTATGCAGTAGGGCTTCGCCATTTTCAAAATGTTGTTGAGGGTCCGTACTACAGGCTCCATGCTTATCTCTATGCCGGAGCCACATCAAACTCTAAAGCAGGTATGCCCTACTACAACCCCGACCAAGATGCTTATGCGAGTCTTGAAGCAAAAAACAGCTGGATTCTTTATAAGTTCTATGACTTTAGCATCAAACAAATCCTAGGCGTAGAGCTTGGAACGCACTGGGAAAAAGAGTACGGTGCCAATACTACCGGAGCCTTCTCGATCACACAGGAGTGGCGTCTTAACGACCGTTTCGGTTTTGACTTCGGATACCTTCGCAAGCGTTCTTCATATGATGGCAATATTGAGTACAAAAATGAGTTTATGCTCAATTTAGACGGGAGATTTTAAGTGAGATATTTTCTGATCCTTTTATGGCTTATGACGGCATCTGTCACATCGGCACAAACAGCACCCAAAACCAATACCTTTCAGACACTGTGTTATCATAATGTGGTCGATACCATTACCGATCCCAGCATTATGAACATTACGACTGATCAGCTGATTTCACATTTTAAATGGCTGAAAGAGAATGGCTATACGGTGATCAGCATTGATGATATCATCAAAGCCAAAGAGGGGAAGCAACCATTGCCCCCTCACTCCATACTGCTGACGTTCGATGACGGCTACAGCAGTTTTTATACCCGTATCTATCCTCTCCTTAAGCTCTACAACTATCCTGCCGTGTATGGCTTGGTCGGAAAATGGCAAGAGACCCCTTATGACAAAAGCTTTACTTACGGCAAAGTCACAAAATCCAGAAACATTCTTTTAACCTGGGAACAGATCAAAGAGATGATGGACTCCGGACTGATTGAGATTGCCTCCCACAGCTATAACGGTCACTTCGGAACCCTTTCAAACCCTCAAGGCAATACGCGCCCGTTTTACAGTACATTGATTTACGATAAAACAACGCAGCAGTATGAAGATGAAGCAACCTATATAAAACGGGTTGAAGCAGACATCAAGCGTTCCAGCGACACTATTTTTAAACATACCGGAGTCAGACCGCGTGTCATGCTATGGCCCTTTGGAGCCTATAATTTTATTGTGCAGGAGTTGGCTGCCAAGTATGGTATGCACATTACTGCTACGCTGGATAACGGTGCCAATACCCCCGACGACCTCCCTGCCCTTAAAAGAGTCCTCATCAGTAACAATATTGACTTCAACACGTTTTTCTGGGGTCTTAAAAATTATGCTCCCGATCCTCAGCGGGCGCTCTATATTGATCCTAATATTATTTATGACAGTGATCCTAAAATTATGGAGAAAAATCTGGGACTCTTAATTGAAAAAATTCGAAAATTCAACGCCTCTTCGGTTTTCATTAAAGCTTACGCCGATACCGATAATGACGGCTTGGCTGATATGCTCTATTTTCCCAACAACGAGCTACCGGTGCGTGCAGATATTTTAGGACGTCTGTTATGGCAAATCAAGCGAAGGGCCAACGTTACCTTTGTTCATGCATGGATGCCGCTTTCTGCTTTTCAAATTAACGGCACAACACTCTCTCTTCATAAAGCAGAAGACACAAAACGCATCAAAAACATCTACTATGCTATGGCAAAACATAGTTTTTTTCAAGGTATTCTCTTTGACAATACCGCTGCTAACACCTATCAGGCCAGCACCGTTGTTCACTTTATCAAAGAGTTAAAACAGAGCATTAAATATTTCACACGAAAATATCAGACATCACTTATGATTCAAGCCGATGCACCATTGGCAACGCAGCGAGATCATTATGCAGAACTTCTGAATTATTTTGATTACATCACACTTGACACCAAAAGAGAACTCCACTCCAAAAAGCAGTTGCTTCATCTTGTAGATACACTTAACATATCTCCGTATGCTTTGAAAAAAACAACATTTAAATTTAAAGAGAATGATTATTCCCAGAAAGTTATAGCAGATTTTATGCTGGAGCTTATTCTCAATAACGCCATGAATCTTGGTTACGAAAGCAACCGCTATATTAGTGAACCTTCTGTTCCAAAAGATATTCTCACAATCTTCTCATCTAAAAGCAATCCTTTTGAATAGCGAGCTAAATTTATGATTGAACCTGTCACATCATTATTGCAGCATGGCATTGTGGCCATCGCCGATACACTGTCAAACTTTATCTATTTCTACCCGCTCTTTGCCGCCTATGTCTGGATGACAGGTGCCGTTTACTACTATTTCAAGTGGGAACGTAAAGCACTGCAGTCCGATCAAACACCCACCCTGAGCACATACCCTATGGTGTCAATTCTGATTCCCTGCTACAATGAATCCGATAATGTTATTGAGATAATTGACCACTTAAATCACCTCAATTATCCCCATTATGAGATTATTGCCATTAATGACGGCAGCAAAGACAATACTGCCGATGTACTGCTCTCTCTCATGGAAGGAAATGAGCGTCTTCGTGTCGTAGACTTTGTAACCAACCAAGGGAAAGCAACCGGACTGAACATGGCAGCCATGGTAGCTAAAGGAGAGTATCTTATCTGCATTGATGCCGATGCCATCTTAGAACCCGATGCCGTAGTGTGGATGATGCAGCATTTTTTAAACAATCCGCGTGTCGGTGCCGTCACCGGCAAGCCGAAAATACGAAACCGCTCCACTATTTTAGGAAAACTGCAGACCGGAGAGTTCTCGGCTATTATTGGTCTCATCAAACGTGCACAGAGTATTTACGGTAAAATCTTTGCCGTTTCGGGTGTTGTTACCGCCTTTCGAAAATCGGCTGTCCATGACGTTGGATACTGGAGTACCGATATGATCACCGAAGATATAGATATCTGTTGGCGCCTTCAGATACGCCATTGGGATATTAAATTTGAGCCCCATGCCATGTGCTGGATCTTGATGCCTGAAACACTTTCAGGCCTATGGAAACAGCGTCTTCGCTGGGCACAGGGCGGTGTTGAGGTGTTGCTTCGATATCCTGGAATTTTTCATTTCAAAGAGCAGCGGCGCATGTGGCCGATCTATTTTGAATACCTTGTCAGTGTTTTATGGTCTTTTGCTATTGTTATAGTGATTCTGTTGTGGCTACTGGGACTTGCCGCCAATTTTCCATTGGGATTTAACAATGCCTCTGTCTATGGTATTATGCTTGGGTTAACGTTTATGCTACAGTTTTTTGTCAGTTTTTATATTAGTTCACGCTATGAAGAGGGACTCTATAAATACTATTTCTGGTTAATCTGGTACCCCATTGTCTACTGGATTATTATTGCCGCGACATCGGTTGCAGGAGCCATTAAAGCCATTCGGCGTAAAAAAGGCAAACGTGCCGTTTGGGAAAGTCCGGACAGGGGAATTTAATGTATCTAAAGCGAAATAAAAGCCACTACTACATTCAAAACCGACGCTCCTTGATTATGGTTTACAGAGATATCTTCATCACCTTGTCTCTCTGGGGTATATGGTTTTACATTATGTATCCCCTGTTTGGCATTATCTTGTGGAAACTGTTTCAAATTAATATCTTTTTCTACTACAACAGCATTGGTGAGATCGAACAACTTGCCGCAACCTTGAAAAACTTTTTGGTTTTCGGCGGCAGTATTATTCTGTCCACCTCCATTCTCATTGTATTTTGGGGTTACTATAATCAGCATAAATTCAAACAGCACAAAAATAAAAGAAAACAAAACCCACCTCCCATAGGAACCCATAAAATAGCCGACTCTTTAGGGGTAGATGCGGAATGCATTGAAGTATGTCATCATGCACAGTATATACAGGTCTACCACACAGACAAACCGACCAACAGAGATGTCTTTAAAAAATTTGACAACAAAAACATTAAGAGTGTCCAGCTCTACTTTAGCAACAATTGGAATCAGGTTCGAGAGGAGTCACAGTTTGGCTATACCCATCATAAAAAATAGCATATTCACCGTAATACTGCTTTTTTGCACCCTTTTTAATGTTGCAATCGCTAAAGATCCAAATCAATATTTCAATAACGAAATTATTGTTCGTACCGTTACCAACCTTAAAACAACAGCCGATGTCGATCGTCTCGTCAGTTTGTGTCAACAATACCGTATTGCCACTGTTGCTGTCGCTTTTAAGCAAGATGAAGATGATGAAATTCCTTCCGGTTATGTCTTTTACCCCAGCAGTATTGCTCCCGTGGCCGCTGGATATGCCAAGTTCGATATATTACAATACCTCATTGCTGCGGCCCATGCCAAAAAGATTAATATTAAAGCATGGATTCCGAAGTTTCACGATCAGGTCGCCTATAAAAAGAACGCCTCTTGGCGCATGATGGTTTACCGCGACGGCAAAACAGTTCCTTTTGCCGAAAACAATTCAGAATATTTTGTCAATCCGCTCCATCCCGATGTTCAGAAGTACGAACTCGCCATCATTAAGGAGATTGTGACCCGTTACAATATTGACGGCGTGGTCTTGGATTGGATACGGTTTAATGGCTACAATATGGATCTGAGCGACACCACACGCCAACATTACAAAAAAGAGTTCGGGTACGATCCCCTCACCATAGATTTTACCACTGAAAACTCCAAACGTATTCAATGGAACCACTACCGGATGGACGGTATTGCATCCTACATACAACGTGTAAAAAAAACCATCCGCGCCATCAAACCTGCCCTCACATTAGATGCTTTTGTGCTCTCACCCGCATGGAAAGAGTTGGCTCAAGATCCACGACGATTCGCCGGCAGCATTGACAGCATCTCTCCTATGTGCTATTATGATGACTGGAATTATCCCGTTGAGTGGATCTACGGAAAACGTTCCGATGCCATCCTTCCGCTGATTCGCCAAAAAGTTCCCCATAAAGATATTATTCCGGTGTTTGATACCAACTGGGATCCTCAAATCTACAAACAGATTTTTACCAACTTGCACAATATTCATACTATTGGCTGGTTTCATTACGGAAAGTGGACCTCTCGGGAGATCAGGCGTATTAGCAGCTATACTGATTTAGATGAGTAATCGTTGTATGAACCAATAGGAAGCGATGATGCCTACTGCATACACAGCAATATGCTTTATACGCTCCACCTGTGCGGGTACTGTTTTTTTCAATATTGCAAACACCAGCAGCACAGCTGCAATGAAGAGCAATTGTCCCAATTCGACCCCCAAATTAAAAAAGAGCAAAGTACTCCAAAGATGTTCCGAATCCAAACCGATCTGCGATAACACACTGGCAAAACCAAAACCGTGAAGCAAACCAAAAAGAAATGCTATTGCCCAAGGGTACGAACGTGCCAATGTTTTTACATGTAAATTAACCAATAGTTCGCGCGCTACAAAAACAATACTCAATGCTATCATTGCTTCAATGTAAGATACTGAAACGCTAACAATGCCCAATGTTGCCAATCCCAGTGTGATCGAATGCGCTACAGTAAATGCTGTAATGGTCTGAATAAGACGCGACACACTATGAACCAAAAGAATAAGAACAAAAACAAACATAAGATGATCAAAACCAATTAATATATGCTCGATACCAAGCCATAAATAGTCAAAAGCATTGTTCCAAAATGTTTGATTCTTTCCAATAAGAACATAGGGTTCATCGGCACTGATAAGTCTGTTTTGAACCTGATGCTCCTGAGTCTCATATTTAAAAATCACTCCAACGTCATTTTGAAGTAGATTACGAATCCAGATACTAGAACCTACCAATGTTGTATGGTGACACACTATTCTTTGTTGCGTCACCAGGTAGCCATCCGTTTCACTCTGCTTTTGCGGTATAACATCATAACAGTGCCGCGAAAATTCAATATGCAGATCGGTAACATCTCTGTCTTGCAGCGGCTTTTTAAAAATGACCGTAATGGTACCATCCGGATTTTCAGTCAGTTCCAAATACGAAAATGCACTTTGATGGGCGGCCAATGAAGAAAAACAGGCAATCCATAGACAAAACAAAAACGTCTTAACGCTCATTCCGGCTCTTTAAGAATACCATGCTGCGCTCTGATATGCCACAGTTTTTTTTGATAATGTTGACGCTTTATATCATCGATATAATCACTTACAACAATATCTTTAATCGTCTCATACGGTATCACCTCACCCCCGTGTCGTGATTTAACTTTTACAAGATGAATGCCCGCATTGGAAATAAGCGGACCACTCCACACTCCTATTTTTAAACGGGAGAGTTCGGTATAAAAGCTTTTTCCAAATTCCGTTTCAATACGCTGTTGTGTTGCTTCACCCGTATCGTTCGAAACAATCTTGTCGCCAAACCGGCTAATATCATGGTCTGACACATTTCCCGCTTCAAGCAGCTCTAAAATAGCATTGGCCAGCTTGAAAGGATGGCGATGCTCAATAGACACAAACACATGAACAAAGGAAGTAAGCGCTTTTTGACGGTAATTATCCAAATGCTCTTGGTAATAACGATACAAAAGATCATCCTCTATTTTATGAGGCAGTGTGGGTGTTTGCAACAGTTGTTTGACTCGCCGTACCAACGTCTCATATATAGCTTTGTCTTCTCTGTGCAGTCCTAAATGCAGTGCCTCTTCAAACAGCATGTTGTCATGAAGCTGTTTTCTCATAGCAGCATCAAGCTCGGTACTGCGCAGCTCTCGTTCCAAACGCTCACTCCATACTGCTTTGATTTGCAGCATCTCTTCAGCGGACAGGCTCATGGTTCGTTGTTGTGCTTCACCAGAACCCAGTACCCCTTGAAACCAATAGACAATGAGCGCAATTGCCAAAAACTGTACCAACGGCTCTTTTATAATTCGTTGAAATATCATCACTGCTCTCCTATATTTTTTAAAATGTTGTCGGGCAGTGTTTTAGACGTTGACGCACCCATCTTTTTTAGTTTATGCAGTTGTGATGTCAGACTTCCTTTTCCGTCATGAAGTTTATTGTATGCATTGGCGTAGCTCCTCTCCACCAGCGCAAGATGCTCTGAGATTTTCTCCATATCCTGAACAAATCCTACAAATTTATCATAAAGTATTCCGGCACGCTGTGCTATCTCTAAGGCATTCTTCTGACTGCGCTCATATTGCCAGCTGCTCTCAATGGCACGCAATGCTATCATTAGTGTAGAAGGACTCACCAGCAAAATATTTTTTTTGTACGCACGCTCGTAGAGCGTTCCATCATACTCCATCGCCGCAATTAGGGCACTCTCCATCGGTATAAACATTAATACGAAATCTACGGTATGCACCCCTTCGAGTTTGGTGTAGTCTTTTTGGCTTAACTGTTTTACATGTAAATAGAGTGCCTCCACATGCTGCAGTAAATATGCTCGCTTGTCTGCCTCTTCCGCATTCACGTAACACTCATAAGCCCGAAGCGATGTCTTGGCATCTACAACCACCTCCCGTGCATTAGGCAGGTGCACAATGACATCGGGCCGATACTGCTTGGCATCTGCCTTGCTGCGAAGCAGAACCTCACGCTCATATTCATGTCCGCATCGCAATCCCGAAGCCTCCAGCACCTTTTCCAAAACCATCTCACCCCAAATACCCTGCTGTTTACTATCACCTTTGAGTGCCTTTGTGAGTCCATGTGCCTCATTTGAGAGTGTTTGGTTCAGCTCTTTTAAGTGGTACAATTCTCGCTGCAGCATCGATCGCTCTTTGGCCTCATCTTTGTACGTCCGGTGAATCTGCTTTTGAAACTGCTCAATCTGCTCTTTAAATGGTGCAATGACACCATGAAGCTGCTCACTGCTTTCTATCACAAATTTTTGCCGCTGCGTCTGGGCAATCTGCTGTGAGAGTGTTTGAAACTCCACTCTCATCTGCTCTTTGGCATCATGCAAGAGTACCAGTTTCTCTTCAGAGAGCTCCCGCTCTTTATCTAAAAGCGTTTGAAGCTGTACTATACTGCCGTGGGCGTCGTGCAGCTGTCGTGTATAATCTCGAATATCGTTCTGAAGTACTGCAATACGTTCTTGGGCAGTGGCATAGTGTTGATTCAACTCATGAAAACGCTGCTGCACACTGGCAACAATGCGGCGGCCTTCACGATTGCACTGACGTATCGTCAATATATAGACACCTATTCCAAATACAAGTGCTCCGCAGAGCAGTCCTAAAAGCAGTGACATCGGCTCTATTGCCGTCATAACTGTCTGCATTTTGTTACTTTTTTAAGACAATTATAACCTTATTATAAAAATGCTGACATTTTATGACGAAATATTGACATTTTTTGAAAAAATACTGCTATAATATGTTTTTTATTGTATATTTCAGGAGAATTTTAATGAAGAATATGACAATTCGAGGAAAATTAAGGTTTTTAAGCATCGTTGTTCTTACCGTAGTGTTGACCTTTGCGGCAAAGATCTCCTATGATGCATGGCATACCTATGACAATGCAACCGAGGCCAAAGCCATTGTCGAGCTCTCTATTAAAATGAGCAGTGTGCTGCATGAACTTCAAAA
>JAJRVF010000167.1 GCA_024277395.1 Campylobacterales bacterium
AGTCCAACTGTTTATGAATCGCTCCATCAGTCAAACTTGCTTAGTTGTCAATGATCGCAAACTTCTCTCAACCGCTTTATTACTCTAAAGCCATCTCGTTTGTGGACGGGAATTATAGAAAAATCATCACCCTTTGTCAAGGGTTTCTTGGAAGAATTTTGGAATTTCTTTTTCATTGGGAAAAAATGTTAACTTCAATAGTAAATATTTACCTAAGTTTGCATTTACTCTTCATTCATTATATAAATTTATAGTTCTACCATACAACAAATAGAAACCTAAAAACAAAAGGATAGATAATGGGATTATATGATCGTGATTATGCCCGAGAGAGTGAGCATGTCCAGTATGGAAGCGTGCGTTCAGAATCTCAAACGGTTGCATTTGTAAAAGAGACCTACAAGCTATTCGCCGCCTCAATGATGGCTGGTGCTGTGGGTGCGTATGTCGGTGTTCCAATGGCCGAATCAATACGTTCGGTGTTTTGGATACTTTTCGCAATAGAGATTGCATTGCTCATAGGCTTACACTTTGTAAAACACAAACCCGGTATTAACTTGGCGGTAATGTTTGCTTTTACCTTTATGACGGGTATTACGCTTGCTCCGCTGTTGGCTATGACCTTGGCAATGGAAGGCGGCGGGATGATTATCGGCAATGCATTTGCCATGACTGCTGTTATCTTTGGAGGGATGAGTCTTTTTGCCATTAAAACCACAAAAGACTTTACCGGTTACGGGAAACCGCTAATGATTGCAGTCGTTGTTGTCATCGTTGGATCTTTGTTGAATATATTCTTATTGCAAAGTCCGATTTTCCATGTACTGATTCAAGCGGCTATTGTTATGCTTTTTAGTATCTTGGTAGTCTATGACACGCAAAACATTATTCGCGGTGCTTATGAAACTGCTATTGACGGTGCTATTGCGCTTTACTTAGATTTCTTAAATATATTTACGGCACTCTTGCAGCTCTTTTGTATCTTTGGAAACAATAACGACTAAAGATCTGCCGCCCGAACTGCTTCGGGTGGTAGATGCCAATCTCAACCGCCTTAAAGAGGGCATTCGTGTCATTGAAGACATTGCCCGCTACTCTTACAACAATCAAAACATTGCTTCCACGTTAAAAACACTGCGGCATCAAAGCAATATTGATGATACGGCAGTACTGCTTCACTCCCGCGACAGCAGCAATGATGTACTGCGCCAAAGTACAAAAAGCGAAATGAACCGTACCACACTTGAGAGTATTGTTATTGCCAACTACAAACGTGCGCAGGAGTCTTCCCGCGTCCTAGAAGAGCTTTACAAGCTGATTGACCCGGCACTCTCCGAGCGCTTTAAAAGCATACGCTATGCACTCTACACCATAGAAAAAGAACAACGGCTCAACTGCAAATAAAAAGAACTTCAAACTCTAAGTAATTGTGTGCATATTCTTGCATTAGCCGTTTTGTCTGTTTATAGCTCAGCACGCGTCTTCCTCCGCTCACACCACTTTTTTTAATGTAACGAAACATCTCGCGAGATGACTCAAACTCCAAGGTATACGTCACAACTTCATAGTGCGCATCAAAATATTTTTTTGCTAAGGTGACAACCTCATCCGAACATCGTAAAATCGGTTTTAGTTTTGCACATTCATAAAGACTTTGAAACGTATTGCATGTAAATATTGCCAATGAAACAGGTGCTTTTAATGCGGCAATAGAGGCAAAAACCGTATCTAAGTTTGTGGCCCACTGCAGGGCTGATGCCGAGATAATTCGATCAAAATCACCCTCTATTGCTTCAAGTGTCTTGATATCATTAAAGTCTGCCAACTGACATGTGACACATTCTGATGCAGGATGGTTTGAGAGCATGGATTCTGAAAAGTCAAGCGCTCTAAAGTGCTCTAGCTCCCAATCTATCGCTTTAAAAACGGTACCGCTGCCACAGCCGATGTCAAGAATTTTTTGAGGCATGTCGGTGATCGAACGCACCAGTTTATTGGCAACACGCTGTTGAATAATGCTATAGTGTTCATACGATTCGGCCGAACGTGAGAACTCTGCACGTACTCTCATTGTGTCCGATTCAGCAACAACGAAATAACAAAGATGAGCAGAATACACATGACAATAATGGCACCGCTTGGCAAAGCAAAATAATATGAGAGAAGCATACCCACAATTACGGCTACAAGAGAAAAGCAAAGTGCAAGCCAAATCGTCGTAGCAAATCCTTTTTTATACTGCAATGCCGAAACCGTAGGAATAACCATTAGCGCACCAATAAGCAGTGTGCCTACCACGCGAATGGAGAGCGCAATAATAACAGCGACAACGGTAATAAGCAAAAAATTAAAAAAGACAACCTTAATGCCGCTAACCTGTGCGACTTCCTCATCAAATGCAATAAAGTAGAACTCTTTATAAAATCCAAGCAGCAGCAGCAACGCTACGGTACCGGTACCGCCCATCACCCACAACTCTTCACTGCTCACCGAAAGAATCGAGCCAAACAGGTAGCCAAACAGTGAGGTATTAAACGCCCCCGCCATCGATACAATCAGAATGGCCAATGCCAAAGAGCCCGAAAGAAAAATAGCTAAAATGGAGTCGGAGTAGATATTGAAATAAGAGCGCAAATATTCAATACCCCAGGCACTGACAAGCGCCACCGCCACCGCCACCCCGATGGGTGATACCCCCGAAACCAAACCAATAGCAACGCCAACGAGCGCCGAGTGTGCCAATGTTTCGGCAATAAGCGAATAACGCTTCAAAACAACAAAAGAGCCTCCAACGGATGCAATAATGGCAATAATTACCCCGGCAATGAACGCACGCTGCATAAAGTCATATTCAAAAATCTCCATTCTTCTGCCTTAATGGTGGTGGTGATTGCGAATCAGGTGGGCATCCATACCATACAGCCTGCTCATATCTTCACAACTCATTGCCTCTTTGGGATTATTACATGTAAACAGTGTCTCGTTTACACTGAAGAGTCTGCCAATATCATCAGCAATGACGCCAACATCGTGAGTCACGAACACAATCGTTATCTGCTCATCTTTATTCAGATGACGCAAGAGGGCATAAAAACGCTTTTGAGAAATCACATCAACCCCGGTATTTGGTTCATCCAAAATGAGCACTTCCGGTTCAGAGGCCAACGCCCGCGCAATCATCACGCGTTGTCGCTGCCCTCCGGACAAAGTACCGATGAGTTTGTCTTTCAAGTCAAGCACATCCATTTTCAGCATGGTATCATGGACAATATCACGATCGACATCA
>JAJRVF010000017.1 GCA_024277395.1 Campylobacterales bacterium
ATTTTGAACAGGTAGCGCTGACCTGCTCGGCAGTAATGCTGCGGTGGATTCAAATGCGCCACCCTTCCAGATTGCTGTTGCTCGGTCCGGCGGCATTTATGGTTAACATTGGAAAGATACTCATAGCACAGGAATTGCAGCGTGCCAAGCAGGAAGCAGTATTTCAAGAGCTGCTTCGCAGCGGCGTAGAAGAGCATGAGGCCGAGCGTGAGTTATGCGGCATGACCACGGCTTGCGTGAGTGCTGAAATATTTGAGCATTGGGGTTTTGAGCTGGATCTGATTCGTATGATTCGCTACAGTGATGCACCGCATACGGCTGAAGACAAGAGTGTAAAAGAGTTAAGTGCTTGCCTGAAGGTTGTTCGAGAAAGCGTGGACAATCACGGTGCTATTACCGACATCTCCCGCATTAAAGCACTCTATGTTGCTAAAACGTTTGATCTTGATTGTGACCGGTTACAGGAGGTACTCGATGCAGTCGCTAGTGAGCAAATACCCGCGTAAAGTCTGCTGTTGAGCGGAAGTACCCGGGGTAGGGCATGGTAACTTTGAAGCTTTTGGCCCTTCCGGCTTCAAGATTTTCAGCGATCACAAAGGTCTTGATTAGGGTTTGCGGTTTACGCTTTTTTTTCTGTGTGGCTGTCTCAAACAGATCTCCAAATCCACTGGGATTGTAAAAATTGCCGCCTTTGACATTGCCTGTCACGTGCCCTTTGTTAACCAGTTTTATTTCCAGTTCTACTTTGCCGACGGTATAGTTGCCGATGTTGCGGACAATGCCGCTGTATTGAATCTGCTCAAGAGAGAGAATACGCTTATTTTTTAGTGAGGTTACTTCAACTTTTTTGGTGTATTTGTCCAATGCCATCATTAAAAACGCAGCGACAAGAATCAGCGAGATAAAGGCCGAAAAAATCATTGAAAAGCGCAGCTTCTTGTTGCCGTTTTGTAAAGCAATGATGACAACGAGCAGAAACAGTAAAAAGACAATGGCGGCAACAAGATAGTGCCATATGGTAAAATAGGTCATCATTGACACTGGGCTCCAATCGAGAGATTGTACTCCTTTGCATAGGTAAAAGGCTCAACAATCATCTTAAATTCGTAACGCTCACCTGAAGAGAGGTTGACATCTTTAAGTATCGACATTTTTTGAAACGGATTAAGCGGGTAGAGCGCGTCAAGATAGGGATTACCCGAGACTTTAAAGATTTTGGCAGTAATTTTACATGTAGAAAGATGCCGCTTGGAAGCATTGGTAACCTCTCCTTTGAGCACCAGTGCTTGAGAAAACTCCAATGTTTTTACCAAAGTAAGGTGCGTCGTTGTTTTATAGAGGAACTGATGCAGCTGCCAATATCCTACGGTAGGACCGGCAATAAGGAGTAGCAAGGCCAAAATGAGAAGTGTCATGGAGAGGGCGACTTTTTTTCGTACCACAATAGCTAAAATCAGCAATAAAATTACAAGTAGCGCAACTGCACCAAAAAGAGCGTAGTCATAGATGGTAAGATGGTTGATAAATGCGTTGAGTGTCTCTTTCATTGTTGACGTGAGTTTTTCTCTTCAATACCGCTAACGCCGCTGCGGCGTGCCAACTCTTGTTTGATGCGGTCAGGGGAGATATTTTTAGAACCCAGTGCGACCAGCACATGATAGGTCAGATCGGCACACTCGTAAATAATCTCCTTTTCATCGTTGTCTTTGCAGGCAAAGGCAAACTCGGCTGCCTCTTCAACTACTTTTTTCAAAATAGCATTGTCGCCCTTGCTTAAGAGTTTTGCTGTCCATGAAGAGGCAGGATCGGCCTGCTTGCGCTCTAAGACAGTGTGGTACAAGGTGTCAATAATGCCATACACGGCTTGGGTGTCGACTGCGACATTTCCGTGACATTCACCGCTTTGAAGCTCGGTAAAAAAACATGACGGCCGTCCGGTATGGCAGGCAACCCCCTCTTGTTCCACCTGAATCAGCAAAGTATCTTGGTCACAGTCAAGAGCAAAAGAGCGGATGGTTTGAATGTGACCGCTACTCTCCCCTTTTTTCCAGATGCGCTGTTTGGAGCGCGAAAAGTAGTGTGCAATGTGTGTCTCTAAAGAGAGGCGCAGTGCTTCACGGTTCATATACGCCATCATGAGAACATCGCGGCTGTTGGCATCTTGTACAATGACGGGGAGCAGTTCCGACTTCTCCCAATCGATACGCTCTACGGCATCATGAACCATTACTGCACCAGCTCTCTATTGTGCCGAGACACGTTTTTGAGCATCTTTGGTATCGACCCAAATATTTGGAGTTGAGCCGCCCGGAGTGAGGAAAATTTTGGCATCTTTATTGACTTTAAGAGCCTCATTGAATTGTCCTTGCACCTTAATATGTTCAAGTTCTAAAAGCTGTGCTGTCAGGGACTGGCTAATGACCTTGTTGGCGGTAGCGGTTGCATCGGCCTCAATGGTAATAGCCGTCGCTTTACCTTTGGCAGCAATTTTAACGGCTTCGGCTTTACCTTGCGCTTCGGCGGCACGTTTTAGTGCTTCTTGTTTGGCACGCTGTACCTCTTGCTCGGCACGCTGTACCTCTTGTTTGGCGACTTGAACCCGCTCAATTTGCTCTTTGACCTTGGCAGGCAGAACAATCTCACGAAGTTGTACTGACTGCAAATCTGCCGGAGAGTTTTTCAAACCGGTTACACTTTTGGAAATACCCTGCTCAATTTCACTGGCTATGGCATTACGTTTGGTCGGGAGTGATTCGGCATCGTAGCGACCGACAACATTACGCACCACATCACGTACAACAGGGTTAATGATCTTCTCTTCCCACGAGAAGCCCCAGTTGGAGATGGTCTGTGCCGCAAACTGCGCATTAAGACGGTACTGAACCGTCAGTTCAATAGCAACGGGAAGACCGCGTTTATCTAAAACGGTAATGGCAGGTTTGACTTTGATGCCCTCGCCCATAACGCTGCTTCGATCAATTTTATCGGCATAGTTGATAATACGTACTTTGGTATCGACAACATATACTTTTTGGATAATGGGAATAATAAAATGCAATCCCGGCAGTAGGGCTTGTTGTTCATATTTACCGTTGGTGGAGAGAATCCCGCGCTCCCCCTCGTTAATAATCTCAAACGGTTTTGCCAAAACCAAAAAGAGAACAATAGCTCCGATAAAGTAGACAATACCGGCTTTGCCGCCGCCAAAGTTCAAATCAATCTTGGGAGGACGCGGTGCTTTGGGTTTAAAGCCTCCGCCGTTGCCGCCATTGCCACCGCCCGAACCGCCGCCGGACTCTTTTTTCTTTTTGTTGAAGTAGTCATTCATATCTGTTGCCATGTTATGTTCCTGTTATGTAAGTTAAGTAGTGTGTGTAGTTTGGATCTCTTCCAAAGACAATGTCGAAATACGCACTTTGAATCTGTTCGGTTACGCGACCGCGACTGCCGTTGCCGATCTCCCGTGCATCAATAAGACGAATCGGGGTAATCTCCGCGGCTGTGCCGGTTAAAAAAGCCTCATCGGCAACATAGATCTCTTCACGGGTAATGCGGCGGCGTACCACCTCATACCCCATATTTTGAGCCATCTCAATTACCGTTTTTTGGGTAATGGAGGCCAGAGAGTTATCGTTGGGCGGCGAGATAAGCACACCGTTTTTGACCATAAAAAAGCAGGCTCCGCTGGCTTCGGCAACGTAGCCTTGATCATCAAGCAGCAGGGCCTCGTCATACCCGCAGTCAATGGCTTCATATTTTGCCATTTGCGAGTTCAAATAGTTGGCTGTGGCTTTTGCCTTGCCCATATTTGAGGTGTTGGCAGGACGGGTCATGGAGGCAATTTTGAGCTTAATACCTTTTTTCATCCCTTCATCGCCAAGGTAGGCTCCCCACTCCCATGCGGCAATAGCCGTCTCTACCGGAGCATCTTTGTGATACACGCCCATAGCGCCGTACCCCAAAAAGGCAAAAGGACGCAGATAGACGTTGTCGCCGGTAAAATTGTTTTTTGCAATCAGCTCTATTTGGGCTGCATTGAGCTCGTCAACCGAGTAGGGAATGTTGATGAGTGTCATTTTTGCCGATTCAATAAGCCGTGAGGTATGGTCATTGAGGCGAAAAATGGCATACCCCTTATCGGTTTTATAGGCTTTGGTTACCTCAATAACACCGTTACCATAGTGCAGGGTGTGGGAGAGAACATGGGTTTGTGCTTCAGCCCACGGCTTTAAGGCACCGTTCATCCAAATATATTTGGCTTCATTCATTCAGTACTCCAAGTTTTTTTTACATGTAAAAAAGTGAGATATTTTATCGAAGATGAGGTTTAAAAATGATTAGGAAACCGTAAAATACATGTAATTTCAAATTTACATGTATTTTGGAACCTAATCCTTGGAGCCGGGAGTGTTGATAAGCCAGATGGAGAAGATATCCAGATAATCCCAAAATGACTGAATGTAAGCTTCATCGATGCCTTCATCGACAAGATCGGGGAGCAGTTGGGCATAAAATTCCAGCCAGCGTCGGCGGCTCTCTTCGTCAATACGAAAGGGAGCATGACGACCTACCATACGCGGCTCCCCCCGTGTCTGGTTAAAATAGTCCGGTCCGCCGCAGATCTGAAGCAGAAAATCGGCGGCATGCTGTTTGGCGGCATTAAAATCATCGTCATCATGAATGGGAAAGAGAAAACCGATGTCACTGGGACGAATCAAGTCGTAGTGATCATCAACGAGTTTGCGAAAACGCTCCTCGCCGACCTGATACAAAAAACCGGGATGCGGTTTGGTAACGGGCGGACGTACGCCAAGTGTTCCGGGAGTAATGGCTAAGTTCATGCAACACCTCATTTTGTTTTTCACTATTCTAGGGTGATGAAGATAAAAAAGGGTTTAAGCCAATCGCTATACAATAAAAACAAAAAGGTGGTATGCCGTGAATGTTTCTCCCGATTTTTCACCGCCGATGCGTATTATGGCTCCCTATTTTTTGGTGGCGAGCCTGTCGTATCTGTTTGCTATGATAGTACTGTTTTTTCTCGATATCGGTGCCGATTGGCATCACAGTACTGTAGTCGGCTGGGCACATCTGTATATGCTCGGTTTTGTGATGATGAGCATTATTGCCGCCATGGCGCAGCTTGGACCGGTCATTGTCGAAGCCGACCACCGTTTTTTAAGTTTTTTTCACCTTATTTGGGTGGCGCTGTCGGCGGGACTGGTGCTTCTCTTGTTGGGATTTTACCTCTGGGCACGCCTGCTGCCGTTTGGCGCCGTTTTCATTCTGCTTGCCATGATGCTGTTTGCAGTTGATTTTTGGTGGACCCTGAGTCACGGTGCACGCCATACCAGTGTCACACGTTCCATGAAAACAAGCAATCTGTTTTTACTTCTGGGTGTTGTGAGCGGATTGGTGATGGCCTTTATTTACAACGGTGCATCTCTGGCGCTTGAGCCCTGGTATTACAGCCATATTGTGGCACTGATAGGGGGCTTTGTGCTCATGCTTATTATGGGAATTTCAACCATTTTGGTACCCATGTTCGGCTCTTCAAAACGGGTGAGCGACAATGACTTCGGTATGAGTTTTAAAAGTATGTTTGCCGGAGTGGCACTGAGTATTGCCGGTTCGCTATTACCATATGAAGCACTCTATAGCATCGGCATGGTGTTGATGATGTTCTCGGTTATTTTTTTTATCTACCAGCTGTTTCGCATGTTCACATCACGTGCCCGCATCGAGCATGATGTTTGGGCGCTGTCTATGTATGTTGCCGTCGTATCGTTGGGGCTGGCATGGCTCTTTTTAGCACTCTATTTCCTGGGGATTTCCGAGCTGTTGCGACCGGGACTGTGGCTGTTGCTAGTCGGTTTTATGGGGTTTATGATCTTGGGAAACTGGTATAAGATTCTTCCTTTTCTGGTCTGGTTCCAGCGCTATGCACCGTTGGTGGAGACGCAAGCGGTTCCTATGCTGCATGAGCTGGTCAACCAACGCATGGCGCGGATGCAGTTTTATTGTAGCAGTGGCGGTCTTTTTCTTACAACTTTGGCATTGCTGATTGTCAATGCGCAGCTGTTTAGCATTGGCGCCGCCTTATTGGTTGTGGGCGCTGTATTTATGCTGTTGCAGGTGATGGGTTTGCTTCGAAGCTAGAACATCGGTTATTTGTCATGACAGCCTAGGCACAGAGCACTGCGACTGTTATCGGCACGAAGCATTCGGGGTTTTCCCGTGCCGTGGGGGTCATGGCAGCTGACACACTGCACTTTGCCGTCTCGCAGCAGATCCGAAATGGTAGTAGCGCCAAAAAAATCGCTTAAGGGGGTGTTGGTACTGCGCAGGCCTGCTCTATTGGCTATATAGGGAATGGAAACAGGATGATCGTTATTCAGTGAGCCGGATGTGCCGTAAACGATGTTGCCGTTGACAATATTGATTGGGTTGGGAGCGCCTACTGCCTTGGTCTGGGACATCGGCATCTGCGCCGGTGTGCTTTGACCGATGAGGATGGCACCACCGGATAGTGTTGCCGACCCGAGTACTCCTGATCCGGGTGCATTAACCACGCTGTTCATAGCACTAATACCGTCATGGCATCCCAGACATGCCAGCGATTGGTTTGAAGGTTGGGCATCGGTCATAGTGCCGGCAAGTGTTTGGCCGGAAACACCGCCGGTTGCGGCGCCGTACATCTGAAAGGTTACTGATGATGTCGGCTTGTTACATAACGGAGAGGGTCCGTTTGAAGCCATATTGGCTCCGTGGGGTGTATGGCAGAAGACACATATTTCATCATTGTCGCTTCCATTGCTGGATGAGAGAAGATGCCCGTGCGGCGTGTCCATAATGGTGACAGCGGCAACTTGGGTGGCAAACAGTGTTATTGCGGGAGTTATCCGCATGAATAGTGGTGTAAACATATAATGATCTTTCGATGTATTAGTATCTGTTTTATGAGATGTAGATCGTCAAAAAACATTATCTGTTTAGTACGCAGAAGCATGAAAGATACAAGCAAACTGCCATGATATGTTCAGCCAGTCTTCATTTTTGTATGCAATAATATAAAAGCTTTATTTAAAATTTAAAGGGTATGTAATGTGTAAACAGCTGTTTTTGACACTGACAGTGTGTGTCGGTTTGATATTTCAAGGGTGTGACGAGAGCGATGCGACCAACGACAGTGTTAATAATAATTTTACCATTTTAGAGGGCTCGGTTCCAGGTACATTGATTGAGGCGTTTTGTATTGACGGAAGCTATTACCGTGTTACCTCGGTAAACAATGGTACAAGTGAGCACCCGTTTGCACTTGAAATTCCCAAAGAGCTGAAGTGCCATCTGGTGATGACCACCAATGAAGACAATGCAACGACACGGGTCATCTCTCCCCTCCGTATAGATACGCCCGATGCCGAGAGTTCTCTTTTCTATGCCGTTGCCAATAGAGTAAATCTCAACTATATACCTTTGCAGACGGATCGCAACCGCATTGTAGACAGCACCGGTGACGGTGTCCTTGACACGCCGCTTAATGTGACAGTCAATAGCGGTCTGGTGGCAGTAAGACTTGATGAGGCAAACATTAGCGATCCGCTTGACAGTGACAAAGACGGTATTATTAATATTTATGAAGATGATGATCGTGACGGCAGGTATAACGGTGACGATGACGATGATGACGGTGACGGTATCAAAGATGATGACGATGATGAGTATCACGATGATCATGACAAAGACGGCATTAAAGACAGTGATGACAGTGATGACGACAATGACGGCATCAAAGATGATGACGATGATGATGATAAGAATAAAGAAGATAAAGATGACGATGATGACGATGATGACGA
>JAJRVF010000168.1 GCA_024277395.1 Campylobacterales bacterium
AAACAATCACGTCACGTTCAAAATAATAACACACATCAGCCAGTTCCGCTGCTTCAGCTGCATCTTCACACAGCAACAGTTCAAACGTAGCTTCTTTATGAAGTGTCAGATACTCAAACAAACGACTTGCTACCATCAACCATGACCCTTAGCATTTTTAATATGGCTCTCACCGTCAAAAACGGCACCAGAATCAACTACCAGCTGGTTGGCAATCACAGTACCTAAAAGATATCCGTCATTTTCAATATAAACCCTGTCAGCATCAATATTGCCTTCAACATGCCCATGAATTACAACCCGCATCGCTTGAATATCGCCAAGAATATGACCATTGCTTCCTACAATAACCTCATGATCAGAGACAATCACGCCGTGCAAACTGCCATCAACAAAAAGTTCACAGATCAGTTTGAGTTCTCCCTTAAAATGACAACCCTCTGTGATGATGGTAGTTTTATGAGTTGGGATTGGTTTTTTGTTATAATTTTTACCAAAGAGTGCCATGGGACTTTCTTCTCCTTTTCAAATATATCGTCATAGTTCTCAACGCTCCATTTAATGAAATTGTAAGCATTCAGTGCACGATCAACAAAACGCACCTCATAGTGAAGGTGCGGTCCGTTGCTTAAACCGCTGTTTCCGGTATAGGCAATCAAATCACCTTTATTGAGGACATCTCCTATGTTCACTACGTAACGTTCCAAATGACCATAATAGGTTTTAAAGCCGTAATTATGCGCAATGCGCACCAGCCGTCCATACCCTTTGCTCCATCCGACATAGTCAACCACACCCTCAGCCTGCACATACACCGGCGTATTTTTAGCGGCAATCAGATCGGTTCCTTTGTGCAGACTCCGCTTCTTTGTGACCGGATGATTTCGATACCCAAACGGACTTGAAACCCCTTTATACTCTATGGGCGAACCGTTGGGAATTGACTGAAACATTAACGCGATCTCTTCAGAAGTCAGTGTGGCCAGCTCAATACGCTCTTTAACACTCATACTCTGTGTCGGTGCAAGCCCGATGAGTCCTTCAATATTGTCGAGTCTGCCCTCTATTCTCGAGAGTTCCTCTTGTTTTGTTTTTAAAATCTGTTGATTTTGCCGAATCGACTCAACCAGGACACTGTTTTTTTCATACTCCTGATCCATTATTTTTTGCATGGCAGTACGTTTGTCAACCATCTCGTCAATCACGTTGTTTAAATAGATAATTCCAAAAAGCGTCAATACTCCGATCGCAACAAAAAGAACCGCCGCATAAAGTACGCCGCTTTTGACACTGTAGGGTAGATTAACCTGCTTCAGCCCTTTATCATCATGAATGGTAATGGTGAAATGCTTACGCATACCCACCCTCTACAAAGGCTTCCACCACCTTAAAAGAACCAAACACCAAATACTCCCGATCCGGTGTCACGGCATCAAACGCTCTGTAGGGTATATCTAGCTGCTGCAATACCTCTTCCAGCAAAGCATACTCTGCCATGCGCTCGTCTTCAAGCGCCAGAATCTCCACATGCGCCGCAATCGGCTTTAGTATCTTCAAAATCGATGCATAGTCTTTATCGGCATAACTGTTGTAAACCACAATAACACGCTTCCCCTCAAAAGCCTCAGCCACAGCTTCCGCCGCAAGTGGATTGTGCCCTACGTCAATGGTAATATTTTTGGTATAGGGGTAGAGCCGTCCAAAAGGGCGCTCCGTATCTAATGTGGCAATGTCGCATGATATCTCCAACACTTTTGCAGCAGCATACGCAAGAGCAAGATTCTCTTGCATATACGACGGCAATGATGCTGCCCGTTTCTCCAGTGCCCTATACTCCAAAGCACTGACAAGCTCATCAATCATATACAACCGGCAACGCCGCTCTTTGGCAACTGATTTACAAGTAACATTCACATTCTCATAACGCTGTTTTCCTAAAATAGCGCGCCGGGTTATACTGTTGCATTTTGTACGCACAATGCTTTCTAGGTCATCCCCCAAAAATTCCTGATGATCGTATCCGATAGGAGTCAAAAGAGTCAGTACCTTTGGAAATATATTGGTTGCATCATATTCGCCGCCAAGACCCGCCTCAAGAACAACATACTCGCACTTCTGAAAGCATACCATTGCCAAGAGCGTGGTGTACTCAAAGTAACTTAGTGCTTTGGCATCATCGCTATTAAGCCATGTCATAAGCTGCTGGTGTGCTTGTTGAAGCATATCATCACTGCTATTCTGGCCGTCAATCCAAATACGCTCATTAAATTTTACAATATGGGGTGAACTGTAATGCCCTACACGGTAACCGGCATGACGCAGCATATTGGCTAAAAATCGTCCGGTACTCCCTTTGCCGTTGGTACCTACAATGTGAACTGTTTTCGGAACTGTTATATAGGCAGCAATACGTCTATAGATACGCGGCAGTCGGTTATAGTCAATCTCATGATAATAGAGTGGCTTTTGAGCCAAAAATGCGGAGAGTGTCATCTATGAAAGAGACACCGGTTCAATACGATTTCTACCGCCGTTTTTTGCATCATAAAGCCGTTCATCGGCTGAATGCAGGGTCGCTTTGGTCGATTGCAGCGACTTGCGTTCGGCAACACCGCCGCTCACCGTTACTTTAATGCGTACTCCACGATACATCAATTTCGTATTCTCAACCTGCCGACGCACTTTGTTGGCAAAAACCACGGCACCTTCTGTGCTCGTATCACCCAAAATTGCGATAAACTCTTCACCCCCATAGCGTCCGACAACATCAACATTGCGGCACATCTTTTTAAGAATATTGGCAAAAGCAACCAAGACTGCATCACCCGCATCGTGTCCGTGGGTATCATTAACCATTTTAAAGTGGTCTAAATCAAACATCACAATGGAGTAGTTGCGTCCGTAGCGGTTAAACTCTCCCTCTTTAATTTTAAGCTGCTCGTCAATAGCGCGCTTATTAAAAAGTTTGGTTAAGAAATCTTCTCGGGACGCTTTGAGTGCCGCAGCAAGCTGTGTCTCTAAGTTCATTACTTTAGAGCTCAATTCGACCACTCTTTCATTGTGCGACTTCAGATCCTTGCTCAACAGCTCTGTCTTCTCTTCTAAAGTCATCGCGATTTTCAACAGCTTGGTGTGCGCCGATTTAAAATCGCTGGTTTTCTCATCTTCAAAATGTTCAAGATCATGTTTGATCTCAGCAATCTCGATAGTCGAGCTGTCACTTTTTGCAATCAGCTCAATCAGCTGTAGCGAAAGTTTGTCCAGGACACTGTCAAGCGAAACAACCATATCTTTAACACTGAGTTTATCCAAAGCAATACGCAGTTTAATTGCCTCTTTAATCTCCTCATACATCCCCTCTGAGGTCAACAGAGCCGAATTGCTGCGCAGGGCATCGGAAATATCGGCTAGCTCATCATTGACTCCGGGCGCGATGGAGGGTACCAATGATGCAATCAACAGTGATGCTACACGATCCATACCGCTCATATCACCGTTAGCATCGACTTTTTTTCCCAACGACATCACACTCTTGTGCAGATCATCAACATAAAGCGTACCGTAATCGGAAAGCTTGTTTAAAAAGGCGGCATCATACAGCGTTAAAAAATCCATCCACTTTTTGGAGAGATTTTCAAGCTCTTTGGGATTATTTTGCACCTGAAGCGCCATCTGTGTTTTTTGAGAAAGCGTCGTTGCCTGAGCATTGTGCAACACCTCTACCGATTGCAAAACCCGTTTAAGCAGCTGTTGACTTGAATCCAGCAATTCGGAGCACTCCGTCGGATTGGAACGATTGATTTTTGAAATAAGAAAACGTACCAGCTCTTGAGTCGTCTTAACACGATACTGTTTAATCTCTTTTTGGTACGCTTTATCCAAGGTACTAGTGTAGCGATCCACCTGATTGCAGTCATCAATAAGTACACCCGCCTGTTTTGCTTCGGCACAAAAAGCTTCGGCATAAAATTCCGGTGTTAACAGTTTGCCTTCACGCTGCAGTCGTTCAATAGCTTTTTTGATTATATCGTGGACACTCATGGTTTCTCTCTTACTAATGGTTCAGAAGATATCTGCGCTAAAAAACTGTCAATGGCCTTTTGCGCACCGTTTTTAATAGCCTCAAAACGCACCTTTTCCGAAATGATGGCATTGGCACGAATGCCAAAGTCATAACTTCCTCTTGAAAGGTACGTTTTGGAAAAATTCCCGGTCGTTCGCAGTATCTGCATAAAAACATCCGTCTGGTATGCGGTAACATATCCGTTAATATCGTACTTCAGCGGTTTAAATTTAATATCGCTAATCGTAATAGCCAAATGCGTAGCAGCTTCATTTTTATCCCGTAATTGACTTTTAAAACGTGATATTACCGCCCGATCAACCGCATCTTTAATGATAACGGAATTTTCCGGATCATGCAAAGAGACATACACTTCGGTACTGACACTCTCACCGACTACACTCTTGACATAATGCGATGTTGCCTTATAGCCACAGCCTGCAAGTGACCACAACAACACTGCACTCACAACCCATCGCATCATCACCCTTTGACTACAATATTGACCAATTTGTTGGGAACAAGAATCTCTTTCACAATCGCTTTACCCTCAATCCATTTGGCAAGTACCTCTTTAGCCGCTTCAAGCGTCTCTTCTTGAGTGGCGTTCACCCCTATCTCCATCTCCGAGCGCCGTTTCCCGTTCACAGAGAGCCCCAGCGTAATGGTATCAACTTCAAAAACCTCATCAATAACCTCATTCGGCCTTAAATTACGCCGCTCAAACAGTCGCTCGCTTAACTCCCAGCAGATGTGCGGTACAACCGGCTCCAAAATAGAGAGCAGAATCCAATAGCCCTCACTCCAGACATCGCTGTTGTCCTGTTCGTTAAGGGCATTCATTGCCTCCATCACACCAGCAATCATCGTATTGAACGTGTACCGCTGCGTATAAACCTCATTGGCACGTACCAGTGCTTCATAGACCTTTTTACGGGCAAATTTTTGCTCTTTTGAAAGTGCGGCATGATCAATATCGGGCAGTTCGGTGGTAGCAGTAACATGACTGCTGCGATCAGACAGACGCTTTAAAAAGCGGTATGCTCCTTCCACAGCATTTTCATTCCACTCCAACTCCTGTGTCGGCGGTGCGGCAAAAAGCATAAACAGTCGCGCGGTATCGGCACCGTACTGCGCTATTAAAGCATCAGGGTCAACCGTATTGCCTTTGGATTTGCTCATCTTTGTACCGTTTTTAAGAACCATACCCTGTGTCAGCAGCTTCTTAAAAGGCTCATCAAAATCCAAATAGCCCAAGTCACGAAATACTTTGGTAAAAAATCGGGCATACAGCAGATGTAATATGGCATGTTCAATACCGCCGATATAGTGGTCGACCCCCATCCAGTAAGCAAGCTGCTCTTTTGAAAACGCTTCACACTCCCAGTTTCGCGGCGATGCACAGTAACGTAAAAAGTACCAGCTTGACTCAACAAAGGTATCCATTGTATCGCATTCGCGGGTCGCTTCACCCCCACATTGTGGACAGCGACACTGTTTCCACGTCGGATGATTCTCCAGAGGGTTTCCCTCGCCGGTAATATCAACATCATCAGGCAATGCGATAGGCAAATTTTCCTTCTTCTCCATCACCAGACCGCATGCATTACAGTGAACAAAAGGAATCGGAGCTCCCCAGTAGCGCTGACGCGACACGCCCCAGTCTTTCAGTTTGTAGTTCGTGACTCGTTTGCCAAGACCGTATGTCTCAAAATGCTCAATAATAGCTGCTTGTGCCTCTGCGGCATTTTGTCCGTCAAACATCTGCGAATTGCACAGCTCACCGACTTCGGTAAATGCGGCATCGTTAACACACTCGCCTCCAAAGGGTTTAATCACCGGCTTAACGGGCAGGTCGTACTGCGATGCAAAATCAAAGTCGCGCTCATCGTGTGCCGGTACGGCCATCACCGCGCCGCTGCCATAGTCCATCAGGACAAAGTTCGCAACCCAGACGGGAATTTTCTCCTGCGTGAGCGGATGGATTACATGTAACTTCAGCGGTACGCCGCTTTTGCTTTTTTGCCGCTCAACGGAGGAGCTGTTCTTCATGGCGGTAATTGCCGTTACGCTTGCATCGTCTAGCAGATTCTGCTCAAGCATATAGGTCACAATCTCGTGCTCGGGTGCCAACGCACTGTAGGTGACGCCGTAAATGGTATCGGGTCGCGTCGTAAAGACCTCGAAACCGTTACATGTAAATTGCAGCTTCTGCTGACTTGTTTCATCAAAAAAGAGTGTAAATGCCAAACCTTCGGATTTGCCGATCCAGTTTTCCTGCATGGTCAATACCTGTTTCGGCCACCCCGCCTCAAGCTCTTTGAGATCTTCTAAAAGTGCATCGGCATACTGTGTAATTTTAAAGTAATACTGATTCATCTCTTTTTTTACAATGGGCGTATCGCACCGCCAGCAGCAGCCTTCAACCACCTGTTCGTTTGCCAGTACGGTTTGATCGTGCGGACACCAGTTGAGCAAGCCTTTTTTACGGTAAAGCAGCCCTTTGTTATACATATCAATAACAAAGCCCTGCTCAAACTTGGTGTAGAGCGCATCAGATGTGGCAAACTCACGTTCTTTGGAGAAAGAGAGTCCCAATGCAGAAAGTTCGCGACGCATGTAATCAATATTGTCATACGTCCACTGTTTCGGATTGGCTCCATTTTTAATAGCGGCATTTTCTGCAGGCATTCCAAAACTGTCCCATCCGATGGGATGCAGTACATTGCAGCCCTGCTGACGATAATAACGTGCAAATGCATCACCAATGCTGTAATTGCGCACATGCCCCATGTGCAACCGTCCACTGGGGAACGGAAACATACTCAAAATATACTTTTTCTCTTGAGTAAAATCTTCTGAAGGCTCAAAACTTCGGTTTTTTTTCCAAAATTGTTGCCATTTTTTCTCAATCTCTGAAGGATTGTACTGCAATGTTACTCCTAATACTCATCTCGGTTTTTAGAACTCTCAATATAGACCAGTCCCATTGAAAAGACATTGGCAATCAATGCACCGATGGCCAAGGCAATAGCCCACTCCAGATTCCCCATCACTTCCAGATAGATAAAGGCGGGAATCAAGTGCAAATCAGCCACCAAAGAGCTTGCCAAGAGTTCTGCGGAGAGTAAATTACGTACTCCGATCTTTAAAAATGTCGATATAAGATTCAAACTTGCCGCGGCAAAGAGTGAAATGGCACTGTGTTCATACAAAAACCCTGCCGTTGATGTCAGACTCATTAACGAGAAAAACACATAAATGACTTTACCCCAATCCATAACTACCTCCTAAAATTCAGTACTATACCGTTCCTTGTTCATACTGTGCCCGCATCTTCTCTTTCTCAGCGGCAAGCTTTGCCTTTTCTGCCAAACGCTTGCGATAACGCTTAATGTCAAATCCAAAAAACATCAGTATCGGAGAAGCGACAAAGATGGAACTGTATGTTCCCACAACCACACCGACAAGCATGGTAAATGCAAACGCATTGATAATCTCTCCGCCAAATACAAAGAGCGTCAGCACCACAAAAAAGGTCGTGAGTGAGGTGAGCGTCGTACGCGAAAGGGTTTTGGTGACCGACTCGTTGATTACCTCGCGTAAATCGGTACTTTTTGAGTCGGTAATGCCTTCACGGATACGATCAAAAACAATAATGGTATCATTTAGTGAATAGCCTAAAATCGTTAACAGTGCCGCCAGTACGTCAAGATTCACATCGATACTAAAGAGTGAAATCATCCCCAGAGCGATGGAGACGTCATGCACCAATGCAATCACCGATGCTACGGCAAAACGCCACTCAAAACGAAAGGCAACATAAATAAGAATGCCCGCAATGGCTAAGAGCATCGACATGATCCCTTTCTCTTTAAGCTCGTTTCCTACCTTCGGACCAACCATATCGACCCGACGAATCTCAAACTCACCCGTCCCCTGCAATACCTCTCTGGCTTGATCGCCAATATCGTTGGAGACACTTTTTGAGGAGGTCTTTAGACGAATGATCACCTCATCGGGAGAACCGAATTCAGTGATGGTCGCATCTTTAAACAGCGCTGTAGTTTTCAATTGTGTACGCATTGTCTCAATCGGTGCTTCACCGCTGTATTTCACCTGAACAATGGTACCGCCGGCAAAATCAACACCGTAATTCAAGCCTTTGGTCATCAACAGAGCGTACGATGCCAAAACCAACACTATCGAGAGGATCATGGCAAATTTTGACGCACCCATAAAATTATAGGTACGCGTATATTTAAAAAATTCCATTATTTTGTCCCCATGATACCAAACCAACGACTGGTGTCTTTGTCTTTTACAATGCGCGACTCCAACATCTGATAGATGCCGTGTGTTCCTAAAATAGCGGTGAGCATTGATGCCAAAATACCAATACTGATGGTAATAGCAAACCCTTTAATGGCTCCCGTACCGTATGCGTACAGCACAACAGCGGCAATAAGTGTTGTAATGTTGGCATCTAAAATGGCACGCATCGCATTGTCGTATCCCTGCTCAATCGCTTTGTGAATGGAGACCCCCTGATAGAGCAGCTCACGAATACGCTCGGAAATAATGACATTGGCATCAACCGCCATACCGACGGTCAAGACAATACCCGCCATTCCCGGAAGCGTGAGCGTTGCACCAAAGAGTGCCATGACCGCCAAAATAATAAAAAGATTGGCAATCAGTGCAATATTGGCAATAACTCCTGCACGTTTATAATAAACAATCATAAACGCAATCACCAGCATAAAGCCGCCAATGAGAGCTATCATGCTCGCTTTAATACTGTCAGCTCCCAAACTTGGTCCCACGGAGCGTTTTTCCATCACATAAATCGGCGCCAATATGGCACCCGATCGCAGTGCAATAGCCAAATCTTGCGCTTCAGCAACACTGTAGTTACCGCTGATTTGCCCGCTGCCTCCGCCAATACGTTCATTGATATTAGGTGCGGAATAGACTTTGCCGTCAAGCACAATGGCCAGACGTTTCCCGACACTTTTACCGGTAAAATCGCCGAAAATCTGTGCCCCTTCGGAGTTAAGGGTAAAATTAATAACGGGACGGTTGTTCTGATCAAAACCTACCTGTGCATTTGTCAACATGGAGCCGTCTAAAATAGGAATCTCATTGACCAAATATTTAACATCGGGATGCGTATTGTCCGGAAGAATCAAATCGCCGTAGCGTGCCGCCTCGGCATCACTCATCTTGTCAACTCGTGCGGCACGCTCTTCATCAACGGCCATCAGATCAAGTTTTGCCGCGCGTGAAATAAGCTCGCGGGCTCGTTTCTCATCTTCTTGACTCTTAATACCCGGCAGCTGCACCAGAATTTTTTCAGCTCCCTGACGCGCGACGGTCGGCTCCGCCAAACCGAACTGATCAAGACGGTTACGGATCACTTCAATGGCTTGGTCAATCGCCTGCTTTTGCGTCAAAATAACATTTTCCGGTGTTAGGGAAATAGAAAATTTTAAGCCGTTTTGCGCAATAGCAATGCCCTCAATCTCTTTAAAGAATTCTTGAATATGTGGAATATCATCCTCATCCAAAAGAATCATCGATACCGACTCCTCGTCAATACCGATCTCCTCAAGCAAAATCTCATTTTTCTCAGAAAAATGTTTGATGCTTGATGCAATCGATTTGATTTTAGAGTTCACCGCTTCTTCAGTTTTAACACCAAGAAGCATGTGCAACCCACCTTGAAGATCCAGACCTAAATTGACCTTGGCACCCTCTTTCATCTGAAGTAGAGACGGTACTGAAAAAACGACTCCAAAAATGATGGCAAGCGCAAAGATTACAACACGAAAATTAAGCTTCATCCCCGTACTTTCTGTTGATGGCATCTTTAACAAGTTTGACTTCAGTACTCTCATTTATTTTGGCAACAAAAAACTCTTCCTCTACTTTCCGCACCTCGGCAATAAGCCCTCCCGTTGTGACAATTTTATCACCTTTTTTGAGTGCTTCGATCATCTCTTGATGCTTCTTTTGCTGTTGCTGTTGCGGTCGAATGATTATAAAATACATAATCGCCAGTAGAATAATAAATGGGAATAGCTGTGCTAAAATTTCCATGTCATGACATCCTTTAATAAAATTACGTGCATTATACTCAAAGAAGGGTAAAAAAAGTATAATATGCTTCATGCAATCAGTTTATAAACCACTTCACACGCTGCCGCCCTTGGTTCAAGACCTTATGATGTCGTGGCTTGTCGCACTGCTGTTTTCTTTATCGCTCTATTTGGAACATTTCGGCTACACGCTTCCCTTGTTAAACTCACTTGCAGGCCTCACTGTTTTTTACCTGCTGCTGCATCTCAATCGCCGCACACTGGTTTTGAGCGGATTTTTTATTGGACTGCTCTGGTTCTATTGGATCGGATTTAGTTTTCAGTACTATAACGTGGCATGGA
>JAJRVF010000169.1 GCA_024277395.1 Campylobacterales bacterium
AAAAAACAGTAATAGATTTTGACACACATCAATCACATTTGCTTCAAAAAAGATTACAATCAGGAAAATTTTAATGAAAAGCAGCCACAATGAGACAAGAGCTCCTCTCTAAAATTCAAAAAAAATTTCCCTTAGTTGCCCGACCGTTTCAAGTCATTGCCGAAGAATTGGGCATGAGTGAAGCCGACGTTCTTGCCATACTGAAAGAAGAAAAAAAGAACAACATTATCCGTCAGACCTCTGCCATTTTCGACACCAAACGTCTGGGGTATCACTCCTCTTTAGTTGCTTTTAAAATTGCTCCCAATGCCATTGATCATGCCGTCAACATCATTAATGCCCATCCGGGAATTTCTCATAATTATGAGCGCAATCATGATTTCAATATCTGGTTTACACTTGCCGTTGCTCCGGACTCAACACTGGGCTTGGAGAAAACCTTGGAGATTTTGGCTGCACTGACACATGCTGATGATTACATTATGTTACCGACACTGAAACTGTTTAAGATCTCTGTTAAACTCAATACTACCGGCAACGATACAAAAAAAGAGAAAGTCGCAAAAGTTCAGCATAAAAATATTGAGCTGACCCCGTTGCATCATCAAGTTATACAAAAAGTGCAGCACGATATTGAAATGACAAGTGAACCGTTTCAACAAATTATTACCGAACTCGATATTGATTATGAGACCTTTTTTAATATTCTGATAGAATTACAAGAATCGGGCATCATGCGTCGATTCGCCTCCATTTTGAACCATCGCAAAGCCGGTTTTAATGCCAATGCCATGGTGGTTTGGGATATTGACGAACACGAGGGTGAGCGTATGGGAGAGAAGGCCGCCGCTTTTAGTGCGGTCAGCCACTGCTACCTTCGTCCCAAATATGAGAATTGGCCCTACAACCTTTTTACCATGGTTCATGGCAAGACAACCGAAGAGACCAATGGCATTATTGAAGAGATGCGCAGTGAAATTAACTCAAGATCGTATATGCCTCTATACTCCTCACGTGAGTTCAAAAAGGTACGCATTGAATACTTCTCACCGGCCTTTGCAGCATGGGAAGCGAAACATATTGCACAATAACAAAGGAATATTATGAAGCTTTTTTTTGAATTGGAAATCGCCTATATTGTCATCGGTCTTTTTGTCTTAGCCGTGACGGCTTTTGTCACGACACGCGACTTTGTACCTCGTGTCGCTTTTAAACGCGGCATGATTGGTGTCGGCGGTCTTATTACCGTCATGATTTTAGCTCACTACTACATCACGACCAAACGTATGTCCGGCGTTAAAGAGATCTTTAACGAAGGCGGTACGGTCATTTGTGAAAACAAGATGCACCGCACCATTTCACGCTCTGTTCTGATCTCAAAAAAGTTGGAATGGGAGCTTGAGGGGGATTACTTTTTTTCCAAAAACCATATGCGCAAGTTTCATACGGCACGCTGTATTGATTATGCGCCCATAGACCCGATGCGAAAGAAGCAGTGAAACATCCACAAACCGCTGTGAAGCTTGGGCTTGAAAAACATACCGAAGCGACTCGTTTTACGCCTTTTAAAACCGTACGTTTCCGCATTCCTAAAGGACAACAACAGTGAAAAGTACACTCAAACGTTACGGCATGGCGCTTATTTTTCTTTTTTTTGTTATATTGTTAATGATACTTGGCACATGGGGTGTCAAAATATTTGGTGAGAATATGTTTAAAAATACAGACGTCACTATGCAACCACGAGGAGAAGAGTTAAACCCATGACACTGACTACATTGCTCATTATCGGTATTGGTATTAGTATTGTTTTTCACTTTATCGGCGTGTATGCCGGTGCCAAAAAAATAGTCTGGATTGCTATTGCACTGCTGTGGGCGGCTTCTATCAGTATTGCAACCAACGAGATAAGCGACAAAGGATACCAAGCTCTTGATAAAATACGCGGTAAATACGAAGCTACCGATGCACTGATTCGTACGGCCGAACCGGAAGTAAGTCTCTACGAGATGCTAAGTATTAAAAAAAGTTTTGCCGAAGAGAAGCGGAAGGCTGCCAAATAATTTTTACCCTGCTGCGCGAGCTGTACCGTTTCATATATTCTACAATCATCCCGTGAAACTCAGCATAGACTTGAGGCAGATCACGCTCCTCAAAATTTACATGTAACTGCTCGCACCACCGTTTCAGCTCATCATAACTTTCAAACTCATACCCCAATGCATGCAATAGGCGTTGGGTATAGCGATCGACCACCATTTCCGCGCGTTTGCAAGCATAGCACAACATAGCATCGGCACTCTCAGGACCGATACCACGTTGTTCCAGCAGCCACCCTCGACTGACCTGTTCGCAAAAATATTCAAAATTTCCAAAATCATCCAGCATATTACCTGTCAATGCCTGAATACAGATCGCTTTTTTATGATGCATACCGCTTGGCCGAATCAATTCACATAACAGCGTGCGCTCACATGTAGCGATAGATTCCAGACTCAACAGTTGATACTGTCGCAAGTTATCCAAAGAAATTTCCACCCGATGCCACCTGCTGTTTTGTGTCAACATTACGCCAAGAACC
>JAJRVF010000018.1 GCA_024277395.1 Campylobacterales bacterium
AACCGATACGGAAAAAATCTTATTGGAGCGTTTCACCAGCCGCAAGCCGTCTATATTGACCCCTCTTTTCTAGCAACATTGCCGGCACGTGAATTTGGTGCAGGGGTTGCTGAAATTGTCAAAATGGCCGTGACCTTTAACAAGGACTTTTTTGAGTTTTTAGAGCAGGCTGACTTAAGTGATGAAAGGATGCTGACAGAGGCACTGGCGCAGGCGGTACAGACCAAAGCGTGGGTGGTCTCTCAAGATGAAAAAGAGCAGGGCATAAGAGCTGCACTCAACTATGGGCATACTTTTGGGCATGTGATTGAAAAAGAGACGCACTACAAAACGTATCTTCACGGAGAAGCTGTGGGTATTGGCATGGTGATGGCAAATCGGCTCTCTCTTGAGTTGGGATGGATGCAAGAACAAGAGGTGCACCGTGTTACAAAGCTTCTTGAAAAATATAAGATTCCAACCACTTATACTATTGAAGATACCGATGCTTTTTATGAAGCATTTTACCTCGATAAAAAAAGCAGTGATCGCGCTATAACATTTATATTGCCGCGCGGCATCGGTCATGTTGAGATGAGCGATGCCATAGACGAAGTCACCGTAAAGCGTGTGCTTGAAAGCTTTGTAACGTAATGAAGATGCTTACAGGAATAGTATTACTGTGTGTAGCAGTACCGTCTCTTATGGCATTAACTTCCGCGGATACGAACACAAGCACCGAAAAGAATATTACGGCATTGAAGCAACAAGCCGTAATGCAACAGAAGCATCAGCAAGAACTTAAAGATCAACATTATGAAAAACAGAAGAACAACGCATTAATTCGAGAACTGCGAAACAATATTGCTCTGAGCAATAAAGAGTTGGAGCGTGATAGCATTTGGACAAAAAAGTACAGCTCTTATTTGACCTATATTGAAGTTAAAAAAGATCTGGTGCATCTTCAAGAAAAAATTGACAAGCTCACTAAAAGCGGTGAAACAATTGAAGATAGTGATACGATTGATTCTCTTTTGGCAAAGAAAAAACTTTTAACCGATCAAATTGAACTTTTAAAGGGGCATGGGAAAACTCCGTTTGCATCACTGCTCAAACCTGAGGAGATTGAGGAGTATCCCAAAATAGAGAATCCTATAGAGATTTTTACGGGACTCTCGTTTATTAAACGTTTACACGAGATGTACGCTTCGTATGTTAACCGCGAAGACGAGATGCGTACATTGATTGTTCATCTGCGCAATAAAGTCAAAAACTATGAAAAACTTTCACAACTCGGTGCATTGGAAAGTGCAGAAGAGCAACGAGCATACCGAGCTGCAGCAAAGCAGTTGAAAAAGTTTGAGCGAACGTTAGAGACACTGGAGCTGACCGATGAGCTTTACAAAAAACGTATCGAAGCCATTGAGGTAGAGATTAACAAAGACATTGAAACGCAGCTTGTCGAGTTGGCCAACATTGTCATTGTCATTGTGGTGCTGCTGATTGTCTTTTTTCTTGCCAAGCTGATTGCACGTAAATATTTGGTGGACAATGAACGTTTTTATATGATCAACAAGGTCATCAATTTTATTAATTTTTTGCTTATCTTTTTTGTGTTGCTGTTTGCCTATATTGACAATGCCGGTTATATAGTGACGGTTCTCGGTTTTGCTTCGGCAGGTATTGCCATTGCGATGAAAGACTGGTTTATGAGTATATTAGGCTGGCTGGTCATTGTTTTGGGCGGTTCCATTCACACGGGTGATCGTGTACGGGTCGACAAGGACGGGATGCTTTATGTGGGTGACGTGCTTGACATCTCACTGTTGCGTATTACGATTTTAGAAGATATCACGCTGACTACCTACAAGCATAACCGACGGGCAGGGCGTATTATTTTTATTCCTAACAACTACGTGTTTACCTCCATGATCGCCAACTATTCGCATGCATCGCTGAAAACGGTTTGGGACGGTATTGATATTACAATTACCTTTGGTTCTAACCATAAAAAGGCGCTGCATATTGCCAAAGAGATTACGCGTAAATACTCTAAAGGATACACTGACATTACCCGAAAGCAGCTCAATAAACTGCGTAATCAGTACAATTTGAAAAATACCAATGTTGAGCCGCGGATATTCTCTTTTATTGAGCCTAATGGAGTCCAGATTAGTGCATGGTATCTAACCAATGCTTATGCAACGTTAACCCTTCGCAGTACCATATCGACTGAGATTTTAGACGCATTTCTGGCTGAAGATGATATTACGATCGCGTATCCGACACAAAAACTTTATCTAAGCAATAGTGACCGAGCACTGAATATGGAAGAGGTTGAAACCTTATGAAAAAGGTTTTTTTTAAAACTTTTGGATGCCGTACCAATGTATTTGATTCACAAGTCATGATGAGTCGCCTTGAGGGCTATGAAATCACGCAAGACGAAGCCGCTGCCGATGTAGTTGTGGTGAACTCTTGTACCGTAACCAACGGGGCGGACAGTAGTGTCAGAGGGTATGTGAATCAGCTGCATAGCAAGGGCAATGCCAAGATACTGCTTACCGGATGCGGTGCGCACACCAAAGGGGAGTCTCTGCTTAATGATCGTAAAGTTTTTGGTGTTTTCGGTCAAAGTGAAAAAGAGAAAATCAATACGCTGTTAGCAGCGAAACAGCCGTTCTATGAGCTTGGTGATCTCGATTTTATTGACAATAATATTGTTGATGATTTTGTCGGGAAGAGTCGAGCATTTATTAAGATTCAAGAAGGATGCGACTTTCGTTGCAGTTACTGTATTATTCCTTTGGTTCGGGGAGACGCACGCAGTATAAACGAAGAGACGATCCTCATTCAGATTCGCAATTTGGCAGCAAACGGTTTCGGAGAATTTGTTCTTACCGGTACTAACGTCGGCAGTTATGGTAAAGGCGAGGGAAGAAACATTGCTTCACTCATGAAAAAAATTGCGCTTATCCGCGGGGTACGTCGCATTCGATTGGGTTCCATTGAGCCCATTCAGATTGATGATGAATTTAAAGAGATTTTAAGTGAGCCGTGGCTTGAACAGCATCTGCATATTGCACTGCAGCATACTTCCAAAGAGATGTTGCGCATTATGAACCGACGCAATAAATTTGAGAGCGATCGTCTGCTGTTTCAAGAGCTATCGGAAAAGGGCTTTGCGCTTGGAACTGATTTTATTGTCGGACACCCCGGAGAGAGTGATGTGTTGTGGCGTGAAGCGATGGAAAATATTGAAACGCTTCCTTTGACACATATTCACGCGTTTACCTATTCTAAGCGTGACGGTACTCCGTCGGCGCTCATGAAATCATCGATTAACGGTATGCTTTCCAAAGCCCGTATGCAAGAGTTGACCGCCATTGTTGATGCTAAGAATATTGCTTTTCGTCAGCAGTATAAGGGTGCTTTGGAGGTATTGATTGAGAGTTGTAAAGAGGGGTTGTATTATGGGCTTGATCAGCACTTTAATAAAATAGTAGTGCGTTCCAACGAAGAACTTGAAGGCAATTGGATTCAAGTTAAAGACTATACGGTAGAGCGGGAGTATAATTATGCTGAGTTCTAAGAAAAACAAAATAGCACTGGTCGTTTCAGCCACTATCTTGTTATCGCTCTTTTTGTATGCTTTCTTGCGAGATACTGCTGAGCTTATTCCACTTCAAAAGGCACAAGAGCTGCTTAAAGAAAAATTGGTTCACAAAGTGACGGCGTCAGAACATTATGTTTATTTAAAAACCGATACAGGACTCTATAAGCTGGCGACCTCTCAGGTGGATCCAAAAATGTTCTCGGGTATTAAAGTCAATGTTGATACCAGTAGCAGTATTGCTTTAAATATTTTATATCTGTCCCTTATTTTAATTACACTCTCTATTGTTTTTCGACAGTGGCAAAAAGGAGGAGAGCGCACCGCAGGGAATGTACCGGGTGCCGGTACTCGCGCTTATCTGCCTGAAAATCAGACGCAAGAGATTGTTCCCGTCATATCTGATGTCAGTTTCTCAGATATTGGCGGTATCAGCGATGTTAAAATTGAGCTTGAAGAGATTATTGATTTTTTAAAAAACCCACTTAAATATAAAAATTACGGGGTCTATCTGCCGCGCGGTGTTCTCTTGGTGGGTCCTCCGGGTGTCGGCAAAACGATGATAGCCAAAGCTGTTGCCGCCGAAGCGGACGTGCCGTTTTATTATCAAAGCGGTGCCTCATTTGTGCAGATCTATGTGGGTATGGGTGCCAAGCGGGTTCATGATCTTTTTACCGAAGCCAAAAAGAATGCACCCTCCATTATTTTTATTGATGAGATTGATGCCGTAGGAAAAACACGGGAGGGAAGCCGCAACGATGAGCGTGAGGCGACATTGAACCAGTTGTTGACCGAAATGGACGGTTTTGAAGACTCCAGCGGGGTTATTGTGCTGGCCGCTACCAATAAAATTGATGTTTTGGACAGTGCGCTGTTGCGTTCGGGACGTTTCGATCGTCGTATTTTTGTCGATCTGCCGACACCGAGCGAGCGTGAATCTATTTTGCTGAAGTATTTAAAAAATATTCCGCATAATGTTGATGCCGCACAGATTGCCAAAATGACCATGGGCTTTAACGGAGCCTCGTTAGCGGCATTGGTTAATGAAGCCGCACTGCTCTCTATGCGACAGCATGATTTACATGTAACTGACGAACACTTTAATTTAGTTAAAGATAAGGTGCTTTTAGGAAAAAAACGCATTCCTGTGTTGACGCAAGAGCAACGACTGTATCGCGCACGCTATCAGGCGGCAAAAGGCTTTGTTGCTACATGGTATGATATTGCTTTTGATAAAGTTCTGCTAAGCAGCGCGGCTATTAAACCTCCGGTAGATGCACCGATGCTGCAACATGAAATGGTGGCACACATTAAAATGCTGCTTGCGGGAATGGCAGCATGTAATATCCATTTTAACGAGCATGACAGCAGTGCCGAAGCTGATATTAGCGATGCCAAGCGTTTGGTATCACAAATGATTGAAGCATATGCCATGGGCGAAACCATTATGGGGAATGAACATGATTGCAGTCAGTTAATTGAAACTCTGTATGCTGAAACCGTAGTATTGTTACGAAAAAACAAGATTTGTATTGAAAAAGTTGAGAGTATTTTAATACAGTATGAGAGTATTTCCAAAGCACTTTTAAAAGAGATAGTCAATGAGGTACTATAGCGGTTTTTCACTGGTTAATGACCGGAAGTTTTTTCAAGAATATCTGATTGATTCTGAGTATTGTGTCGCTGGTTTTAGTTATGGTGCCATCAAGGCATTTGAATATGTTTTGCATGCAAACAGACGCATTGACAGACTGCAGCTGTTTTCTCCTGCTTTTTTTCAAAATCGAGATGCTCGCTTTAAGCGTCTGCAGCTTCTGGGCTTCAGTCAAGATGCTGATAGTTATATTAATCAATTTACTTCAAACTGTTGTGCTCCGTTTAAGTGTAAAAATATTACAATAAAAAATGGTACGTACAAGGAGCTTCAGGAGTTGCTTGAGTATGTGTGGGATGGTGATGCCCTGCAAAAACTGTCGTGCCGCGGTATTATTCTTGAAGTTTATCTAGGGAGCGAAGATGCTATTATTGACATAGAGGCAGTAGAAGCATTTTTTCAGCCTTTTAGTACCATATATCTAATTAACGGTGCCAGTCATTTACTGCAAAGAGAGGAGTGTTTGTGAAGCTGTTGGTGGTGTTATTTTTGCTTGTCGGGTCACTGGTATATGCTAAAGATTATACCAAAGATGAGGAGACTATGGAGTTTATGCAGATGATGCATGACGAGCATGGTTTTAAGATTTCCTACTTAAAAAAGTTGTTTTCAGATGTCAAGAAGCAGGAGGTGCCGCTTGCGATTATTACGGGAAGTGCCATAAAAAATCCCACGCCAAGCGTGAAAAACGAGTATCCGTTACATGGAGCATGGGATCGGTATGTACACTATAAGGTTACCCCAAAACGTATTCGTCAAGGACGCTCTTTTATTAAGAAATATCGAACAACTTTCAAGAACGTAGAAAAAAAATACGGTGTTCCGGCGGAATATATTGCTGCAATTATCGGTATTGAAAGTGTTTATGGTATCAATGTGGGGAAACATCCCGTTTTTGATACTTTGACCACGCTTGCGTTTGAACCCAACCGGCGTA
>JAJRVF010000019.1 GCA_024277395.1 Campylobacterales bacterium
AAATTGCCATCCAAGAATATGGCAAGGTATAAAAAAAATAAAAATTCTTTTATGTAAAAAAATACAATATATGGAGGTATAATAAATGCAACAAAAACAACCAAAAAAATTAGATATTGATTCAAAAGATATTATGGGTGAGAATTTAACGAAACTTAAAGAGATCTTTCCGTCTGTTGTAAAAGATGGGACTGTTGATGTTGAGGCACTTAGGAATGTTATAGGGGATATTAGTGAGCCTAACCAAGAGTATTATAACTTTACTTGGGCTGGTAAGAGTGAAGCATTTAAGGTTATAAAAGAGAAAACTACTGCGACTTTAAAACCTATGAAAAGTGATGATGAGTCGGTTGATTTTGAAAATACTCAAAATATTTTTATAGAGGGTGATAATCTTGAAGTGTTGAAGATACTCCAAAAAACATATCATAACTCTATCAAGATGATATACATAGACCCACCATACAACAAAGATAAAGATTTTGTCTATCCTGATAAATGGAGTGAGGGATTAACTTCATATCTTGAATACTCAAAACTTGTAGATGAAGAGGGAAATATCACAAGTTCTAGTGCAGAAGATAAAAGTGTAAAAGCTGGTCGTAAGCACTCACGATGGCTTACTATGATGTATCCACGACTCTTTTTAGCTAGAAATCTACTGAAAGATGATGGGGTTATTTTTATATCTATTGATGATGATGAAGTGAAAAATCTTAGAATGATTTGTGATGAGATTTTTGGAGAAGAGAATTTTGTAAGTAACTTTATATGGAAAAAAAGAACTGGTTCAAATGATTCAAAAAATTTAGTTTCTATTGACCATGAATATATTCTCTGTTATACAAAAAATATGGATACACAATTAAATGGTATCAAAAAAGAGTTTGAAAATTATAAAAATCCAGATGATGACCCTAGAGGTGATTGGATGGCAGATAATTTAACATGTAATAAAACAGCTTCAGAAAGACCAAACTTGTATTATCCGATTACTGATCCAAGAACAGGAATTACCTATAAGTGTAATCCAAATAGAGTTTGGGCATATGAAAAAACTAGAATGGAAAAAAATATTAGAGAAGAAAAAATTATTTTTCCAAAAACATCAAGTGGTGCACCTATGTACAAAAGACATAAAAGTGAAGTAAAATCTGATACAAAACCAGTAGGAACATTATTGGGTGAATTTTTAAATGCTACTTCTACAAAATCATTGAGAGAGTTATTAAATGGGCAATATTTTGATTATCCAAAAAATATAAATTTAATAAAAATTTTAACTGAACAAGCAGCCTCTAAAAATGAAGACATAATCCTAGACTTTTTCGCAGGAAGTGGAACAACAGCCCACGCGGTGATGGCTTTAAATGCTGAAGATGGAGGAGGTAGAAAATGTATATCTGTGCAACTTCCAGAGCCAACAGATAAAAAAAGTGAAGCTTATAAAGCAGGTTATAAAAAAATAAGTGAAATTACAAAGGAAAGAATCAGAAGAGCAGGACAAAAAATAAAAGAGGAAAATCCAGACTCAGGTGTAGACACAGGCTTCAAAGTATTCAAACTAAGCGAAAGTAACTTCAAACAATGGGATGACACACCAAAATCTAAAGCAGCGCTGCAGCTTGCTTTTGAAGAGTATAAAGACAATGTAAAAGAGGGTGCTAACCAACTCGATATGCTTTATGAAGTGATCCTTGCTAAAGGTCTCTCTCTTAACTCTGAAGTGATAGAGAAAGAAGTAGGTGGCAAAAATATGTTTAGTGTGAAAAGTGATGGAGTGGAACTTCTTGCTTGTTTTGAAGATGAGATTAGTGAGGGTGCATTGGATGCAGTGATAGAGTTACGACCTATATATTTTATCTGTTTAGACTCTAGCTTTAAAAGTGGTTCGGCACTTAAAACTAATTCTGTGCTAAGATTTCGTGATGCTGACATACTTTTTGAGACGGTGTAAAAAAAGATGGAAGAGCTAATAACACAAGAGTATGTCAGCTTAAAAGAGCAGATAAAAGAGATTCTCTTAGAGGGGCGAAAAAAGGCACTTACATCAGTAAACACCATACTGCTTCATACCTACTGGAGTGTTGGTAAACATATAGTGGAGTATGAGCAAAAAGGTGAGACAAAAGCAGAATATGGTAAAGAGCTGTTAACACAACTCTCAAAAGATTTGACTTTGGAGTATGGCAAGGGGTTTAGCCGCTCAAACCTTACTTACATGAGAAAATTTTATCTTGCATTTAAAAAAAGTGAGACACTGTCTCACAAATTTAGCTGGAGTCACTACTTTGAGATACTTAAAGCTGAGAATGAACTAGAGATAAATTTTTATGTAAAAGAGTGTGAAAAAGAGAACTGGAGTGTACGAGAACTCAAAAGACAGATGAAAAGCATGCTGTTTCATCGCATAGCCCTAAGCAGAGATAAAAAAGAGATTTTGGAACTTTCGCAAAAAGGGAGCAGTGTCGCCAAAGCTGAAGATATACTCAAAGAGCCTTATGTTCTTGAATTTTTAGGTTTGCCTGAACAAGAGAAGTATTTGGAAAGTGAGCTGGAGCAAAGACTTATAGATAATCTTGAAAAGTTTCTCTTAGAGCTTGGTAAAGGGTTTGCATTTATAGGCAGACAATATAAGATAAATATAGGCTCAAGACACTTTTTTGTGGACTTGGTTTTTTATCATAGAATCTTAAAATGTTTTGTACTTATAGACCTAAAAAGAGGTGAGGTTGAACACAACGATATAGGGCAGATGAATATGTACCTGAACTATTTTGAAAGTGAAGAGAATGTTGAGGGTGATAATCCACCTATCGGGATTGTTTTAGGGGCTTACAAAGACCATATTTTAGTCGAGTATGCTACAAAACATCTCAGCAATAAGCTTTTTGTGAGTAAATATCAGCTTTATTTACCAAATAAAGAGGAGATAGAAGAGGAGCTTGAAAAGCTTTTGGATGATAAAGGGGATGAGTCATGAAGATAAAGTTTCAGTCAAATCTTGAGTATCAAAATGAAGCTATTGCTTCTGTTGTAGATCTGTTTAAAGGACAACTGCACTCAAATGCAGAGTTCTCTCAAAAGATTTCTAGTGCGGATGAAGGAAAGCTTGACCTTTTTTCTGTTATGACAAAAAATGAGTTAAATATTTCCCATGAACAGTTGCTCAAAAACTTGCAACAAGTACAAAAAGCAAATGGACTTGAAGTAGATGAAGAGTTAGATACGCTTGACTTTAGTGTAGAGATGGAAACGGGGACGGGTAAAACCTATGTCTATCTAAAGAGTATCTATGAGCTACATAAGTCTTATGGATTTAAAAAATTCATTATAGTTGTTCCATCGGTTGCGATTCGTGAAGGTGTTTTAGCCTCTATGAGATTAACAGAGGAATACTTTAAACATCTATATGACAACACTCCAAAAAAAGCCTTTGTGTATGATAGTAAAAACCTTAACAATGTCAGAAATTTTGCTTCAAATGACCAACTACAAGTTATGATTATTAACATAGACAGTTTTAACAAAGAGGGAAATATTTTTAATAGATATGATGACAAGATACAAGGTCGGGCAAAAGAGTATGTAAATAGTGCTAATCCTATTGTCATCATAGATGAACCTCAAAACATGGAGAGTGAAAAGTCCATAGAGTCTTTAAAGTCGTTAAATCCACTTTTTACACTTAGATACTCTGCAACACACAAAAAGCTTTACCACCCCATATATAGACTAGGTCCTGTTGAGGCATATAATCAAGGACTGGTAAAACAGATAGAAGTTCTCTCAGTCGTAGCCGATGGGGATTATAGTGGAGTCTATATAAAACTTGAAGAGATAAAATCTACAAAGACTAAGATAAGTGCAAAGCTAGATATATATAAACGAAGTGGCAATGACATCAAAAAGAGTAAAGTTACTTTAGGTGTAGGTGCTGACCTTTTTGAGAAGAGTGGAAAACTTGGAAGTTATGAGGGGTTTATAGTCTCAAGTATTGAGGGGGAAGTTGTTTACTTTGAAAATGGTACTTTTATAAGTAAAGAGTCTCAAATGGGCGGCTATAATAAGGAGATAATGAAACGACAGATAAAAGAAGCGATATATGAACACTTTAAAAAAGAAGCCAAATTAAAATCTAAGGGTATTAAACCTTTAACTCTATTTTTCATAGATAAAGTTGATAACTACTTTCCTCAAGATGGATGGATGAGAGAGACCTTTGCCCAGTACTATATGGAGTATAAACTAAATGGTCCTCATCGTGGACTTTGTAATAATCTTGATATAGACAAGGTACATAACGGATACTTTGCAAAAACACCTAAGGGTGAAGCAAAAGATACGAAGGGTGATTCTAAAGATGATATAGGTGCATATAAACTCATTATGCAAGATAAAGAGCTACTTCTTGACCCTAAGACTGATTTGAGATTTATCTTCTCTCATAGTGCTTTAAAAGAGGGATGGGATAATCCAAATGTATTTACGATTTGTACTCTGAATGAAACAAACTCAACTATTAAAAAGAGACAAGAGATAGGTCGTGGTTTAAGAATTTGTGTAAATGATAAAGGGGAAAGAGTTTATGATAAAGATGTAAATAGACTTACTCTTGTAGCCAATGAAAGATATGAAGCATTTGCAAATGACTTACAAACTGAATATGCAGCCGATGGTGTAAAAATCGAGAGACCTAAAAACTCTAAAGAGAGAAAAACAGTTACTCTCAAAAAAGGGTTTAAACTTGATGATAACTTCAAAGAGTTGTGGGATAAAATCAAGCGTAGAACAAAGTATGATGTAAACTTTACAAATGAAGAGTTAGTTAAAAATGCAACTGAGGCTATCAACCAACTCCCTTACCTTGCAACTGAGGGGCAGATTACATCAAATAAAGTGCTAATTCAGATGGGTATAGAAGAGGGAGTCTCAACAAAACTTATAGGTATAGGTGCAACAGAGACTCTAAAACAAGAGAAAATTTATGTGCCAGATATTATCACTCATCTTCAAAATGAAACATCACTTACAAGAGAAACGATAGTAGAGATACTTAAAAAGATAGACTGCTTAGAAGATGTGTTTAAAAACCCTGAAAAATTTGTACTCAATATTACTCAAATGATAAAAGCAACTCTAGCAAGATTGTTAGTCAATAATATTACTTACACAAAAGTAGATGACTACTATGAGATGAGTCTATTTAAAGATGAATATGATGCCTATGTAGATAAACTTTTTGAAGTAACAAATCAAGATAAAACTCTTTATGACCATATAGAATTTGATAGTAGTGTGGAAGAAGAGTTTGCACGAGTTATGGAAGCAAGAGATGATATACTCTTTTATATAAAACTTCCAAATTGGTTTAAAATACCTACACCTGTAGGTGAACACAATCCTGATTGGGCTATTGTAAAGAAAAATGGTGAAAAAGTTTTTATGATTAAAGAGACTAAAAGTACCTGCGATTTGGATGCCCTTCGTCCTAGTGAAAAAGATAAAATTCGTTGTGGGATTGAGTATAGTAAATGTCTTGATAGTGTTAGTTATGATTGTGCTGTCGATGGGCAGAGGGATGTGTAAAATAATTACTCCGCCGGTGACAATTAAGAGCAATTGTTGCAATCATTAACTATCGTATCTGACGCACAGTGATGAAACGTTGCAATATTTGTGTTAAGATAATCTCTCAACAATAGACAATCTGCACATCATTATCAAAAGGAACAGGGTGAAACGCTACATACTTTTTGACAACGACGGCGTCCTGGTGGAGACGGAAGTGTGGTACTACCGTGCCAGTGCTGAAGTACTTTACAACATGGGTATTGAGATGGATGAAGCGAGCTATAAAGAGATTATGGTAAATGGATTAAGCAGTTTCATTTTAGCCGAACGCGCGGGATTTGATGCTATCACTGTCGCAAAGGCTCGTGATCGGCGCAATGTACTCTATCAGCACTATTTGGAGCACGAAGATATTGCCATTGACGGGGTGAAAGAGGTGTTGCAGCGGCTTGGAGAACGATTTCGTATAGGAATTGTCACCACGTCGCGTCGTGTCGATTTTGAGTTGATCCACCGCAGTCGCGGCATTGTCGACATGATGGAATTTGTCCTGTGTGTCGAAGATTATCCGCGATCCAAACCCCATCCTGATCCCTATCTGAAAGGGCTGGAGTCTTTTCATGCTCAGCCGCATGAAGCCATTGTGGTCGAAGACTCGGAACGGGGATTACGCGCGGCGGTGGCGGCCGGTATTGAAACGGTTACGGTGCATAATGATTTTACCGCATTACATGACTTTTCAAAAGCGACCCACCGCATACAGCGATTGGAGGAACTTGAAGAGATACTTGCTTTGTAAATTACATGTAAATTATTATTTTGTTATAATCAATATAAAAACAGCAAGGTAGAAGATGGAAGAGAATGAGCAAGGCGGTGTAACAGTTGAGTATGCGGGTTTTATAGTACGATGGGTGGCATTTACCATTGACAATGCGCTGTTTGCGTTTGTTACCATAGTACTTCTGTTCCCTTTTCCAAATTTTGAAGACCCGATTCCCATTGGAATCTACAGAGCGGTGATTACCGTTGCTATTGTTGCTGCAACCATTGCAATGTGGGTCAAATACGACGGCGCCACACCGGGGAAAAAATTGATGAAAATTAAAATTGTCGATGCCGATACGTTAGAGAGTATTGACGCAAAAACCGGTGTAAAACGTTATTTAGGCTACATTCTCTCAAGTGTGATGCTGCTTATTGGCTTTGCCATGGTGCTGTTTACCGAAAAAAAGCAGGCCTTTCACGATAAGTTTGCCAAGACACTGGTGGTGCATGCCACGTAAGGAGATGTCAATTTTTAGCGGCGTGAGAGATCTTCTCAAGTGTTGATTTTGGCTTTTTAATTGCTTTGTACTGTTGATTTTTTGTAACGGGTGTCACAAATGCCAAGAGAATAAAAATAAAAGCAAAGACAATGCTGCTCAAAAGGGTGAGGATCAATTTGAGTCTATAATCTTGCACCGACACGCTCCTTGCTTTTTCGTCTCCGTATTTATACACTTTTAACCTTTAAGACTTTATGATAGTTGTGATGAAAAAACTTTGCATAATATTTTTAGTCGGATGTACACTGTCGTTGCATGCCGAACCGCTTTTGGGTATGGTGACGAAAGTCGTTAACAACAACGTTATAGCAATGAAAATTCACGGAAAACCGTTTACATGTAAAAATTTTGGTGTACTTGCGCTTGATGAGATAGAGGGCTTGGAAAATACATGTAAACAGCGTCTGGAGGCATTTCAAGTACAGCATCCGTATTACCGCTATTTTTCACAGATGCATCTGAAACGCTACCAGCAGTACCATCTCACTATTGTAGATGGGCAGCAGTGCATTCTTTATGCACAAGGGAAAAAAAGTCTTGCTGAACTGCTGCTTGAAGCAGGACTTGCCGTTCATAGGCAACGTAGCAAAGAGGGTATAACGGACTACAAGTATCAACGTGCAGTCCGTCGTGCTAGAAATTTAAAAAAAGGGATTTACTCCGATGCCGTATTGCGAAGCTGTATTCATCTGTTTGAATAGATGAATACCGTTTCACACCTCGCTTTCACCGTGGGTCAGATAGATCCAATACTCTTGATGCGTGTAGCCGCGATTGAGAAAATAGATTTGTAAAATAGCCACGCGATAGAGGGTGATGAACATTTTAACATAGGGTATGAACAGTGATAGTTTCACAAAAAGTGACTGTTCTTTGTCGCCTTTGCTCTGTATCATCTGTTCCAAACCGATATTTTTACTTAAATAGAGACCAAAAAGGATTGAAAACAAAAAGTTGACAATCAATCCAAAAATAATATAAGCTGCTAAATCTTGCTCAAACATACCTGCAATCATCAATATTACTTTGCGTTGTCAATAGCATCTTGTAAAATTTTGGTTGCAGCGGCTTTATTTTGAAACTCTTTCACTTTAACCCATTTGTTCGGCTCTAACATTTTATAGGTCTCAAAAAAGTTTTTGATTTTTGCCAGAGTATGCGCCGGGACATCATTCAAGTCTTTGATTTCATCAAATGTCGGATCAATTTTTGACGTTGGTACGGCTAAGAGTTTCTCGTCAATACCGCTTTCATCTTCCATAATAAGTACCCCGACCAAGCGACAGTTGACGACACTTCCCGCTTGCATCGGGTACTCGGTTAAGATCATAATATCGGCCGGATCGCCGTCTTGTGAAAGCGTTTGGTTTACAAATCCATAGTTGGCAGGATAGTACATTGCCGAGTGCATGACGCGGTCAAGCACCAATGCTCCGCTCTCTTTTTCAACTTCATATTTAATATTTGATCCGCAAGGAATCTCAATGATCGCCTTAATTTTATCCGGATTTTCTCCGTAGTCAATTTTGTCTAAATTCATTGTGTGTCACTCCATATAAAAAAATTATTATTGGAATTTTAGCCTAAAAAACCAAAAATGTAACGTTTTATTCCAAGAGCATGAAAAACTCTGCTTTTTCAAGCAAAATTCAAACATCTTTATTATATTATTAGCCTAACTTTTATTAAAAGGCTTAGTATGGAAACAAACCTTGTTATTGAGGGTTTAAAGTTCATGGTACTTGGAATGGGTACGGTATTAATATTTTTGGTAGTTTTAATTGTGCTAATGAACCTGCAGACTAAAATTATTGAACGATTCTTTCCAGAACCCAAAGGGGCACCCGATACTCCAAATGCATCGCCCGGTACACCACAAAAAGATACTAAAAAGATTGTTGCAGCGATTAGTGCGGCAATTATGCATCATAAAGCTTAAGGAATACAATGGCTAAGAAATTTATTGACATAATGGATACCACCTTTCGAGACGGGTTTCAGTCCGTTTTTGGAGGACGTGTCTTAATGGATGACTTTTTTCCGGCGGTAGAAGCCGCGAAAGAGGCAGGGATTACGCACTTTGAGTTTGGCGGCGGCGCACGATTTCAATCACTGTTTTTCTATTTAAATGAGAATGCTTTTGATATGATGGACCGTTTTCGTGCTATTGTCGGCCCCGATGCTAACTTGCAAACGCTTGCCCGCGGTGTGAATACCGTCATGCTAGACACCGGCAGCAGAGAACTCATTGACCTGCATGCCAAGCTCTTTCAAAAGCACGGTACCACAACTATTAGGAATTTTGATGCGCTGAATGATATAGAGAACCTAAAGTACTCGGGTGAACGCATTGTGCATCACGGTTTGAAGCATGAAGTGGTGGTGACACTCATGGATCTTCCGCCACACTGTGAAGGTGCTCATACGGTTGAGTTTTATGAAAAAACACTCCGTGAGATTTTAGATAGCGGTATTCCGTACGACTCTATCTGTTTTAAAGATGCCAGCGGTACTTCCAACCCTAATAAAATTTATGAAACCATTAAAATGGCACGCAGACTGGTTCCTGAAGATACCCACTTGCGTCTGCATACGCACGAGACGGCAGGTGTTTCGGTAGCGGCGTATCTTGCAGCACTTGATGCGGGAGTTGACGGTATTGACATGGCAGCATCACCGGTAAGCGGCGGTACCAGTCAGCCTGATATTTTGACGATGTTGCACGCAACAAAAGGAATGAACTATGACCTTGGCGGGTTGGAACTCGATGATATTTTAGAATATGAAGAGGTGCTGTCTGACTGTTTGAGTGACTATTTTATGCCGCCTGAAGCGACAATGGTTTCACCGTTGATTCCGTTTTCACCGATGCCAGGCGGTGCACTGACCGCTAACACGCAGATGATGCGTGACAATAATATTTTAGACCGTTACCCTGAAGTCATTCGTGCTATGCGTGAAGTGGTCGAAAAAGGGGGGTACGGTACTTCGGTGACTCCGGTATCGCAATTTTACTTTCAGCAGGCACTGAACAATGTAATGCAGGGGCCGTGGAAAGCTATTGCTCCGGGCTACGGAAAAATGGTGTTAGGATATTTTGGTAAAACTCCGGTAGCTCCGGATCCTGAAATTGTTAAAATTGCTTCAGAAAAATTAGGTTTAGAGCCGACAACAAAAAATGCGCTTGATCTTGCCGATGCTGATGAGCGAAAATCAATAGCCTGTTGGATTGAGCGATTGGAGAAAGAGGGCATTAAAGTCAATGAAGAGAATGTCTTTATTGCCGCGTCGTGTGACGAAAAAGGAATTGCCTTCTTAAAGGGCGAAGCCGAAGTTAATGTAAGAAAAATTTCACAAATGCAAGCAGCAGAGAGTGCCGCTGCAGCTACAGAGGAGAAGAGAGGTATGGGAACAGGAAGTTATACAGTGGTAGTAGACGGACAGAAGTTTAGTGTACAGGTTGCTGAAGGCAATGCAGATATTCAAGTTACAGCAGTTAACGGAGAGAGTGCGGCTCCTGTTGCGGCAACACCGGCGGCAGTACCGTCAGGAAACAGTGAAGACATTAAAGCAATGTTGCCGGGCTCAGTCTGGAAAATCATTGCCAACCCGGGAGAGAGTGTCAAAGAGGGTGACACCTTGATTATTTTAGAATCAATGAAAATGGAGATTGATGTGGTAGCACCGCGAGACGGTGTTGTGCAGTCTATTAATGTCAACGTCAACGACAAAGTGGTTGAAGGTCAAGTTGTAGCAGTGTTGGGTTAACGCGATGAAAATATTTTTACTCTCTATTGTTTCCGTTTTTATGCTGATGACCTCGGCTTATGCCGGAGGTCATGCTGCTGCCGAGCCGCTTAGTGCCCATCAGGAAGAAGATTATGAAGCCAAAGGTATGGGTGAGATGATCGGGAACTTTTTTGCTTCTACCGGTATTGTGGCTCTGGTCTCACCGGATGAGAATGAGTTGAGTTCTCACGGTGAGCCGATGAGTGATTTTCACAAAGGCTTGGGTCGTGTCATTATGATTCTTATTACGTTCTTGCTCTTTTGGCTGGCCATTAAAAAAGGGTTTGAACCGCTGCTGCTGCTTCCTATTGGTTTTGGCGGTCTTTTAGCGAATATTCCTATAGCGGGTATTTCAGGTCCCGACGGCTTTTTGGGAGTATTGTATGAAGCAGGACTGGCCAATCAGCTCTTTCCGATTCTCATCTTTATGGGGGTCGGTGCCATGACCGATTTTGGTCCCTTGCTTGCCAATCCGAAAACCGCTCTGCTTGGCGGTGCAGCACAGTTTGGAATTTTTGGTACGCTGGTGGGTGCGGTTGCGCTTTCAGAGTACACCACGCTCTTTGACTTTACTATTAAGCAGGCCAGTGCCATCAGTATTATCGGCGGGGCGGACGGACCGACCTCCATCTTTATTGCCAGTGCGCTCGCACCGGAGCTTTTAGGAGCGATTGCGGTGGCGTCGTACTCCTATATGGCGATGGTGCCGATTATTCAACCGCCAATTATGAAGGCGTTGACAACAGATGAAGAACGTAAAATCAAAATGGTCACATTGCGCCAGGTGTCACGCTTGGAAAAATTAGTATTCCCAATTATGGTACTGACCTTAGCCATTTTGGTGCTTCCTGAAGCAACACCGCTTATCGGGGCTTTTATGTTCGGTAACTTCTTAAAAGTTTCGGGTGTGGTTGATCGTCTGTCTGATACCATGGAAAATGCACTCATTAATATTATTACTATTTTCCTAGGTCTGGCGGTTGGTTCCAAACTCTCTGCCGATCAGTTCTTGGTCGCCGATACCTTAGCGATTCTGGCTTTGGGAATTGTAGCATTCTCCGCCGGTACGGCAGCAGGTGTGATTATGGCAAAAATTATGAACAAATTCCCTGGAACGAAAATCAATCCGCTCATTGGTTCAGCAGGGGTTTCTGCGGTTCCGATGGCGGCACGGGTATCGAATAAGGTCGGCATGGAGTATGACCGAAGCAATATTTTACTCATGCATGCCATGGGTCCTAATGTTGCGGGTGTTATTGGTTCTGCGGTGGCTGCGGGTGTTCTTCTCTCGATCTTTAGCTAAAGTATATAAAATTACATGTAACTGCAGTTACATGTAATTTTTTGCCTGCATAATCTCTACAATCAGCGGAATAATATCTTTACTTTTGGTTTTGTTGACAAAACCGTCTGCTCCAAGTCCCTCTGCTTCACGTTTGTTGTTGTCACCTGTCATTGAGCTGTTGACAATGATGGGCAGGTGGGCTGTCTCTTTGTGTTCACGCAATTTTTGAATTACGGTAAATCCGGACATCTCAGGCATCTCAATATCGGTCACAACAGCAGGAATGCTTTTTGGATCAGCAAGAGAAAAGATATACTCAACAAGCTCTTTTCCGTTGTCAAAAATCTTGTAGTCTATTTTGGAGTTTTGAAATACAATGCTTAAATGGGTCTGTGCCGTCTTGGAGTCTTCGGCAATAAGCACGGTTCCTTTGAGTAGCTTTTCAGGCAGTACCAAATCTTTAATATTATCCGGAGAAGCACCGGTGTCAACCATGGCTTGAGGAATAACATCGGAGAGGAGTTTCTCATAGTCTAAAACCAGGCACAGACTGCCGTCTTCAAGTCGCGTGTCGTTGATAATCATAGAGTTGTCACCCGAACTGTAGCTTTGCGGTGCGTGCATTTGCGCCCAGTTTTTCTTAACGACGCGAAATGCGAACATAATGCGAAGCCCAATGATGATGCCGTTAAAATCACAAATAAGAAAATTGGAGCGTGTATTGTCTTCTTTGCTAAAGTGATGCCCCAGCCATGAGGGAAGATTTAAAATAGGAATCTGTGTTCCTCTTAGGACAATGGTTACTTCGAGCAGGGGGTGAGCCGAAGGAATCAAGGTGAGCTTATGACGTTTTGCTTCAACCACTTCACGTGTCTTAAAGACATTAATAGCATAAAAAGGAGACTCCACACTTTCATCTACTTTAAATACCAAGAGTTGTACTTCATTATTTTTTGCCAAATTGGTTGAGGCATCTACATGTTCCAAAATAGACATCGGGGTTACCTTATAGAAAAAGTTGTTTTATTATATCTAAAAAACATTAGATATAACATTAATCTTAAGCCTATTGCCTGAAATCTCTATAAATAGTGACGCGAGAAGTTTAAAAGTCTATTTGAAGCAAGCTCTGTGTAAAATAAGAGCGATTTAAAATAGTGGATATTGTGATGAAAATAATAATGATTTTGGTATTAAACTGCTCACTTCTGTTGGCGAAGGAGCACTATGCCAAAGTGGAACCTTATGAGACTAAAACGATCTCATCCAACGTCTCTGCTTTGGTGCTGATGGCTGATCAGACCAAAGAGGGAGCACTGTTAGACGGGAGTGATTATATTGTGCTCGATGACAAGATTGATGTTGTTGAGCTCAAAAAAATTACACAGAAGATGGTGCTTTTACGTAAAACCATAACGTATAATAAAGAAATTATTCGAAATTATGAAGCACTATTAGAAAAAAAACGGATCAATTTTGAACGTATCAAAAATCTTAATATTAAATCGAGTGTGGAAAAAGACCGAGAATTTTATGACCTTGTGGCCAGTCAAAATCAATATATCAATACCCAAAAAGAATTGGCAAATATCACCATTCAGCTCAATGATCTGCAGTTGCGAGAAGCAGTTTTAAAAAAGAGTATTCACGACAAACATATTAGGAATCAGGGCTGGATGCTGTATGATCTTTTAGTATCCAAGGGAGCTTTTGTCAATCCTTCGACACCGTTAGCACAGCTGGCAGATGTTTCCAAAGCAAAGCTTGTTATCTATTTAAACCGTGATGAGATAGAGGGTGTTTTAGAAAAAGTGGTCTATATTGACGGTGAAAAAAGTCCCTATAAAGTGACTAAGGTATGGAATGTTGCAGATGCAAAGCATCTTTCAAACTATAAAGCTGAAATTGTAATAGATGCTCCCAAAATCTTTTCAAATCTCGTGAAAGTGGAGTTACGTAATGAGTAAGATTTCCGCATGTCCACTGGACTGTTATGATGCCTGCTCTATTGTTTATGACAACGGTATGCTGCAGGGAAATTTAAACCATGAATTAACGCAGGGATTTTTGTGTCCGCATCTCAACCATTACAGTGCGCACCATACCATCACCACGCCGCGTTATCAAGGCAAGGACATTTCAATGGAGGAGGCCTTGCGCATTTTGGAAGGCTCCATACGTGAATGTGAGGCTTCCAAAATATTGCATTACCGCGGGCATGGTAATTTCGCTCTGATGCAAGGCGTGAGTGACTATTTTTTTGCCAAACTCGGTGCGACACTCACATCAGGAACATTGTGTGACGGTGCCGGAGAAGCAGGTATTGTTGAGGGACGCGGCAGTAACAAACAGTTAGATTTGGCACAGATTAGCAAGTCTGAAACCGTTATTGTCTGGGGTCGCAATCTCCATGTGACCAACTCCCATCTGCTACCTTATTTAAAGGGTAAGAAAGTCATAGTGATTGACCCGGTTAGGACAAAAACAGCAGCATTGGCCGATCACCATATTCAGATAAAACCGCATGGGGATCTCTTTTTGGCGCTATTGTTAAGCCGTTTCGTTGTTATTAATGATTTTGAAGATATTCATTTTCTAGAAGAGCATACGGAAGCATTTCAAGAGTTTTATGAGTTAACGCAAACAGTACGCATTAAAAGTGTATTGGAATCTATTGACGTTACCTTGGGTGATATTGGTAAAGTCTTGGAGTGGGTCAGCGGAAGAAAAACAGTAATTTTAGTCGGTGTGGGTGTTCAAAAGCATCGTGAAGGTGCTGCTGTGCTTCGTGCCATTGATGCTTTTGCCGCGACTTTGGGACTCTTTGGCAAAGAGGGGTGCGGCGTGAGCTATTTGGGATCGTCACAAGAGGGCATCATGAATCCTTTTGTTGTGAAGAGTAAAACAGTTCCCAAGGCAACGGCAGACTTTTCAAAATTTGACCTGGTATTTGTTCAGGGTGCCAATCCGCTTAATCAGATGCCCGCATCAGTACAGGTTAAAGAGCATTTTTCACAAGCTAAGACTACTGTCTATTACGGTCTGTATGAAAACGAAACCTCTGAGGCGGCCGATCTGGTGATTCCTACATGTAATTTTTTGCAAAAGAGTGATATACGCTGTTCATACGGCAGTAATCACATGTTGCGCATGCCGCAAATAGTAGAGCGTAGCAGTGGTATTAGCGAGTATGAACTTGTGGCGCAGTTATGTGATTGGTTTGATATTGCACTTCAAAGTGAGCAGGAGTATCTAGACCACTTTGCTTCGTTTATTGATGAGAACAAGATGGGTTCTACTGTAAAAAATCGGGATGTTATTGCCTATGAAAAGGGTTTTGATACCGATGAGGCGCGCTTTATCTTTATGGATGAGTTCGACTTTGAATACGGTGATGAGAAGAAGCTTTTTCTAATTACATGTAAAAGTGCCAAGAGTCTTAATTCGCAATTTCACCGAGATAACCATGTATATCTCCATCCCAATCTTGGGTTTAGAGAGGGTGAAAAGGTTGAAGTTGTTTCAGAAATAGGATCTGTACGCTTGGCAGTGAAGCACAACAGCAATGTAAGAGAAGACTGTGTCCTGATATATTCCGGGGTACACGGTGTCAATAATCTGACACCGTCGTATGTGAGCTATGAAGGCGACAGTGCCGTTTATCAAGATAAAAAAGTGGAGGTAAGGCGATGCAAGTAGAGGTAATACAACAGATGGATGAACGTTTTGTGCTACCGACGTACGGGCGACAAAATATTAGTATTGTTGAGGGCAACAATGCGCGCTTAAAAGATAGTGAGGGTAAGGAGTATATTGACTTTACTTCCGGTATTGGCGTCGTGAGTATTGGTCACGGCAACGAGAGACTTTCTAATGCCGTATGCAATCAGGTGCGCCATATTACCCATATTTCCAATCTCTATTTAATAGAACCGCAGGCACGGTGTGCGCAAAAAATTGTTGAGAGCAGCGGGTATGAGATGCAGTGTTTTTTTGCCAACAGCGGTGCCGAAGCGAATGAGGGTGCTATTAAGATTGCCCGAAAATACGGTGAGGTGGACGGTGAGGCCAAGCGCTATAAAATTATTACGTTGGAGCATTCATTTCACGGACGCACCATTACCGCGCTCAAAGCGACGGGTCAAGAGGCGATGCACAATTACTTTGGCCCCTTTCCTGACGGTTTTGTGTATGCCGCCAGCATTGATGAGATCGAATCGCTTTTAGATGACCACACGGTGGCAGTAATGATTGAATTGGTTCAAGGAGAAGGCGGCGTCCAGCCTTTGGTGCGTGAGCGTGTGCAGCAGTTGGCAGCCGTATTGAAAGAGAAAAATATTTTGCTTATTGTTGATGAGGTGCAGACCGGAGTCTACCGGACAGGAGAGTTTTTAGCATCACAGCTTTACGACATTGAACCTGACATTATTACCTTGGCCAAAGGCTTGGGCGGCGGACTGCCTATTGGTGTGGTGATGACATCAAAAAAAGGGGTGCTGCAAGCGGGTGACCACGGTTCGACCTTTGGCGGAAACTACCTCTCTACGGCTGCTGCCAATGTCGTTTTAGAGGTTCTTAATGCATACAAAGAGAGTGGGGTGCTTGATGAAATGATGCTCTATTTTGAATCTCAGGTTACGGCATGTCAGCGTACGTTTCCCGAGATTTTTTTACACAGTGTCGGTTTTGGTATGATGCGGGGATTGCGTGTTAAAGATGCCGATACCTTGGCTCAGGTTATTAACCGCTCACGCGATGCAGGGCTGTTGATTCTTAAGGCAGGAAAAAACACGTTGCGATTTTTGCCGCCTTTAACCATTACAAAGGAAGAGATTGATGAGGGCTTTGTCCGCCTTAAGCACGCTGTTGCTGCTCTGTAGCAGTGCTGTTTATGCAGTACAAGAGGGTGATTTTGAGGGATATCTCTCTAAGCTCAAAGAGCAGGAATTTGCTTACGATTACCAAAAAGCATCGGCACAAAGCTCCATGCTGCGAGATTCGTGGATTCAGCCTATTATAGTACGCTACAGTTACAAAAAGAGCAATCCTTATGATGCAACCCAAACGGTACAAAATGCCGCGATTGTTTTAGATCAGCCCATTTTTCAAAGCGGTGGTATCTATTTTGCCATTAAGTATGCCGAAGCATCACGCATCTACTCCAACTACAGTGTTGATGTTGCCAAGCGAAAACTCATTAAGGATGTGGTGGCACTGTTGATGCAGATTCAAAAGAGTGATCTGCTTATTAAAAAGCATCGGCTTCAGATTGCCAATGCCGATATTAATTTGGAGCAAAAGCGAGAACTCTATATGAACGGGCAACTCGATTCAGGATTTTTAGACAGCGCCGTGATTGAGCGTAATACGTTGACACAGGCACTTTACGATCTTGAAACTTCCAAAGAGCAGCTTATTGGCAGTTTCAGGTCACTGAGTGATTTGGACTACAAAGAGGCAGAAGTGCCTCATTTGGAGCTGGTACATGAAGATGCGTTTCTGGACTATAGTATTGATTTGAAAAAAATTCGCAGTGAAAACGAGAAGAACCGCTACTTTAAAAATATGACAATAGCCAAATACCTGCCCAAGCTCAGTATAACGGCGGGATACAACTGGGATTCTTTGCAGAATCCGTCCTTTGCCGGCAGCGCCATTCCCAGTCCGCCCGATACCAGTTACTACAATTACGGTTTTACAGTGAGTATGCCGCTTAATATCAATTTTAGTAAAGATATCGAGTCGGTACGGGTGGATTATTTGAAATCACTGGTTATTTTAGAAGATACCAAACGCGCTTTGGTCGCTCTGTATCGTCGTGTAGAGCAGAACTTACGAAATTATGACAAAAAGATAGCTTTGGCCAAAGAGAATGCGCGGTTATACAAGAAACTTCATGCCGATACACTGACACTGTTTCGTGCCGGCTATAAGACAGACTATGATGTAAAGCTGCTGCGCAACTCTTTGCATATTCAAGAGCTTGACGGGCATATATTTGAGATGGACAAGCAGCTTGAACTGCTCAATCTCTATGAAAAGATGGTGAATGCGATTTAGTCAGTATATGCATGAGTGGCTCTATGGTGACACAGGATATTATACACGCTACAACGCCATAGGAAAAGAGGGCGATTTTTATACGGCAGTGAGCAGTTCCAAGTTTTTTGGCGGTACCATTGCCAAGCATATTATTGCGTTGATTGATGAGGGCTTCTTGCCCGGTGATGCAACCGTTTGTGAGATTGGAGCCCATCATGGCTATTTGATGGCCGATATTATCGAGTTTCTCCACACCTTGCGTCCTGAGCTGTTAGAGACGTTGCGTTTTGTTATTGTGGAACGTTTTGATGCACTGCAAGAGCAGCAGCGGCACTATCTGCAGGAGTGTTTTGGCGATGCGATGCATCTGCAGCATGTTCGCGCCCTTGAGGAGTTGCATGTAAAGCATGCATTTTTCTTCGCCAATGAGATTTTTGATGCGTTTGCGTGCGAACTGTTTTATAAGGGCAACATTGCAACGGTGCGAAATCATGAAATTGTTTTTGAAGAGAAAGACGCGATTATTACGGAGCTGGCGGCACGCTACCACAAAGATCGGGGTGAAATAGCCGTAGGGTATGAAGCGTTTGCCGTTGCGATGGCAGGTGCGGCGGAGCAGTTTGAATTTATGAGCTTTGATTACGGTGAGATGCTTGCACGTCCGGACTTTTCGATTCGTATCTATCAGCACCATAAAACATTCCCTTTTTTTGAAGAGGGTCTGCCGCGTGCAACACTTTATGCTACATCCGACATCACCTATGATGTGACATTTGCGCATGTCAAAGATGCATTTGAGGCAGCCGGTATTTCTATGGTTGCGTTTCAAGCACAGATGACGGCGCTTATTGAGATGGGATTGTTGGATCTATTGCAGATGCTGCAGCAACATGCTGATGAGAATATTTACAAACAGGAGCTAGAAAAAGCCAAGATGCTGATTATGCCGGAGTTTTTAGGTGAGCGTTTTAAAATGATACGGTTTCGGAAAGATCAGCCGTCATTTAAGTAGAGTGCCAGTGAGAGCCGGTCGCTTGTTCCGGTACGTTCAAAAATAGCACTGATATGTGCTTTGACGGTGCGTTCGGTAATGTGAAGTTTTTGAGCAATCTCTTTGTTGCTGAGCCCTTCTTTAATGAGCAGTGCCGTCTCTTGTTGGCGCTGTGTCAACAGGCTCAGTCGAGAGGGCGGTGTTGCAGACTCTTTTATCGCGACGTGAGCAATGAGCTGATGCATAAAAGAAGGGCTCAGCCAGACATTGCCCTCTTTTATGGTCACAATGGCACGGCGCAGATGTTTGGCATGCATAAAGCTGTTTCCGTACCCTTTAATACCGCAAGAGAGCAGCCGTGTCCCCTCAGTAAAATTGGGTGAGGGCGTCAAGGCCAACACTAAAAAGTCAGGACGGTAGCTTACGAGCATTTCTGCTAAGTCCGCATCGGCAACAATCACCTCTGTTTTTTGAATGTCACCATACTCTTTTACATGTAAAAACGGAATATTGATACTGTTAAGACGACTCTTTAAAAGAGTATTGGTGCTAAAGAGTTGTATCATCGTTCTCGCAACGCTCCTTGTTTGACCTTTAGAATGGGTTTTAAAATAAAATCCATTACCGTTTTTTTACCGGTAATAATATCGACATTAGCAACCATTCCTACAATAATTTCATAGCGTTTTCCATCTTTAACAAGGTGGTTTTCATCGGTCTTAATACGTACTAGGTAGTAGGTCTCTCCCTCTTCGTCAACAATGGTATCGGAGCTGATGTAAGTAACTTTTCCGGTCAGTCCGCCGTAGATGGCAAAATCATAGGCAGTAAACTTAACAATGGCTTTTTGTCCGGGGTAGAGATAGGCAATATCAGAAGGCTTGATTTTTGTTTCTATGAGCAGTTTATCTTGAATGGGAACAATTTCAATAATATCCATCCCCGGCTGTACTACACCGTTAACGGTGTTGACCAGCAGTTGTTTAATGACACCGTTGACCGGAGAGCGTACCAGTGTTCGGTTAACCTGATCTTCGAGAGCTTGACCGGACTCGAGTATGCGCGCCATTTCGGCATTGACCTCATTGAGTTCGAGTTTGGCTTTGTGGCGGAACTCCAAAATACTCTCTTGCATCTTGTTCTTTGCCTCCTCAATAGTGGATCGAATACGCGGTATGGAGATGGTTACGGCATCCAAATCACCTTTCATGGCACTCTCTTGACGCGAGAGCTGTAAGAACTCTACTTTGGAGACCAGACCGTTGGCAACAAGGGGTTTGGTGATTTTAACCTCCTCGGCAATGAGTTCGTAGCTGCGTTGGAGTTGTCGCTGTTTGGATTGCACTTCGCGCAGTTCATTTTGACGCTGTTTGATCTGCTCTTTTAAAATATTGGTGCTTTGTTCAAGCTGTTTTTTATTGATCTCAAAAAGAGCTTTTTCATGGGAGATATCGTCAGAAATTTCTCGAGCTATGGTACTGTTGACAATGAAATTTTTACCCGTAGCCTCGGCTTCAAGGCGAATGGATTTGGCACGTAATTCATTATAGCGAAGCTGATTTTCTTCAAAGGAACTTGAAAATTTGGTATCGTCTATCTTAATGAGGACTTGCCCTTTATCGACCTTTTCTCCTTCATCAACCAAAATCTCAGAGACAATACCGCCTTCGAGATTCTGGACAATTTGGAGCTGTTTAGAGGGAATGACTTTGCCGACACCACGGGCAAGTTCGTCAATTTCGGCAAAATTTGCCCAGACAATAAGCCAAAAAACGGCCAGAGCCATAATCCATAAAATTTTTTTAGAACGCTCAGTTGTTTTCTCTAAGACAGCATTAGAGAGCGACTGCATATATTGCAGATCATCGTGAGAATGGTAGGGTCTATTGTTTGCCATGACCGCCGCCTTTGAGTGCTTTTAAGACACGTTCTTTGGGTCCGTCCATAACCACTTTGCCGTTGTCAATAACAATAAGGCGATCCACAAGAGCCATCAGAGAGGTTTTGTGAGTAACGACAACGGTTGTTTTGCCCCTGATCTCTTCTGCCAACCGTGCGAGCAATAACTGCTCTGTTGAACTGTCCATGGCATTGCTGGGTTCGTCAAGCATGACAACGGGGGCATCATTGACAAATGCTCTTGCAATGGTGACGCTTTGCTGTTGTCCGCCTGAGAGCCCGTATCCCTGTTCTCCAATGGGCATATCAAAGCCCTTGGGGTGCTGGTTGACAAATTGATCGACCAGACCGATACGTGCTGCTTTTAAGATGGCTTCGTCTTGAGCATCGGGTATTTTGTAGACAATATTATCGCGAAGCGTGCCGTGAAACAGCGTCACCTCTTGCGGTACATAGGCAATCTGTTTCCGCAAGTCGGCCGGATCGAGCTGATTGATGTCAATATCATCAATGAGTACGGCGCCGCTCTCAGGCTGATAGAGATTCATAATGAGTTTTTGAATGGTTGACTTTCCTGAGCCCATTTTGCCGATAATGCCGACGTGTTCTCCGGGATTAATGGTAAACGAGACATTTTTCAACGAGGCTTTTTCTTCAATGGGGTAGGTAAAAGTGACATCATCAAAAACAATTTTACCCTTAATATTGGAGCGGTAGATGAAGCGTTTTTCCTCGGGGCGCTCTTCGGGAAGATTCATAATCTCATTGAGCTGCAAGTAGGCGGTTTTGGTCTGTTCGTAATTGGCAAGCAGTGCGGCTACTTGTCCCATAGGCGAAATGGCGCGTGAGGTTAAAATGACTGAAGCAATGAGTCCGCCCATGGTCAGTGTCATCGCATCAATCATATAGACACCGACAATAAGAACACATACGGTATTGAGCTGAATAAAGAATGAGGTAAGGGTGGTAATCGAAGCCGATAATATTTTAGATTTGAGTCCTTTGTTGGCAATTTCTCCGCTTGCCTCTTCCCAATGGTACTGGGCATGACCGCTGGCTCCTAGAATTTTGATGGTCTCTAAATTCACCAGACTCTCAATGAGTACCGAATTTTTTTGTGCTGCAGCTTGATAGGTACTTTCTACACTGCGTTGCAGCGGTTTTCTAACGCTAAGGCTGTAGGCAAGGATGAAGAGCATAATAACAATAGGAACCAGTACGATCGCTCCGGCTATGTAGTAGGTGACCGCTAAAAAAATAATAACAAAAGGAAGATCAATAATGGTGGCCACCGTAGAGGAGGTGAAAAAATTTCTAATAGTATCGAAATCTTTTAGATTGCTGGCAAAAGAGCCGACTGATTTGGGGCGGGCGTTCATCTTTAAGTTCATAACTTTTTCAAAAATTATTGAAGACATGATGACATCACTCTTTTTACCGGCTATCTCCAAAAAATAGGTGCGCATCAGTTTTAAAACCATATCTAGAACATACACGACAATGACACCGACAGCAAGAACCCACATGGTCTCAATAGCACTGTTAGGAACCACACGGTCATAAACATTCATGGTAAACAGGGGAGCGGCAAGGACAAAAAGGTTGATCATGACTGAAGCGATGAGTACATCGCGGTAAATGTCTGCCGAGCGTTTTAGCGTACCCCAAAACCAATGTTTTTGTTTTGCGTTATCCAAGGTTTTGACACGGCTCTCTTGAGTGTACTCTTTTTTTATAAAAAAGGTAAAGCCGATATATTTCTGCTTTAAAAAATCCAAGTCTATCCACTCTTCGCCGTCGGGCATATCGGGAATAATAATTTTTGCCCGATTGTTTTTTTTGTCAAGTACTTCCAAAATACAGGCATCTTGATTGTTTAAGAGCAGAATTACCGGAAGCACCATTTCCGGAATGTCATCAAGATCACGCTTGATGAGCTTGGAAGTAAATCCGGCACGTTTGGCAGCACGTGAAAAATTGGATTTGGAATCATCAAGAGAGAAAAGTCGCGGAGTACTTTCATTGTCCTTAAGCGGCAGTCCTGCAGTAAGCGACTCGGCACTAAAAGGCCGTTTATGCAGTTTGGTGAAAATAACAAGACACTCCAAGAGCGGGTCAAACAAATGGTCTCTTTTCATAGTGAATAATACTTAAAATAAATTTTTATTGATTATACTTCGAGATTACTAAGAGTTGTTTGAAATATAAAAGAAATTTAGTGGAGCTACAGTGCGTAAAGCGTCTCTGGTAGACGCTTTAGTGTGATATTACTGAATATGAACATTGAACTCAACACGACGGTTTTGAGCACGTCCCTCATCGGTATCGTTGGAAGCAATAGGAGCACTCTCTCCCATACCCATGGTTTTAATGCGGTCTGATGCAATGCCAAACTCCATTATGGCCTTTTTTACTGATGCGGCACGTCTGTTGGCAAGATCTTCATTGTAACTGCGTGATCCGATACTGTCGGTATGCGCAATAACATCAAGAGTTGCCTCCGGATGTTTTTGCATAAAATCAGCCACTTCATTTAAAAAATGTTTGGTCTCATCGGTTACCTCTACCGATTTGTACAAAAAGTTGATATTGTTAATGACTACGGCTTTGTCACTCTGAGCCGAAGCCATTAGCATGGCTTCGGTTGAAACAGCTTCTTCGGCGACCGGTTCAGCGGCTACAGTATCGGTACAGAGGTTTTCAATGTCAATTTCAAAATTTTCATTGGCAGCATAACGAATGGCCTCAATACCAAATGAGTTTAGTGCGACATCTTCAGGATAGCTTGTATGAACCTGATTGGCAATATTGGTGTGAAGTGCATAGTTTAGCATTCCGGTAGCATCTAAAATACGATACGATGCAAAAGAGAGGTTGCTTTGTGCTTTGACCATCTCTTGACGGGCATTATTGTTTTCAAGCTCAACATTGAGTAGGTCAAGCAAGCTTCGTCGTCCCAGTTGATACTCTTTGGCATAAGAATCTGAAGTGACTTTTGTCATTTTTTGATGCTGATCGAGACAGGTGATTTGCCGTGAAACAATCTGATTGGTTAGCCATGCAAGCTTGACTTGCTCCTCAGCATCACGAATCTTAATGTTTTCGCTCTCTTGTTGTGATGTGACGTATTGCATGTTTTGCAGGCGTTGGGCTTCGTCGCGTCCACCGTTGTAGAGGTTATAGTACAGACGCAGCATGGCTTGGTAATTGTTGTCTTTTCCGTCAATGCCGTTAATATCATTTTTGATCTCTCCGGAGAGTTGGGCATCTATTTTGGGATAAAACGCCGACCGGTCTTTGTTGTATTGTGCCTGACGGGTTTTTACATCGGCTTTTTCCAAAAGAAGGCTAGGGTGGTATTGGAGTGCCAAGCTGGTCAGTTCGTCAAGGTTATTGCTGGGGAGTGCCGGAGTTTCCGGACGTACCAGTTCGCTGGAGGGTACGGTTCTTCCATACACTTTGGCAAAGTTTGCCATGGCATCTTGGTAGTTGTTCATTTGAGAAATATAGTTGGCATAAGCCAAAGAGAGACGTCCTCGCGTCTGTTCAACATCAGAACGCCGTCCCAAACCGCTGTCCACCTTTTGTTTAATCATGCTGTAGATGCGCTCGTGGGTTTGGATATTCTCTTTTTGAAGCTCTAAGATATCACGACTTTCGACAACTTTCAGATAGACCTCTGTTGCACGCAGTGCCAAACGATTGGCTTCTTGAAGTACCTTTTGGCGCGCCCCTTCAATACGTGCTTTTTGTTCTTTAACATCATACTTGGTTTTAAAGCCCTCAAAAAGGTTTTCAGTGCCTACCAAACCAATCTCTTTGCGGGTAAGATCATTGTCGTATGCCAGTTTGTCGGTATGTTCAGGTCCAATACCACCGGTGAGGTTTAGT
>JAJRVF010000170.1 GCA_024277395.1 Campylobacterales bacterium
ACAGGCTCATTTCTTCTTCTAAATCCAGCCACCAACCAATCACATTTTGATGTTTCTCTGCTGATTTATAAAACCACTCTTCAAGTGCCTCATACTCAAGACCCATCCCATCTTTACTCTCGAACTGCTCCTCATATTCCTCTTGAGAATTAAAGCCTTCAAGTATTGCTACTATTGAGTATCTAGCACCTATATTATCGTTATGATTAGACTTTAAAAGCTCCATAAATATTTTGAGAGCTAGCTCTTTATCATCATTTGCCCATATAAACATTGCGAAATTAAATATCATCCGTATGATATGTCTATTCTCCATAAAGCCCCAAGGAAGTTCATCTGGAAATCTACCATTATTATTAATAAGGTCTATTGCTCTTTTAAAGCCTTTTTCCATAATCTCAATAGCATTTTTAAAATCGCCATCCATCAAGTAGTATTCATAAAGTGTTATATATGGATCAAAGAAGTTGGCATCTTTTTTAATCATGCTTTTTAAGGCTTTGATGCTCTTTTTGACATCATCAGCTTCGGGTGATTCTAAAAATTCCCAGTAAAGCTCATTTACTTCAAATCTGTCTCTATCGATAAACTCATAGACGTCATTTTCTGCCAAGCAATCTTTCATACCGTAAAGTTTAAATTCAACATCAAAAGTTTTTTGTGTAATGGCGGTTGGTTTTACACCAAAGTACTCTCCCACAGCTTTCGCCGTTATACCACCTCTGCCATTAAGGTTGTTTCTCTTTAGATAGATATAAACAATTGCCGCCGCCAAAAGGTTTGGTTTTTGAGCATCTGTAATCATGTGAGGGTTTGTTTCATTCAGAGTCTCAAGCATGTTTAGTGGTTCCTGACTTACCTTTAGAAACTCGAAGCTGTATTTGCGGAGTAGCTGCTCTATTGTTGTGTAATTATTTGTCATTGTATCGCCTTTAGTATGTTATTTTATGTATCTCTACTAAACTAGAGTAATCACCGCTATCAGCAGATTGGAGAGCTTCTATGTATTCATCTCTTTTTGGATTCTCTTTAGAGAGTAAATCCTCTTGCCACTTAACAGGCATTGAACCGTTCTGTCTAAGGTAGATGTTTGCTAACATCCTGGACCAGCGACCATTACCGTTTTGAAATGGATGAATCTGCACTGCTCTATGGTGCATTCTTGTTGCAGTCTCAAAGATATCAAATGTTTTATGTTTATCCCAGTAAGCTATATCATCAACTAACTCTTTAAGTGCAGTCGGCACTTGATAAGCTTTTATTCCTATTGAGAGTTCAGCTGAGCGAAACTTTCCCGCCCACTCCCATACATTTCCAAACATCTCAACATGGAGTTTTGATAACCAGTCATAAGTAAAAGAAGCTTCTCTTTTAGATGGTGGTGCCGATAAGTACCTGATAACTGCTAGTGCTATATTATCTGCTTCTGCCACATGAATCTCTTTAAGGGAGTAAACCTTGTCACTTGGCAGTTTGAGTCCTGATATATTAAGCTACTCAAAGAGTGTCTTGATAACTACCGCTTAAAAACTCTTTTTCATATGAAGCAATTATCTTGTTTAAACTATCATCTTCTAAACCCTGCATCTCTAGTGCTGATGTACCTTGAACAATAGAAGCTAAAAAAGAGCCTTTTCATGTGCTCTTTGCTTTTTGAGTCTACCTAGTGATACTTGCTCATTTCCTGCAGAGTATTATGCCATAAATGGCATTAATTATAAAGGAATTATTTGATGTAAGGTCACATCTAAAACTTTAGAAATTTTATATAACTGTTCTAGATTAAAATGCTTATTATATTTATGATCTGTCAACTCTTTTTGGTGCAAAGAATCAAGCAGATTCTCTAAACTGAGACAGCCACCACATAAGCTCCATTTCCACAGGAGAGCAATAGCTATTGTAGCTATGCAATCTCTTCGTATTGTAAAACCCGATATAGTGAAGAATTGACTGTTCTGCCTCCTTTTTGGTTTGAATTTTGGTAGGGAGCATCAACTCTGTTTTCATTGATCCAAAGAAACTCTCGCATGCAGCGTTATCATAGCAGTTGCCTGTATTCCCGTGAGGCATATTGGCTTCCTCTGTCTGAATGAAAGAGGGCATTCTTTTGGAAGCCTCCTCGTCTGCGGTGTGCAGTTCTGAGAGCCTGGCAAATCAGTGCACTCTTCATATGCTCAGCAATCGCATACCCTACTACCTCCCCTCAAACTCTTTTTCTAATGCTTCCAGCGCATTTTTGGCTTGAAACTGCTGCCACAGCGCATCGTTGTTTTTGTAGCTAGAGAGTACCCGCTCTTTTACGGTATTGTTAATGGTATCTTTAGAGACGCTCACCAACAAGTAAATATCGTTTGTCACGGGATTTTCCCAGTATTTGACCTGCTTGGAGCCTTGAAGTGTCACTTTGGCAACCTGTTTTGAGACCTGTGTCGAGACTTTGTCGGCTACTTCATTTCCGCCAATACCTGTTGAGCGGGCAAAGGTTTCGACCTTATCTTTCACAAGTGTCTCAATCTGCTGCGCCAAATTTGAGCGTCCGTTTGCCAAGGCTTCACGGCGTGAAAACCCGTGCCCGATCTTGCTTAAAGGTGCTGAACCGACTGCGGTATAGTAGCCCGCAATATCACTCTTTCCACACGCCCACACCGGTGCCAATGTACCCGCAATACGGCACTCAAAGCTCTCTTCTGCAACCTCAGGTTCTTTGTCACTACACCCGCTAAATGTTACTGCTATTGCCACCAGAGCAATGAGCAGACAATGTTCTTTTGTTCTCATGTTTTTTCCTTTATAACGTAAATTCAATACCAACTGCTGTAGCGCTTTTTTATGTAATCGCCAAGACGTATGTCGTACCCTGCATGCACCTCATCTAAAATAATCCATGCACTGTGCGGATGCACAATCTCACTGACACTCCCCGATGCAATGACAATCTCTCGCACCTGCTCCTCATTGCTAATAGGGTTATGAAAACGCTCTTTACGGTAGATTGTCACCGTATCGCCCTCACGCAAGCCGTCAGACTGTCCGAGAGTCACCTCATAAATTGTCTCATCTTCACGAACCCGTTTGTACAAAATGTACCCTTTAGGGGCAAAAAAACGCTGCAGCTTCGTCTGTACACTGCTCATAGCGTTACGACCGGCCTGCTGTACCAACTCGGCGTTAAAACGCTGTCGGTAACGCGACTCTTTTGTGTAACTGCTGCTGCCGTGAAATTCAAAGCTTTTAACCAGTTTCATTGAGGGGATTTCATACACACTCAACACCCCGTCAACCCGTGCACTGTAGACAAAATATGCCGGTGTACGGTGCACTTTTCCCTTTTTATCGTACCATACTCTTGCCTTGATATAGCGCGAGGCAAACGTTGCACCGGCAATCTCACTTTTAACAGCATACGAAGCAAGACGCAATACACTCTTGGAAGCAGGCGATTCACGACTGAATTCATGCAGTTTAATCTCCTCGTCCAGACGGGCATCGACGCTGCGGTCAATCAGCTCGACACTGCCGTCGGAGGAGAGCATACTCATCAGCGATGTATGAAGAATCTGTGCTAAGTCGGCACGCTGCGCAACCTCACTTCTACCATTGTCTACACGCACAAGAAGAACCTTGATCTTTGCCTGTTGAAGCTCTTCTTTACTCGGCATAAATTCCGTTTTTCGTAATGGCGAGGGCGCATACTCCTGTAAATTGCCGATAGTGCTGCTGCACCCGCTAAAAAAGAGGACTCCTCCTAACAATACCTTCAGTAGTATGCTGCGCATCTTACAATCCCAAACTTTTAAAGATACCCTCTTGGGTAACTTGTGATGCAAATTGTTGCACACAATCGTGATGTGATTGTGAAAAGTCAATACGTGAAGTACCTACAAAAACATACTCGCGCGATGCGACCGTCATTGCATTGCCATCGCGACATTTTACATGTAAATGACACTGCTCTATATTGTAGCCTGCGAGCTGCTCTTTTTTACTCTGCGATGTTAAGTCAATGATGCCGTCAGATCCCACATTATCTACCGTAATGCCCACTTTCAATAGCTGCTGACGAACAATACGCTCAAAACCCCGACTCACTGCATCGGCAACAACCTTGAGATGCAGTGCATTTTTCTGTACTGCATAACGATCTTCATACTGCGCAATAATGTGGCGGTAACCTGACGTATCGCGCGTGGCATCAATGGCATGCAAAAGGGCAATACGATTACGAAGTGATTCGGCAGCGTCATGAAACTGCTGCAGCTGAACAAACTGCTCCAAAGAACTGCGCACTGCCATCTGATCAAAACGGCGGCGGAAGGTATTGAGACGCTCTTGAAGTCGGCGCTGCTCTTGTGCATACAGTGTTGCACGATCCATACGCACCAATACATAGAGCCGACCTGCAATCCACTGCTCTTTGTCAACATGCACCTCACTAAAGTGCAATGTTTGCGCCTGCGTCGTAATATGGTGTTCGATCTCCTGAAGTGTTTGCTCTTGCGCATTAAAACGAATAGACTGATCGCGTTTGTCGTAACGGCTCTGTAGCGTCATGCTGATTCCATGCGCAATTTGTGAGAGTGCCATCACTTTTGCCGATGCAAGATCTACGCCCTCACCCACGCCATAGAGCGTGGTTGGTGTGTTGTGCGGCGGTGCATAATACCACAATGCAACAGCAGGCCGAGGTGTACTGCAGCCACTTAAAGCAAGAAGAAACAGAGCCAACAAAAAATGTTGCAGCATGGCAAACCTTTATTTTTCTATACGAATTCTACTATAATTTCACGCATGTATCATTATGACTATGCCCAATTTCGACACGACACCTGTGAACTGGCCCGTGTGTGCCGCCCATTTCATGCCGATGCCATTGTCGGTATTGCACGCGGCGGACTCATGCTCTCTCAAGCCTTGGCCTATGCCCTTGATATCCGCAATATTCAAAGTATTCGGGTGGAAAGTTACGACGGCACCTGCCAAAGAGAGCATCCAAATTTACATGTAAATTGCGACCTGAAACCTGCTCAAAAAGTACTTATTGTCGATGACATCGTCGATAGCGGTCGTACCCTTAACGCCGTATTGGGTACCCTAAAAAAGCGCTATCCGCACACTGTTTTCAAATCAGCAGCACTCTTTTACAAATCTACGGCATGTGTACAGAGTGATTTTCAGCTCCACGAAGCTACTGAGTGGATCGATTTTTTCTGGGAAAAAGATTTCAATCTCTAGCCTCCTCTTAGGTAGATTAATCAACTTGTAACACACTTTAGAGTAAAATCACGCCATCAGATTTTACATGTAGGATTGTCATGGATTTTTTATTCAACACCAATGTCCAGTTTTTTATTGCCTCATATCTCATTGGAGGCATCCCCTTCGGGTTGCTGCTGGCCAAGTACTTTGCGGGCATCAACGTACAGGAGAGCGGCTCAAAAAGTATTGGTGCGACCAACGTTCTGCGCGTCATCAAAGACAAAGACCCTGTTTTAGCCAAAAAACTCGGGGCAGCCACCTTGATACTTGATGTGCTCAAAGGGTTTCTTGTGCTTCTGGCGGCTCAACTCGCAGGTGTAAGTGAAGCAACCTTGTGGGGCATTGGCGTACTGGCGGTGTTAGGCCACTGCTTTAGCCCTTATCTTGGGTTTGAAGGAGGCAAAGGTATTGCTACCGGCATGGGGGTGTTTTTAATAATGCTGCCTGTTGAAACACTGATTGGTCTGGCAGCATGGGCACTCAGCGCAAAGATGCTTAAAATCTCATCGCTCTCCTCACTGTTGGGTCTTAGCGCTTTGGTGATTGCGAGTTTTGTAATTCACCCGCAAATGGCGCATGCGCCTATTATTTTCATTGCCTTCATTCTCTTCTACAAACATATTCCCAATATAATCCGTCTTATTCGAGGGGAGGAAACACGCGTAGCATGACTGTTTCCATCAACAATCTGACGTTTTATGCCGTCATTGGTCTGTTGGCACATGAGCGCACTGCCGAGCAACAGGTCGTCATTGACTGCCACATTGAGTATGACTACCAAAATGGGCATTTTCTTGATTATGCCAAGCTGGTAACACTCATTGAAACCACTGTCAAAACAGAGCAGTTTAACCTTCTTGAAGAGACACTGCTGCATCTTGAAAAAACTTTGCACCATTATTTTCCTACAATCTCGATTTTAGAACTGCATATTACCAAACCCGACATTTTTAACCATGCTGCCGTAACCGTCGGTCACAAGGCATTTTTTAAAGGAAGTTGAAAGAATTTTTAAAGAAAATTGAAAAATTCTTTAAAATTTTCTAAAACTATGCTACAATTTCGCCAAAATTTACCCTAACAGGAACGTTAAATGCGTATTCTTATTATAGAAGATGAAATTACATTAAATAAAATGCTGGCAGAAGGACTCAAGGAGTTCGGCTACCAAAGCGATGTTGTTGAGAATCTTAAAGACGGTGAATACTATCTTGACATTCGCAATTATGATCTCGTTTTAACCGACTGGATGCTTCCTGATGGCAACGCCATTGACATTATCCCCGATATTAAAACCAAAACGCCTAAAACCGTCGTTGTGGTTCTCTCGGCACGTGACGACAATGAAAGCGAAATTGAAGCCCTGCGATC
>JAJRVF010000020.1 GCA_024277395.1 Campylobacterales bacterium
CTACTCTTCTCTTTTTCAACCGATATTGCACTCATTTTAAAAACAGTGCTCACTTTTATTCTCTTCTCCCTTATTGCAAGCAGTATCTATATTTTCAATGATCTTATGGATATTAAAGAAGATCAGGAACACCCCAGTAAAAAATTCCGACCGTTAGCACTCGGCACTATCAGCAAAAGCAAAGCCATACGACTTATTACTCTGTTTGCGCTTATTCCCCTTGGCATTGCCCTCATATTTAACGTACAGCTTTTTGCTATTTTACTGCTCTATTTTAGTCTTAACGTGCTCTATTCGGTACAGCTCAAACACTTCTCTATTGTCGATATCTTCATGATCGCCATCGGCTTTGTTTTGCGTCTGTTCGCCGGTGCCGCTGTTGTTGACGTCGAGCTCTCGATGTGGATTATCATTATGACCTTTTTATTGGCACTCTTTTTAGCACTTGCCAAACGGCGTGACGATGTCCTGCTCTCACTCAGAGGCAAAGAGACTCGGAAAAATATTGACGGCTACAATTTGGAGTTTGTCAATGCCGGCATGGTACTGATGGCGGGCGTCATTATGGTAAGCTATATCTTCTATACCGTCTCTGATGATGTCATTGCGCGACTGCATACCCCCCATCTCTATTTGAGCGGATTTTTTGTTATTTTAGGTATTATGCGCTATATGCAAATTACCTTTGTTGAGGAGCGCAGCGGAAACCCTTCTAAGATTGTTCTGAGTGACCCTTTTTTACAAGTAACCATTTTACTGTGGCTTCTTAGTTTTTATGCTATCGTTAAATTTTAGATGCTTGCGGTTCGATATATACTTTTTGCTCTCATAGCAACGGCGGCAAATTTACTCTTTCAATATATCAGTTTTTACCTCTACGACGGTACTGGATCCCTTTATATTGCCATGAGTGTCGGAACAGTGATCGGATTAATGCTAAAATATGTTCTGGACAAAAAATATATCTTTTTTCATACACCCAAGAGTAAAAAAGATGATGGAAAAAAATTTCTAGTCTACAGCTTCATGGGAGGCGTAACTACTGCTATATTTTGGGGATTCGAACTGGGCTTTCACTGGGTGTTTGAGAGCGAGAACGCCAAATATCTCGGCGCACTAACGGGTCTGAGTATTGGCTATATTATCAAGTACTTTTTAGACAAACACTATGTATTTAGGAGTTAGCATGCATCTGACGGGCTGGGGAATGTACCCGAAAATAGAAAGTGAGGCTTTTGCCTTGGAGAGTCGGCACTCCCTCCGAAACTATCTTAAAAAAGTTGACTCATGCATTACTTACGGTAACGGAAGAAGCTACGGCGACAGTGCTCTCAATGCACACATCATTACCACCACATCACACAACTGTTTTTTGGATTTTGACGAACTTCGAGGTATTTTACATGTAGAATGCGGGGTGCTGTTAAGCGATATTCTTGAGGTAATCGTACCGCGAGGCTGGTTTTTAAAAGTGACCCCGGGTACCAAACTCATTACTGTAGGCGGTGCCATAGCCAGTGATGTTCACGGTAAAAACCATCATATTGAGGGCTGTTTTAGCCAATCGGTTCTGGAGTTTAATATGATGCTTCCTAGCGGCAAAATTATTACCTGTTCGCACACCAAAAATAAAAAATATTTTTATGCAACTTGCGGCGGTATGGGGCTCACAGGAATTATTCTTGATGCAAAAATTGCACTCAAAAGCATCAGCTCCGGCACCATCGAGCAGACTACGGTCAAAACCGCCAATCTCAAGGCGACATTTGAAGCATTCGAGCGCTATAAAGAGTCCCCCTACTCTGTCGCATGGATTGACTGTTTGGCTCAAGGAGAAGCGCTGGGACGTTCACTGCTGATGTGCGGTGATTTCAGTGAAAAAGGTGATCTGAACTCCACACAACACACACGACTCAACATCCCTTTCACCTTTCCCTCATGGATACTCAACAACATTAGCGTCAAGACTTTCAATGCCTTCTACTACAACAAAATCAGCGGCAATCTTGCTACGCAGCAAGTCAGTATTGACGCCTTCTTTTATCCACTGGATGCACTGCAAAACTGGAATCGTATTTACGGTAAAGCGGGCTTTACGCAGTATCAGTTTATTTTGCCAAAGGCGCAGAGTTATGAGGGACTGCATGCCATTTTAACCGCCATAGCCGCCAGCGGCAAAGGCTCATTTCTCGCCGTATTGAAACTGTACGGACCGGCCAACAAAAACTACCTCTCATTTCCCATGGAGGGCTACTCGTTAGCACTTGATTTTAAAATTGAGCCCGGACTTTTTGAACTGCTCGACACACTAGATACGCTTGTTTTACAATATGGCGGCAGAATCTACTTAAGCAAAGATGTCCGTGTCTCCAAAGAGGTCTTTGAACAGGGTTATGAACAGATTGACCGCTTTAGAGCGCTGCGCATTGAGCAGAAAATGCACACCATATTCAACTCACTACAATCCCAACGTCTGGAGTTATAATCATGAATACCGTACTTATTATCGGCGCCAAAAGCGATATTGCCAAAGCTCTTGCTCGTGCCTATGCCGCCAACCACAGTAACCTGCAGCTTGCTGCTCGCAAGGTTCATGAGCTTGAGACTTTTGCCAACGATCTGCGTATCCGCCACCGCATTGACGTCAGTCTGTATGAACTCGACATTACCGCTACCGCTTCGCACCAAAGCTTTTATGAGACAGTAACACCCAAGCCACAGGGCGTCATTGTCGCATCAGGCTATATGTGTGAGCAGGAAGCAGCACAAACATCACTCGAAAAAACCCTGCAGACCCTCAATGTCAACTTTACCGGTGCCGTCTGTCTGCTCAATATTGTTGCCAATGACTTTGAAGCACGACAGGAGGGTTTTATTGTCGGTATCAGCTCCGTAGCAGGTGACCGGGGACGGGCAAGCAACTATATCTACGGCGCTGCTAAAGCCGGATTCAGCGCCTATTTAAGCGGTCTTCGCAACCGTCTGTATGCTAGCGGTGTCCATGTCATGAGTGTCAAACCCGGTTTTGTCAATACCAAAATGACCGCTGCACTCAGACTGAGTGCACCACTCACTGCTCAACCCGACGAAGTCGCCGAAGACATTTTAAATGCACAGCAGCGGAATGTTGATATCCTCTACACCAAAGGGATCTGGCGTTACATCATGGGTGTGATTACCCTTATTCCCGAGTCACTGTTTAAAAAGATGCATCTATGATACACCCCTACTACAAGGAGATACGTGCCGTTGGCATCATCTTCTTGTTAAAACTTTTGATTGTTTTCTTACTGCCGCTCACCGGCGATGAAGCCTATTTTATCACCTGGGCACACTACCCCATGGCAGGCTACTATGACCATCCTCCGATGGTTGGCTGGCTCATTTATCTCATGAGTTTTATAAGCCATCATTACCTCTTCTACCGCCTCTTTGCTCTTGCTGCCGTCGTCATGGTAGCGTATGTAATCTTTCGCATTGCCCTATTGCACGTCACCAAAGAGCATGCATTTTTGGCAGCATTGGCATTTTTGGCATCTCCTGTCGATCTGCTCGTGGTCATGATGACCAACGATATTCCCCTGCTGCTCTTTGGCTCATTGGGAACACTCTTTTTACTTTACTCGTTAGAGCGCGACACGTGGCTACGCTACTCACTGCTAAGCGGTCTCTTTTTGGGTCTGGCATTGTTAAGCAAATATTTTGCCGTTTTTTTAATGATCGGGCTGCTTCTGTTCGCACTGATCACCTATAGAGGTCGTGCCCTCAAAAGTATTGCCGTCACTACGGGAGTTATTCTGCTTTTTGTAGCACAAAACCTCTATTTTAACTACCACAACTGCTGGACCAACATTGTGTTTAACTTTGTCTCGCGCACATCACAAAGCCATTTTCAGCTCACCGGTGTTCTGAGCTATCTGCTCATACTCCTCTACCTCATCACACCGTGGGGGCTCTATTATCTTATTAAAGCACGCTCTGAAATAATGTACTCAACCGTTGCCAGACTCTGTGGTACCATTTTAGTTATTGCGCTGGGTCTCTTTTTCATTGTCTCGCTTAAGAAAAGTATCGGATTGCACTGGCTACTGCTCTTTGTGCCCTACTTTTTTCTGCTCTTTAGCCTGCTCTCTCATGAAAATCTTCGGAAAATCATACGCTTTAATGCCCGTTTCACCTATGTACATGCAGCCGTGCTTATAGCCGTTTTAATGACTCCTGTCTCGCTGTTTCATGAGCATAAAAAATATGCTGACGTCATCTTATTCACCCAGCCAGAAGCAATCTGTCACGCTATTGACGAACACAATATCACCCGCCTCTTTGCCTACGGCTACACTACCGCCGCACTGCTCTCGTACCACTGCAACCGCGAGGTTCACATGCTCTACAATACGAGCAAATACGGACGCCTTGACGATAAGCTCGTTGATGTCAAAGCCCTGGAAGGGCAGACTTTTTCATTACTGGACAAACGTGCCTTTAACACCCGTGATATTGCCCTGTTTACATCTACCTGTCAAGAGGCCGTTTTTGAAACACTTACGATTCGCAGTGCCGCATATTATCTCGTTACCTGCAACGGTTTTAAATATGATGCCTATAAACAGAAGATCCTTGACACACTTAAGCAGAAATACTATACCCTGCCCGACTGGCTCCCTTATGATACGTGCTACTTTCTCCAGAGGTACTACCCATGACGCTGGCTCTCTTTGATTTTGACGGTACCTTGAGTGCAAAAGACTCCCTCGAAGAGTTTATTATATTTGCTCGCGGCACACAACGTTACTATATTGGACTGCTCTATCTTACTCCCGTGCTGCTGCTTTACAAGCTAAAGATACTTCCCAACCATCGTGCCAAAGAGATACTGCTAGCACATTTTTTTAAGGGAATGCCCCAAGAAGAATTCCGACGTTTGGGACGGGAGTATGCTCTTAAGGAAATCGACAGGATTATCCGTCCTGAAGCCCTTGCTGCTCTCAAAGAGCATCAACGCCGAGGCGATGAAGTCGCCATTGTCTCCGCTTCTATAAAATGTTGGCTTGAACCGTGGTGTCGTCGGCATCACATCACCCTGCTTGCTACAGAATTGGCGTTTCACAATGCGCGCTTTAACGGTCGTTTTCAAACGCAAAACTGTTACGGCATCGAAAAGGTCAATCGCATCAAAGCGCACTATAATCTCAAAAAATTTGACACAATCTACGCCTATGGTGACAGTGACGGCGACAGAGAGCTTTTGGCACTGGCAACCCACGCCTTTTACAAGCCGTTTCGTTAACAATCTGTCATAGTTTCAATCCTATAGCCCGATACCTGCTATGCTACAGTTTATGAAAATACATGTAGATTTGGATTGCTTTTTCGTATCGGCCGAAAGAACACGCGATGCGTCACTTCGAAATATTCCCGTCGGCATCGGCGGACGGGGCGATCCGTACATCTTTGCACACAACAATATAGAGCAGCATTGCAACCTTGATAACCGCGGTGCCTTTTTGGGTGCTTTTTTTCAGCATTACGACCACAATGTCGATGATCTCAGTAAATTCATTGATGCCGACGGGCGTATTCGCGTAATTCTTACCACGGCGAGTTACGAGGCACGTGCTTACGGCATTACTACGGCAATGAGTATTCGTGAAGCACTGCAACGCTGTCCGACTCTCATTGTCAAAGCTCCCGATATGAAACTCTACAAACAGCTCTCTCGCGAGCTTCACAACTTTTTACAGAGTCGTATTCCCCTGTTGGAGCAAGCCGGCATTGACGAGTTTTACGGTGATCTGGATGGCTGGATTGCTAATGAAGACGTCAAAGCCTTTATAGATGCATTACGGCATGAGATCAAAGACGTGCTTCATCTGCCCGTCTCTATCGGAGCCTCTCCGAGCAAAAGCATGGCCAAACTCGCCACCTCCTTTGCCAAACCTTTTGGCTGTAAAGTGGTTCATGCCCATGACATTCCCTCTTTCATTGAGCCCATTGCTATCGAAAAATTTCCCGGTATTGGGCGCTCCATGCAGCAACAGCTCTCACGCTACCACATTCATACTCTGGGTGAATTGGTACGTGCCGAAAAACTGCTTCAAAGCATGAGCCCCTACGCGGCATCACTCTACAATAAAGTAAACGGCAGTGACCATGAGGTCGTTATAGCGCATCGTC
>JAJRVF010000171.1 GCA_024277395.1 Campylobacterales bacterium
TGTTGCTTTTGTTTTTGCCTGCAACTCTTGCAATATTTCATAAAAATAGTCCCCCAAACTTTCAAAAATTGAGTATGCAAGAAGGGTACTACTGACTCCAGCAACTTGGTAAGACATGATACTAGCAAGAAATGCCACATTGTCAAAACGGTTATCTGTGACATGTGTATCAATCTGGAGACCGCCTTTTCCAATAAATTTCATTGCCTCGCTCGTAACACTTCGCATAGAAAGGTCATTAAGCCCCAGCAGTAGTGCTACAGCTTCAAAAAGTGTCGCCTTTCGCTGCTCCTGTAACCGATGCAAGGCATCAAACATCTGCGGCATACTCTGCTCAATACACTTGAGTAAACGATCTGAACCCTCACGAAGAGTAGCAATCTCTTCTAATAACTTTGATGCATCAAAAGGTTTTGGAGGAACAATTCGAAGCACTCTTTTGCTATCGTAATATAAAAAAGAGGGTTCTTCTTCAAAATAAGCACCGATACACCGATGTGAAAATAGATCATGCTCTACAACAACGGACATAAAGGAGGCTTCATCTTGTAAAAAAATACTCTGACTTGCATGAAACTCTTCTTCAATGCCTTCAAGTACTTTAACCTTCTCAACCGCAATAGAGTCAAAATGTCTTATTTGATCAAAAAAAATCTGATTTTCTTGAGGTAACCCGATATATTTTTGTGTTACACTTAAAACGCTTCCGTTATATACGACAGCCGAAGGAAATGATACCCGATCCCCATCGGCAATAAACAGAGTCTCTTTGTTAATAAACACTCTCATATCACGTTGCGGCATCACGTCAATATCATAATCCATAACCAAATCTGCTGTTGTATTTTCCTCAACCTCTTCATAAGCTATAAAATCCATACCAAGTTGTTGCAATTGAGCTCCCAGAAGAATAGAAAAACCATCGTCGGGATATTTCACATAAGCCGTATTGGCACCATACTGCTGTTTAAGCAGGTCGCTTTGAAGTGTTACATGCAAAACGGGTCGTTCAATACTCAAAAGTGCATGAAACTCCTCCGTAATAAGCGAAAGATGTTCCGTTATTTTTGATGCATTAATCATCATTAAAATGGAGTGGTTCTGTAGCATTTGGGTTCGATAAAACAGGCGGTACCCCATGGTTGTTTTTATAAGAACTTTTTTATGATCTACCAGTGCTTTTGCCACCACTTCAAACATCGTCCGAAAACTTCCAGCATCGTTAGCATAACGTTCAGCAGTACGACCTGATAATCGCACAGAAATACCGCAATCATGACAGCTGTTAATGGGGTGTTTTTCTTTGAGTCCGACATGACGCATTTCACTGCTGCATGAATGACAAGGAATAATAAACTTAAAAGAGGTCTGCGCTCTCTCATAAGGATAGGCATTTAAAAAACTGTAGTTTCCACCACAACATGAACAAGAAGTGAACGGATAATAATACCTGCGCGAGCTTACATCAAACATCTCTTTTTGACACAGGGGACACAGTCCCAAGTTTAGCGGATAATACTGCAGTGCCACAGGCAATGCAGTGATTGTTTCATCAGACATATAACTCTTGGAAGATTTCAAAAAAAGTGATGCCGGAAGATGCTGTATTATTGCATCAAGGCACTCTTGAAGCTGTTCACTCTCCGATGAGAATCTACATGTAATTTTCTCATCTTTCTGTACAATTACTGCGTAAACATGATAGTATCGTGCCAAATGTATAATGTAGTTTTTTATATATTGCTGAGAGGTCGATATCTCAATTTCAAGTACCAATGCCACGATATACCTTTAGTAAAAAGAGAAGCTAAAGAAGAGCGCGTGCTACGCTTGATCTTCTTTAACAAATTTAGAACCACCGACAACTATAGAGATATCTCCCTCTTCCCAAAAGACAGTTCGCCATACCTGATAGTAGACATGAAAGAGTACCCAAGTAATAATCAACCACATTGTAAGATGATGCGATATGCGAACATCCATTATAGATGCTGTTGGAGCAGCCGTACCGATGAGCCAACCACTCACAGGCACCGTCCAGTCTGTAACTAAGTGTAGCATCCATGGCCACCAGTTACCAATAGAACTCAAGCCCGATGCCAAACCATGTACATACAGCTGTAGTCCGGTCAGAAGCATCCACACCAACATCAAGTGAAACACTAGAAAAAATACCGTATTAAAACTGTCACTATGGGTTGAATCAAATTTTTTACGACGATTCAGTGTCACCAAGTTTAACAGTACTTCAAAAAACTCTTTAATATTCGCCGGTGTAGGAATCAGCTTTTTGTATGGCTTTTCAAAACGTGAAAAAAAGTACAAATACGCAATTACAATACTACTGACATCAAAAATGATAGCTACCATGAAATGTATCCATCGGTTCCAAGCCATAACATATTTATCAACAGCAGGATCAGCAATATAGGTCTGGTAATAGGGATGACCAATATATAGACCGGTAATCACGGCAGCAACCATACATATGGCAACAACCCAATGATTAATTCTCATAAAAGTTGTCATTCTCTTGACTTGTTTGTATTTAGGTTTCATACCGTTCTCCTTAACTACTGCATTGGGTGTCTATTTTATAGACACCAAGCTCTTTACCTTTCGTATCTACTACATGTACCGCACAAGCAATACACGGATCAAAACTGTGAATGGTTCGAATAATCTCCAACGGTTGCTCAGGATCAGCCACCTTAGTACCGATTAAAGCGGCTTCGTATGCACCTAAACGACCCTTATGATCTCTAGGAGCCGCATTCCATGTTGAAGGAACTACGGCTTGATAATTTACTATTTTTCCATCTTTTATTTTAACCCAATGACCTAAGCCGCCACGAGGAGCCTCCGCAAGGCCAGCGCCTTTTGTATCAATACTTACTTCGTCAAAATCAAAATCAGCCCATGTTCTTAAATCTCCAGCAGCAACATTTGCGGCTAACTCATCAACCCACTTGAGCATTTCATCAGCCATCAACTCCGTCTCGATGGCACGAGCTGCCGTACGACCGATTGTTGAAAAAAGTACCTCAGTGGGAAGATTACCGCGCTTTAAGAAATTCGTGACATACTTCGTGATGAGTTCATGACCGGATGCAACACCAATCACCATGCGCGCAAGTGGTCCTACCTCCATACGCTTATCATCATAAATAGGAGACTTTATCCAAGAGTATTTTTCATCGGTCTTGAGATACGCCATTCCATCAGCCTTTTTTTCAAGACCCGTATATTTTGGAATGGTGGTTCCTTCATAAGGATGCTGTGGTTTATCGGCTTCATACCAAGCATGTGTCACATCTTCTTCAATTTTAGATGGATCAAACGAATAAACCGTACTCAAATCGCCGTTTAATACTACACCTGAAGGAAAGAGTAGCGCTGATTTATAAAAACTGGTATCATCGAGCCGAAAATCTCCGTAAGAGAGAAAATTTAATAGACCGCCGCCCGTTCCGCCAACACCTTTTCCTTGCATATGTGCCGTAAAAGTAGCGCTACTGTCAGTTGCTTCATCCGCGTACATTGTTCCTGCCATATAAATATCAGGAAGATAAGCCTGCTTGATAAATGCAGTACTCTCAAGTAAAAGTGATTTAAACAGTGCAATACGTGCCGGATTCTGAATATCTTGAACACACGTTACACCGCCAACCACTATAGATTGCGGATGAGGGTTTTTACCACCGAAAATCGCTTGCATTTTTGCCATATCACGCTGAATATCCAGTGCTTTTAAGTAATGCGCTACACCTACTAAATTCTGTTCTGGTGTCAATTTATAATGCTTATTTCCCCAATAACCATTTCCAAAAATACCTAAACGTCCCTGTTTTACAAATTTTGCCACTCTCTCTTGAATAGCTTTAAATTGCCCTTCACCCTCTATAAAAGGATTTGTGCCCGCCACTTTTGCCCATTTTACAGCTTCGTCACTACTCTTTTTCGGATCAGCTGATAATGCAGAGACAATATCGACAAAGTCAAGTGCATGCAGATGATAGAAGTGAACCAAGTGATCATGAAGGTACAGTGCACCTTGAATAAGATTACGTACAATTCGAGCATTCTTAGGGATGGTTACGTCAAATGCATCCTCAACTGCTTCAATAGAACGCTGATAGTGTGTTCCGGTGCAGACGCCGCATATACGCATTGCCAACAGACCGGCATCACGAGGGTCACGACCTTGAAGGATGGTTTCAATACCCCTAAAGAGTGTAGACGAACTGTATGCATCAACAATGGTGTTGTTCTCATCAATTACCGCTTCAATTCTCAAATGCCCTTCTATTCTGGTAACGGGATCCACTATAATATGTTTTTTTGCCATTATGATTCTCCTGATTCTTCTTTTTTACCTGCTGCCAAACTCGCTGCTGCATGAATACCGATACCGATGCCTGCTGCCGTAAGCAATCCCAAACCAAACTCATCAACTGTTTTCTCAACTCCACCCGTAGGTGCTTTAATATTAGCATCTGCCATCGGACGTTCATAAGCGTACTTATCCCAAAAATCAGGTTCAGAACAGCCAATACAACCACGTCCAACACCTATGGGCCAATTAACCCCTTCGTTATACCGTACAATAGAGCAATTATTGAATGTCATAGGACCCTTACAACCAACTTTATACAGGCAAAAATTATTTTTTGCCCCCTCATCACCCCACTCTTCAACAAACTCACCGGCATCAAAATGGGCACGTCGCTCACAGTTATCATGAATACGATAGCCAAATGCAAATTTAGGACGTAACAGCGAATCCAATTCGGGAATTTGGCCGGTCAAGATATAGTGAATAATAACCCCGACCATATTCGCAGGGTTTGCCGGACACGCCGGAATATTAATAAGTGGTTTTCCTTTTAATATATCCATAACACCAACAGCTTGAGTTGGATTCGGTGCTGCAGCCGGAACTCCTCCAAATGTAGCACAACTGCCCACAGCCACTACCGCTGCGGCATGCTTAGAAATTCTCATAAGGTGATCATAAAACGTTTCGGCATGGGCACCTATCGTACCGTAATTTCCGTCAATTCCCATTGGAATAGCACCTTCAACAAAAAGAAGGTACTTGTCTTTAAATGTATGCATCGCATCTTCAAGCTGCTTCTCAGCCTGATGACCTGATGCCGACATAATCGTTTCATTAAATTCTAATGATATGATATCTAGAAGGATTTCATCAATTTTAGGTCCATCAGAACGTAAGATTGCCTCAGTATTGCCGGCACAATCAGAGAGTTCAATCCATATAACCGGAGCTCTGTTCATTAACAGTGCGGCATCGGCAACAAGCGGTGTAAAAGAGGACGGTAGCATTAACATACCTGTGACCGCGCTTGCCCACTTCATAAAGTCTCGACGACTCACCCCCTGATCTTCTAATAGATCATCGATTTTCAAACGATCTTCTCTAGGTGTTTGTGTTTTTAGCTCTTCAATTCTTGCATGACATGCCTGAAATAATGTTTCATAATGAGCATCACCGCGATTGGTATCAATACGCGCACTTTTAGATGTAAAAAGTTTTTTCACACCTTCTATTCTATCTGCCATGGCCTACTCCTTTTATAAATGAACAATCATTCACTATACTACTAGAAAATAACTTAAACTAATATTATACCGTTTATTCTTTTCTGAAATTTACTTTTTCTTATATGGTTTTAGGAGTACGTGTAACATTCAAACTAATGTGTCGTGCAGACAGAGCAGACATCAAAGGTTCGAAAAATAAACAGTGCCTCCTCTTTCGTAACATCTATCATTGCTTGTTGCACGGGAGTGGGATCTATTTTAGTATCGCTGCCGATATTCCATTGTGTCGGTGTGATAATTTCATAGCGGTGAATCACTCCCGACACAATCGAAACCTTATGCATCAATACACCACGAGGAGCCTCGACAATACCGATTCCTTCCGCCGTTATCGTATGAATCGGCTCCGGTGCAACAAGCGATGTCTCTGTCGGATCAACCACCTTAAGCAACTCAGTAGCATGTTGTAACAACGATGCCAGTTCAACAATTCTTGCCATTACCCTACTGTAGGCACTATCTTTAAAACGTCTGTGAATATTTCTGATAATTGGCACATGAGCGGTCATGGCACGAGCTAACGGTCCGGTCTCATAATAGTCATTTTTATACAGAGCATTTTTGGCATACGTCTGCTCTTGCGGACTATAGGACTCTTTCACACGAACATACTTGCTCTCTACCAAAAACGGTCGTGTCTGTTTCATTTTAGAAGGTGTAGAAAAGGAGTGTTCACCTAATACAATAAAACGATCATAGGCGAACCCTTTTTGATGCATGCCTGAAGCAAGTAGTGCCTGTTCAACATACGAAATATCACTCTGCAGCGCGTTCATCTCCTTACATGACTCAAAAGAGAGAAAATTCTGCAATGTTGTTCCTAGCGTCTCTGTTTCAAAAAAGTGAATCAACTCTTTGAGATAACCTTGGGATTTAATACGTTCCATATGAGTCGGATCACACGTGACACCACCGGGAAGCATATATGAAGAATGTGGCCATTGTCCCGCAAAAGAGGCCAGTGTTTTACTCGCTAATGATGCCGCAAAAGCACCTTTTAGCGGAGTACTGTTTTTAGAAGTGCGTCTCAGCTTGATTAGCTCCGGAATTAATGTCAGATAAAACCACTTAAAATGGTTTTGTATCATCTCCATAACAAGGGTGAACTCTCGAATAGTTTGCGCTTTATGACTTAAGCAGATAGCATGTCCTGCATGAGCATAGGCACTCTCCAATGCGCGTACTGATGCCATGAGATGGGCATGTCCGCAGATACCACAAACACGCGGCGTAATAACCAACGCATCTAAAGCACTTTTGCCTTGCAAGATACGTTCCATTCCTCTAAAGTGCGGAAATGCAATCGTTGCAAAATTCACTTTATCACGCTTCATTTCAAAAGAGACGCTCGCTTCGCCCTCAATCTGTTCAATCAGTTCTCTTGTAATCAATAAGCTTCCCTTCAAGCCGTTTTATATGAAATGTTTTTGCAATACCTGCTACAGTCAAATAGCTTCGCTTGCTCACGCCAAGCGGAACATCTTCAGGAATGGACATGTTGGTCTTTGTTGTAAAAAAATCGGCACGCGGAAAGTCAGGCTCCGTACACCCAAAACAAGGCATACCTGAACGTGTTTTTGAACTGATCTCATTCCATAATATCTTGTTACACGATGCATGAGTCATCGGGGCACGACACCCCTGCTCATAATAAAGACACCCCTCCTTTTCCCCAAACATTTTCGAATCGATTTTCCATTCAAAGTATTCATTTCGCGTACAACCGTGGTGCGCCAAATAACTATAGAGTTCTACGGGACGATGATATGAGTCTAGAATGATTTCCTCTCCTTCTAATATCATGCTTAACGTATATCCTAACCACTCTGGATGTATTGGGCATCCGGAGAGATTGATAACTTTCTCCTTGCAATACAAAAGCGGCCCTTCCTGAAGCATTTCGTTAAAGATAAGTCCGCTGTTTCTCTCGGGTGCAGATGCTTTAAACATCCCTCCAAAACTAGCACAACTGCCTGCCGCAATAACATACTTTGCCGATTGCACATAATGTTTTAAAATCCGATGAACAGAAATATTATTTAGCTGCAACAACGGATCAAATGTTCCTTCGAAAACAACAATATCACACTTAAATTTACATGTAGATACGTTCTCAAATGTTTGGAGTGAAGGAAGAGAAGGATGATAAAGCAACTCGTAGGATGCGAGCAAGTCAACTAAGGAAGAGAGATTTAAAAACGAGTGGGTATTACCGTTGCACGTCACTCCCTGTAGCCACAACAGTGTTGGCTTACTGTCGGTTTTTAAGTGCATTATAGATATTTTGTGAAATAGACACTTTATAGTTCTCCAGAGGCTCAGGAAGCACCTTCTCCCCAAACAAAAATACCATACCTCCTAAATAGCCCATAAACAAACCAAAAGCACTAAAAAATTCTTGGTTATAAAGTTCACCGCAACTCACACCGTTATCAAAAAAAATCATCATCTCAGTCACAAATGACGACACACAGATCATGCCTTCACATCCCTCTGCAAATACCTCACGATTGGAAAGGTATACACGTAAAAAATATTCTATCATTTCAGGACGTTCATTAGCCATATCAAAGTACATCGAAACAATAGCATATATTTTCTCTTCAGTAGTAGCATCACTGTCGTTAATATTTCGAATCTGCTCCCCTAGGTATTCAGAGATGTATATGACCAACTTTTTGGCCAAAACATCTTTGGAAGTAAAATAGTTATAGAAGTTTCCGACGCTCATACCGACTCGTTCCGCAATATCCGGAATAGTAGTGACATAAAACCCTTTCTCAGAAAAAAGTTTAAGTGCCACAGCAATAATTTCATCACGACGTCGTTTTTTTATTGTTTGTGCCATTATGTTCCATTGTTGCTCAATATGACACAATTATATCACGATAATAGACAAGTTCTTATAAAAGTAACAATAAAAAATTATGAAGCAAAACCACTCTTGAAGTTACCTTTTTTTATTACTATCTCTTTTTGCTGCTCTTTGCGGCGGGTATCTTTTTCAACAAAAATCTTCTTGCGGGTTTTTGGATCGAGTTCGGTGTAGTACATAACAGCAGAGTAGGTACTCGGTGTCGGCGTGAAGACTTGTGCTTGTTCGGGGTTCATCTTAAGCTCATGGGTTGTAAACTGCTTGAGAGAATGCATATCTTTCGCTTCGCAACCGGGGTGAGCGGCAATCAGGTAGTAGGTTAAAAACTGCTGTTTCCCCTCCTCTTTATTAAGACGATCATACATCTTTTTAAAATCAACCAGTGTCTCTTTTCCCGGTTTGCCCATGAGCTCGAGTACTCTTTGTTCCGTATGCTCAGGAGCAACTTTCATCTGTCCGGAAATATGATGTTTAACCATCTCTTTCAAGTAGGAATAGCCATGTTTTTTATCGGCAGTAATAAAATCATAGCGCACCCCTGAAGCAACAAAGGCTTTCCGCACCCCAGGAATGTCACGAATACGGCGCAACAGATTAATATTACTGCTGTGGTCAACATGCATTACTTTGCACAGGCGCTCAGCATCTACGCAGCGAATATGGTCACAGGTACCTTTTTTCAATTTCTTGTCGCATTCGTAGCCGTACATATTGGCCGTGGGACCGCCAACATCGGCAATAATACCTTTAAAATCTTTGTAGGTCGTAAACTCCCGAGCCTCTTGCAAGATAGAGGCCTCCGAGCGGGTACGGATGGTGCGACCCTGGTGTACTCCAATAGCACAAAAATTGCACTCTCCCCAGCATCCCTGATGGGTTGTAATGGAAAACTTAATAGTCTCCAAACATTTCACCTTGCCCTCTTTGGCATAATATGGATGCAGTTCACGGGTATACGGCAGTGCCGCCATGGCATCCATTTCCGCCTCATTAAGATAATCACACGGCGGATTTTGAATCAGGTAGCGCCCGTCCACCTCTTGAGAGAGCCCGTTTGCCGAAATGGGATCGTTGTTATCATAAAAGCAGTCAAAAAGATCAATGTATCGCTCTTTGTCGCTCAAGCACTCCGCATGTGAAGGGAGCTGATGATACTCATAGTTGGGTTCTTTGGCAATGTAACTCACTCCGCGAATATCTCGAAAATCACGACCTTCATCGAGTGCTTTGCTGAGCTGTTCAATGGCAATTTCACCCATACCGTACACTAAAATATCGGCTTTGGCATCAAAAAGAATGGGTTTGCGCAATTTGTTTGACCAGTAATCATAGTGCGTAATGCGACGCAGACTCGCCTCAATCCCTCCCAAAACCAAAGGTACGGTGTTTTTGTAAAAGCGGCGAATCAAGTTGCAATAGACCAAAACGGCACGATCGGGTCGTTTGGTATTTTTACCGCCGGGAGTGTAGTCATCGGAATTGCGAAACTTTTTTGTAGCCGTATAGTTGGAGACCATCGAATCGACACTGCCACCACTCACACCCCAGTACAACCGCGGTTCACCCAACCGGGTAATGTCAGCATCGCTGTGAATGTCGGGCTGTCCGATCACACCGACTTTATAGCCCCAATGCTCCAGCATCCGCCCTACTGCAGCAACACCCATATAGGGTGAGTCAATGTAAGCATCACCGGTCACTAAAATGACATCACACTGCTTCCAACCCAGATCTGCCATCTCCTCACGGGTAGTTGGCAAAAAACGACTGTTTTGACTCACGGTTTTCTCGCTACCAGTGAAGCGATCTTGACTTTTTCACCTCGAAGGTTACACTCTACTTTCTCTTCATAATAGATAACTTCAAAATCACGAAACAGTGTCAAAAGCTCATTTACATGTAAAAGATAATCTGCATTACTAGGCTGATGAAAGTTCTCACCTTCTGCCTCGACAAATGTTTCAAAAATAAGAATACCCCCACACTGAAGCGCCTGCTTCATTTTGGGAATAAGCGCACGGTCTAAATAGTTTACATTGATAATAACAGCATAGTCACGCTCCAATGCATACTGATCAAGATCGGCACATATTGCATTAACATTGTTCACACCTTCCAGATACGAAAGTGCCACGTCAGAAATATCAACAGCATCAACTCTAAAGCCCTGTTCGGCCAAAAAAATGCTATTGCGCCCTTGTCCGCACGCAATATCCAGTGCTGCTCCCTGCGGTGCCTTACCGACATGATGCTTTACCGTTTTACTCACATGTGTCGGCATCGGAAGGGTTTCATATTTTCGATTCCATCGTATTTTGTCATCATCCATATCTACTGCCCTTTTTTAAATATCAGCAACATTTTATCATCAACATCATAAAGCGAAAGCGGGTGATCTTCAACTAATTTTAATGCACCGTTGTTTCGCAATGTTTCCAAGGAGTGGTAATACTGTACAATAGTCTCTTGAAACTTGATATATCGAGTATCATCCTGTCGCTCAAAAAGGGTAAATTCACTCCACAGCTGCTCATTTTCATAGATGGCATTCACACTCAAAAAACCGTGATCATCCTCAGCACTCATGCTCCCCTGTGCAACATCACTAAAACCGTATTCACTATTGACATCAACAATAAAGATGCCCTCCTCGCTCAAAACATCAGCAACGCACTGAAAAAACGGCACCAATGCATTGGGAGGAATAAAATTCAAGACATCAAAAATGGCTACGGCTGCCTCATAACGTCCACTTACCTCACAAATATTTTTACATGTAACATCCAAGCCTTTTTGCTGCGCCGCTTCCGCCATAAGGGGTGAAAGATCAATACCGCTGCATGCAATGCCGGCCGCTTCGGCTTGACGCATAAAACTGCCGCGACCGCAACCAATGTCCAAAACCGAACCAATCCCCTCATCTTCTAGCAGTGTCAAAAAAACAGAGTGCAGTATTTGCGTGGATTCTTCAATACCGAGCAGATGTTCGCTTTTAGCATAAATATCAAGTACACTGCTCATCAACTCTGCGCTTCTAGAAATTGAATCAGATTCTCTTTTACAAGCGGAACGCAAAAATAGTACCCTTGCCCGACCTGACAGCCGTTATCGGCTAGAAACTGCTCTTGTTCCGCATTTTCAATGCCCTCAGCGACATTGATATAACCCAAACTTTGTGATAAGACGATAATTGCTTTGGTAATGGCAATATCATTGGCATCGTGGGGCAGATCATCGACAAACGATTTGTCAATTTTAAGCTCATCTATAGGGAACTGTTTTAAATAACTCATAGAGGAGTGTCCTGTTCCAAAATCATCAATAGAAATAGCGAAACCAAGCTCTTTGAGACGACTTAAAACGCGCATACTGTATTTGGTATTTTTCATAATATGGCTTTCAGTAATTTCCAATACTATCTCGCGAGTCTCAATGCCAAGTTCTTGGGTTATTCTGGCAATATCATTAACAAAATCATCTTGATAAAGCTGTATAGCAGAAATATTGATGGCAATCACTTCAAGACCTGGGCATCTCTGTTTTACATGTAAAAAATCCTGACATGCCTGCTTGAAAACAAACCTTCCTATGTCTAAAATATAGCCGGTATCTTCAGCAACCGGAATAAACTGTAACGGAGATATGGGGTCTAAAGCTTCATTGTTCCAGCGTACCAGTGCTTCAAGACCCACAACAGTTTTATTGTGAAGATTATATTTTGGCTGATACATTACATAAAACTCTCGATTCTCCAATGCTTCTTTCATGGTCTGCTCCATGGTCAAACGATTGTGTACATCAATAGAGAGCTGTTTTTTGTAGTAGCGGTAGGTATTCTTTCCGCTGGCTTTGGCTTTATACATGGCAACATCAGCGTGCTTAAAGATGGTTTTGCAATCCATACCGTCATCGGGAAAAATGGCAATACCAATGCTTAACGTCACACTCAATCGATGGTTGCTGGTCATAATGGGTTCTGAAAAAAGCTCCAGTATTTTTTGAGATACCTGAGCCGCAGAGTAGTCCTCGTTAAGAGACTCAATAATAATAACAAACTCGTCACCGCCGATACGTGCAAGCATATCAGATTCCCGCAAAGCCTTTTTCATCCGTTTGGCACTTTGCACCAGCAGCTCATCCCCGACATCATGCCCTAAAGTATCATTAATAATTTTAAAACGATCCAGATCAATAAAGAGAATGGAAATACGTGATGATTGGCGTTTGGCAACAATAAGACGGTGTTCGAGATACTCCTCCACATTCATACGATTAGGCAGCGAAGTTAATGCATCATGATATGCCATGTACTCCACTTCACGTTTTTGCTCAATATAATCGGTAATATTGAGGTTAATCGCCAAATACTTTACCAGCTTGCCCTGAACATATACCGGAGTGATGGAAGCTTTTTCATAATAGAGCGTTCCGTCCTTACGCTTGTTAATAAACTCCCCCTCCCATTTTTCACCCCGATTTAATGTCTCATGCATCTTATTGTAAAACTCTTGGCTGTTTTCACCGGATTTCAAAATGCGGGGATTTTTACCGAGTACCTCCTCTTTTGTATAGCCCGTATCACGCTCAAACACCTCGTTGACATAGATAATATTACTGTTAGCATCAGTAATAACAATAGAGTTATCACTATTTTCTACAGCAATTTTAAAGCCGATCAGATCATCTTTAATATGTAATGTACGTCGATACATCAACAGCAAGCTGTATAAAATAATCAATACAATAACAAACTGTATTGCAACAATAATTTTTTCAATGGCAAGGTCTCTCTCATGCGCCTGATCAATAATAGCATGCAAACTATCCAGACTAATGTTAATATAGGGCTGTTTGAGGGCCTCATCGACTTGAAGCAGCTTTTGTATATGCTCAATGTTCTGCTTGGCACTCTTTACAAACATATAGAGCTCTATGCTATTGACATCATGCAAAGTATGCTCCAAAAAGTCAAAATTGCTCTGCATCTGTCGTGTATCGACATACGTATTAATATAATATTTCATCAGGTGCAATAGCGTATCATTGGCAACAGCAATGCTCTTTTTGTCAAGATGCTCATCGTTTTGTATAACCCGATTCAGATCAAAAAGATAGTGCATTGCATTAAGCAATGAGGAGTTTTGAGATTTAAACAGCTCGATATAATCGCGTTTTTTATAGTACTCTTCAATTATGTACTGCAGCAATAGCTTGTATTTATTATCATCAAACAGTTCATGGGATGCCTGAGAATCTAAAAAACCTATCAGTTTTTCAAATGATTTTATATTGTTGTTGATCTCATCGTAATTGATAAAGGTTGCCTTTTGAAGTAAAAAATTGTCAAATGTTTTATCTAACAATTTAAGCTCCATAATTGCATCATGATAATGCGTATAGCGCTGCGTATCTTTGTAAATTTTTACCAAGTACCCAAAAAGCAGCAAAATCACAACTAAAAATACAAAAAGCAGCAGCGTCATCGCATCAATATTTTTTCGACGAAACAGCATCATGGCATCTCTTTCATAGGCTTACTTTATGGCATTGACCGGAATCTCACCGGTAAGGGAGTGTAAAAAAGTCACAATATCGTCAACCTCTTCTTGCGTGATAACACGACCTAATTGATAGTGCGACATAAACTTAACCACTGCATCCAACGTCTCCAAACGACCGTCATGAAGGTAAGGCGCCGTGAGGGCAACATTTCGCAGCGAGGGCACTTTAAAATAGTATTTGTCTTCTTCTTTCCTGGTCACTTCGTAGCGTCCGGTTCGGTTGCTCTCTATGTCATCCATCACACCGAACTTGTTGTAAAGATTGCCACCGATATTAATACCGTGGTGACAGGTAATACACCCCTTTGTTTTAAACAGCATGTATCCCGCTTTTGCTTCGTCTGAAATAGCAGAACGGTCACCGCGAAGAAAACGGTCAAACGGCGCATTGGGTGTAATCAGTGTTTTTTCATACTCGGCAATAGCATTGGCAATATTTTTTTTAGTAATCCCGTCACTGTAGATCTTCTGAAATTTTTTGTTGTACGGTGTCGTTCTTAAAAGAGGAATCAGTTTTTCAAAACTGTTATTCATTTCTACCGGATTTACAATAGGATCTGCCACCTGCTCCTCAAGATCACGGGCACGTCCGTTCCAGAACTGACGAAAATTAAAGACTGCGTTATAGACGGTGGGTGCATTTATATCTCCCTCTTTTCCATTTACGCCAAATGAAAACTTCAAGTTGTCATCACCGCCTTGCTCCAGAATATGACAGCTAGCGCACGAAATTGTATTGTCACATGAGAGCAGTGTCTCAAAAAAAAGCTCTTTTCCCAATGCCGCTTTTTCACTGCTCACAGATAGGTTTTCGGGTAGCGGCGTTATCGGTTCGGCAATAACAGATATAGAAACCAACAAA
>JAJRVF010000172.1 GCA_024277395.1 Campylobacterales bacterium
ACTATGAATCGAAGAACATTTATCACCGCCACGGCATCAGTAGCAGGCGGCAGCTTGTTGTTGAGCGGATGCAATGACAGCAATCGTGTCGCCATTGACTACACCAAGCATCCCAAAAAACATGACGACGACCCCAAAAAAGTATATGTCAATAAAAACAGAAAGACAACGCTTAAGCTGGCGACAAGCTGGCCGGCACACTTTCCCATTATGGGTACGGGTGTTGAAAAATTCGTAAAGTGTGTTAACACGGCAAGCGGCGGTTCATTGGAGATTAAACTCTACCCAAAAAATACACTGGTACCGGCTCTGGCTGTTTTTGATGCCGCCAGCAGCGGTCAAATTGACATGTTTCACTCCGGTCCATACTACTGGAAAGGCAAAAACAGTGCTTTTTCTCTTTTTAGCGGGTTCCCTTTTGGTTTTACGGCGGAAGAGATCAATGCATGGATGCTTTTTGGGGGTGGTCTGGAATTATGGCGCGAGCTTTATGCCAAGTATAATCTCTACCCTTTTTTAGGCGGTAATACCAACATTCAAATGGGGGGATGGTTCCGTAAGCCAATTCACTCCTTAGCAGACATGAAAGGGCTGAAAATGCGTGTTCCAGGGCTTGCTGCCGAAGTCTTTGCCAAACTTGGAGTCAATCCTGTTCTGCTGCCCGCTGGAGAGATCTATACCTCACTCGAACGCGGTGTTATTGACGCCACCGAATGGGTTGGACCGGCACTCGATGTCAAAATGGGCTTTTACAAAGTAGCGCCCTATTACTACTCAGGTTGGCATGAGCCGGGTTCCATACTGGAACTGACTTTCAATAGGCAATCGTTTGAAAAACTCTCGCAGGAGCACCGAGAGATCATTGCCATGGCTGCGTCACAAATGAATGCTGAAATGACCTATGAATTTCAGTATGAAAACGCTCTAGCAATGGAAAAACTTGACACCTACGGTGTTATACTCTCAGAATACCCCAAAGACGTCATTAATGCGGCAAAACAAGCCCTTTTGGCAGTTCTTAATGACCTGCGTCAAGAAAATGACGACTTTAATAAGGTATTATCATCAGCACAGAAGCATCTTGCCGTAAGCAGGAAATGGAGCAGTGTCAACATGGAGACCTTTTTAAAAATACGTTAATAATGTTTATTATACAATCTAATAATATTGCTAGGAAGTGAGACATTAATGAATCTAGAAGAACTTACCGATGCTACCATCTCCGATTTAATGAAAAGAGATGTTGTGTTACCCTCACTCTACAAAGAACGATTTGAAGCATTGGCAAAAGAGTATAATGTCGATTTTGAAGATGAAAATTTTGTTGCACACAGCAGTGAAGAAACCATTCAAAAAGCAAACGATCTGCTTGATTCGACACATACACACATTGCCAAACTCTCCGGTTCTACCCAAGATGCGCAAGACGCTATTCGTGATGGCGATAACACAAAACTGCAACGTGTCAGTCGTGAAGTAGCACAATTACAAAATGAAATGAAACAACTGCAGGCACGTATTTATACCGATCCGCTTACCGGAAAATATAATCGCCAATGGATCTCTGACACCCTCTTAGATAGTGATGGAAAATTCCAAGAAGATGGTGCCCTGGCCTTTATTGATCTGGATCGTTTTAAGTTTATTAACGACACCTACGGTCATACCGTAGGCGATAAAGTACTCATCTATATTGCCAATTTTTTAGAAAAAACTTTTGAATCATCGCAACTGGTACGTTTTGCCGGAGATGAATTTATTGTATTTTTGTCAACACAGGATATTGAAGCACTCAACACGGCCCTTAGGCATGCCAGTGATGCACTGACACACAAAAAGATTCGAGCAACCAATGGTGATGTTTTACCTATGGGCTTCTCTTTTGGCATTGCAGTTTACAGCAAAGGTGACAGCTTGAAAACAGTGGTTGAAGAAGCAGATAAGCTCATGTACGCCGACAAAGAAGCAAAAAAAGCATCACGGGCGTAATCGACGAAGTTCCTGCTCTGTTGCACGCGCCTCTTCACAATACTTCTGCACCAATCGGTGAAACGATGATGAGTGATTCATATATTTGATATGTGCGAGTTCATGTACAATAATATAGTCAATATGCTTAACTGAAAGCTTCATAACAGCGCTGTTAAAAGTCAATTTCTTTTTGGCATCACAGCTTCCCCAGCGCCGTTTCATTTTTCGGTAGCTTACTGCCGAGGGATAAAGTCCCATACAATTTGAGAAACAGGCTATCCGTTGAGGCATATAGTGCGTACATGCCTGTTTATAAAAAAGATCGTAACATTGCTGTAGTTTTTTGGAATCTGCTCTTCGCAGGCGGGAGATGGCCGCTTTAAGCGGTTTGGCTATATCAGAATCCACAGAGTGAAGCGCGCCGAGATAATACAGTGTCTCACCCAATACAATTGGTTCTTGTTTTAGCATGCTTTCAAGACACTGTGCAATCCAGTGTTCTTTTTCCTGTAATATCTTTTGGAGAAGATCAGTATTGTCGATGGGGCTGCGAATACAGACCGTACCGTCATTTTCTATAGAGATATAAGTGTGTTTCTGCCGAGGTTTATGGCTATGCATAATGTGAAAACGCGGATGCTTAAGTAACTGTTGTTTCATAGGGTATCGGATCCAACATATTGGCCAGTGCAAATCCTTTGAGTCGCAAACGACAGCTGTCACACACGCCACAGGCCAATGTCTCATTTTGGTAGCAGCTCCATGTTAGGTGAAGCGGTACATGCAATTGAAGTGCTTTAGCGACAATCTCTTTTTTTTAAGTCTCACCAGCGGCATGGCAATATGTAGTTTTGTAGTCTCTTTGGTTCCCAAATTAATGCTTTGTGTCATACTCTCAATTAATGCTTTAGTGCAGTCAGGATAGCCGCTGCTATCTTCTTCAACCACACCGATACTCAGAACTTCTGCAGCCTCTTTCTCTGCAATGGCCGCGGCAATACTTAAAAAAATACCGTTTCGAAACGGAACATAGGTTGTCGGAATACCTGCTTTTACTCCTTCTGTAGGCACGGCAATGGCACTGTCGGTTAAAGCCGAGGCTCCTATCTCTTTAAAAAAATCCAACGGAAGGACATAGCGCTCATCTACATGTAAATGATCACAAATTGCATGAAACGATGCTAACTCTTTTTGTTGCGTACGTTGTCCGTAACTAAAATGGATGCCGACAATATCGTAACCTTCATGCTTCATGAGGTACGCCGCCAACGTTGAGTCCATACCCCCACTCATAATAGATACTGCTTTTTTGCCTGCCAAGACCGCCCCTCTCAAAAATAGCATTTATACCGTCATATTGTATCATATCTGGGTACAATACGCTTTATGATTGACTTTGAAAACAGAACCGGACAGATGATTGATATAACACTGCTGCATCGTATTGTCACCGAACTCAATATTGGAAAAGTTGAACTCATTCTTACTGATGATGCCGATATAAAAAAACTTAACAAGCAGCACCGAAATATTGATACGGCAACGGACGTATTGAGTTTTCCGCTGGAGAAGATGCCGATGTCTCCTTTAGGCAGTATAGTTATCTCGATAGATACTGCTCATCGTGTCAGTATTGCAATGAATCATACTCTAATTGATGAGCTGCAACTGCTTTTTATTCACGGTTTATTACATCTTATGGGCTATGATCACGAGAGCGATAATGGCGACATGCGTCGTGAGGAAGCACGACTCATCAAACAGTTTGATCTACCCAAAAGCTTAATTATACGAACAGAGGAGTATTAATGGATTTTGCTATTTTTATAGCGGCGATGGCGGCACTGGTTTACGGTGCTGATTTTATTATTAAAGAGTCCGAACGCATTGCTTTGCACTTTAACATCTCGCATTTTGTTATTGGTGCGACTCTGGTTGCGTTTGGAACCTCTTTGCCGGAAATGGCAGCTTCTATAATGGCATCGGCCGGCGGTAAAGCCGACATGGCTGTTGCCAACGTTGTCGGCAGCGTCATGTTTAATATTACGCTTGTTTTGGGTGTCGTCTTTCTTATTGCCAAATCCATGAACCCCCGCCGTGACCTTTTTGCCAAAGACAGTGCATGGATTCTCTTTCCTGTGATTGTCTTTATTATTATGATTATAGACGGTGAAATTAGTCGTTTTGACGGTATTTTATTTCTACTTCTCATGGCAGCATATCTGCTCTTTTTATTTAAAGATGCTAAAGAAGACCTTGTCGGCGAGATCGATACCGATCTGAGAAAAGAGAAGTTTAACTGGATCAAGACACTCGCTTTGTTGGGTGCAGGCTTCATCTTGACCATTGGTGGCGCAAACTTTGTTATTGAAAGCGGCAGCTCCATTGCACGTATGTTTGGGGTGAGCGAGTGGATTATTGGTCTGTTTTTAATTTCGTTGGGTACGTCGCTTCCTGAACTCGTTGTTTCAATTGTTGCGGTTAAAAAAGGTCATGCAGATATGAGTATCGGTAATATCATTGGATCTAATGTTGCCAATTTTTCCATGGTATTAGGCAGTGCTGCTCTGGTCTCGCCATTGGCTATCAACCTCGAAGCAACGCGTTATGACATCACCCTTATGGTAGCTTCATCATTGGCTCTATTGCTAATCTTGGCCAATAAACTCTACAATAAATCCGCCGCTATTTTGCTATTTGTACTTTTGGCACTTTTCATTCAGAACTCCATAAGTGTTATTTAATATACTTTTTCTCAAGCAGTTTATCATAAATTTTTGAGACAATATCGCCGGCTGCTGAGCCGCCGTGCCCGCCATGCTCGACTAAAACCGTTACAATATACTGTGGATTTTTATACGGTCCGTAAGCCGTCAGCCATGCATGAGAACGTCGGTAGTACTCCATATCTTCTTCACTGATGCGCTCTTTGATCTCCTGGGGAATTCCTACAACTTGCGCCGTACCGGTTTTACCGGCAATTTTTACTTTAGAGTGTATGTATTTTGTAGCGGTACCTTTTTTATGGTTGCAGACTTCATACATGGCGCGTTGAATCAGCGGTAATTTACGCTTCTCGTCATAGGTCAACACCTCATGTGTTACGGGTTGATTCTCAATAGTACCGATCTTTTTTACAATAAACGGGGTAATCAGCTTTCCCGTAGCCATCAGTGCCGTAAATTGTGTAATCTGAATCGGTGTAGAGAGAAAGTCTCCTTGACCGATAGAGCTGTTCAAGGTCTCTCCAATGTACCACGGCTGATTATATTTTTTACGCTTCCATGCACGACTAGGTACCGTACCGATAAACTCGCGGGGCAAATCAATACCCGTCTTTTTTCCCAAACCGTAACGTTTTAATATAGTACTCATACGCTCAATACCGACTTTCAAACTCCCTTTATAAAAATAGTCGTCACAACTCTCCCGAATTGCTTTAATGAGTGAAGTTTCTCCATGCCCCCAACGCTTCCAGCAACGAAATTTTCGGTTCCCCAGCTTCATGGACCCCGTACATGTGGAAGACTCCCACTCGCTCATTTCTGTTGTCACATAACCCAGCCCCAATCCGGTTTTAATGGTAGATCCCGGTGGGTACAGTCCATGAATAATCTTGTTGGTAAAAGGAATATTGGGGTCATTAATGAGTTTTTTCCACGCTTTGGTAGAGATACCTCTGACAAAAGTATTAAGGTTGTACTCCGGATAACTTCCCGCGGCAACAACCCTGCCTTCAATATCCATAACAATAACAGCACCGCTAAGATTTTTAAACAGCTTCGCAATATAATACTGTAAATCAAGATCAAGATTAAGCTGTATGTTTTGATTTTCTATAGGTTTTTTGTATGAAAGTTCAGCAATCTCTTTGTTAAAAGCACTCACTTTAATGACACGTTCACCCGCACTGCCTTGAAGATAGCCGTTATAAAAATATTCAATACCGCTCTTTCCGGTGGTTCCGATAAGCCGTGCATACGGATTATTCTGCAAATCTTTTTCATTAGCTTTGGCAACATAACCAATAATGTGTGCGGCAATACTTTCATGGGGATAGAATCGCTTTGGTGCAGCAGTAATTTTAACATCTTCAAGTAAATTCAGCTTTGCATAAACCGGTATGATCTCATCATATGAAATAAAGTTCACTACTATAATAGGGTTGTGATAATAACTTGAATCACGTCGTTTGTAGAGTTTAAGCAGTGCCGCTTCGTCCAAATTCGGCAATAGATTGGCAATGGAACGAATGATTTTCATAAGGTGTTTTCGGTCACGAATATGCGGTTTAATGGCAATTTTAAATCCTAACTTGTTAATGGCAATCGGTTTACCGTTAATGTCGCTAATCTCACCACGAATCGGGGCAATGGTTTCTACTTTAATAGTATTTTTATCGGACAACGCTTCATAATATTTATTCGATTCAATACTTAAGTAGTAAAGTCGCACCAGCAGTGTCACCCATGCAATAAGAAAAATTGAGACAATGATGCGTGTTCTCATAATAAACTAATCACCAGAAATTCTATAAAGATATAAAAAATAATATACAAATCCATTGTGGGCATCGGAAGCCAAAAGACGGTATTGAGTACAATTGTATAGAGCCAAAAACCAATATAGACAAACAGTACATGAATAAAGGTAATGCATATTTTACATTTTATAATCTTTTTAAGTGAGGGTACCAAAAGATAGTAAAGCAGCAAAAAAAAGACCAGCGTACTTAATGTCAAATAACCGTAGTTCACTTCATAAACGACTAAGAACGCTAAAATATACAAGAATGCAGAGAGTCTGTTGCTGTCAAAGTATTTTACAAAATAGAAAAATAAAATACCAAGAAGCGGGGGCAGTACAGGATAGATGCTTGCTATGGCCGAGTAGATGCAAAAAAGCAAAAAGAGCGCAGTTGCCTCTAAAGGTTTTTGATCAGGGAGACTTCGTTGCATACCGGAAAGTGCTTGCATTTAATGCAGTCCGCCCATATTTTATGTTCGGGAATGGACTCTTTAGGAATTTCAACAAATCCCAACTTTTCAAAAAAACGTTGCTGATAGGTCAAAGATAAAATCTTTTGCAACCCTAATGCTTCTGCTTCTTCAACACACATGTCGACCAAATGGCTTCCCACCTTCCGACCTCTATAGGCAGTGTCAACAACAAGAGAGCGTACTTCAGCAAGTGTAATGGTGTGTATATGCAATGCTACAAAACCAATAAGTTTGTCATCATCAAAAGCGAGGATATAGGATCGGATATTGGTCGATATTTCGTCATCACTGCGGATTAAAATGATGCCTTCATCAATTTCAGGCTGCACCAGTCTCTGCATGAGGGAGATATCCTTTAGGTGTGCTTTTCTATAGTGTATCACACGGTTCTTCCGTCAATAAAGTCTCATAAATTACATGTAAAAGCCGCTCTGTGCCTTTTTTCTTGCTGTTAGATATCATGAGAGCATGCGGGTAGGCAGCTTTGAGACGACTGAGCTCTTTTTGGTTGAGCTTGTCAATTTTAGTAAAGATCTGTAAAATATGTTGATTTTCTTGGCAGGACTCCTGCAAAAAAGCATCTACCGACGCATCAATTTCAAGATCGGGATGGCGGGCATCGCGAAGATGAATAAAAAGCTTAATTTGAGCACGCTTCGCAATAAATTGCGTTAAATTCTTCTCCCAGTCTTTCTTAATGGACTTCGACACTTTCGCATATCCAAATCCGGGCAGATCAACAAAAAAAGCTTCCTGTTTTTGACCATCTTCACGATTAAGCAGCGTCACACCAAAATAATTAATAAGACGGGTTTTTCCCGGTGTTCCTGAGACTTTTGCAAGTGATCTGCGTCTACTTAGTGTATTGAGCAGTGAGCTTTTACCGACATTGGAACGCGCCATAAACACTACCTCGTTTTGCAGCATATTCTCCGGAGCAAGTGCTATATTAGGTGCTGAGGTTACAAATGCCGAATCTACTACTTCAATCATCTAAGGGCTCGTCATTTATTTGAAACGTCATCGTCACCGGTCTGTTGCTGTCTCCTTGCGCCGTTGCTGTTCCTTTGGTCAGGTTAACAACAATAGTATCGCCTTTAATAGTATTATCACTGCCAAGCTGTGTCAAGAATACATCATTGTAGAAATGATACTCTTTAATCAAAGGCAAGAAAACAGCTTTGTTGGCCCGTCCTTTGTATGCTTCCGTATTATTGGCATAAATCGTAAAAGTAACCCTGCCCTGAGCAATAAACTTAGTTGGCTTTCGTTTTTTGTCAGTAAAGATCTCGACACTATCAGCACGCAGCTCATCTCTCCCTTTAAGAATAACAACATGACCTTTAAATAATGTTACTCCCTTGCTCTCATCACTCTCAAAAAGGTCGGCAGATATTTTGAGCTCTTCCGCTTTAGGCGATACCAGCAACAGCAACATCAATGCAATGGTTCGCAACATCCTAATTTGCCTTGCTTATATAATACAGTGCACTCACTGTTTTTGCCCGAATTGTATCAGCTTCACTATTATACTGTAGTTCATATCCTTTAAAAACCCCTTCATTGTTTTTCAACTCAAATGCACCTATGGTCATGGCGGTATGGTGATTTTCATCATACTGTGCTTCATCACTTCTAAACACAAAGTCTTCCCCTTTTTTATATACCACATCACCGCTTAAATAGAGAATATGATTCCGGTACACCGCTGCTTTCGCCGCCATATGCTGTTGCTCGTGATCTGTTTTGCTGCTGTAGTTAATATCATATACTTCATAACAGTCGCGGTAACGTTTTCCAAAACTTCCTTGCAGCATCATACGCAGCCCCTCAGAACCAATATCGTACAATTGAAACGCTTTGAGCTCCAACATTGCCGTGTCATTGTTGTCGTAGGTCTCAATATCCATCGGTTTAAACAGAACAAAAATAGCAACAAGCAGCAGCGATATCAGTAAAAAAAAAGTGTTGATCGTTACTGCCATAGTGCCATAAAAGCGTCCTCGTCGCCGTTGTGCTTTATAATATACTCAATCATCTCGCGTACTGCGCCCTCGCCTCCGTGACGACGCAATGTGCAATCAACATGCTCTTGAATATACAAAGAACCGTTGGCGGGTGTAAAGGAGAGACCTGCGCACTGAAGCATTTTGTAGTCATTCAAATCATCACCGATAGCGGCAACATTCTCCCATTTCAGATGGAGCTTGAGTCGCAGCGCTTCTAGAACGTCATCTTTGTTTTTAACGCCCTGAAACAGATGCACAATCCCCAGTTCACGGGCACGATGTGCTACAATTTCAGAGTCTCTTCCTGTAATAATGGCAACCTCGTATCCCAGTTTTATCCAACTTACAATGGCCAAACCGTCTTGCACATGAAAGGCTTTGATCTCATCACCTTGGGCAGTATAGATGATTTTTCCGTCGGTAAGACAGCCGTCAACATCCAGGACAATCAGTTTGATCACAACACGCCTTTTGTGCTTGGAATCCCCATACGCTCATTGCACGCTGTCGCACGTCGCAGTGCCACCGCCAGTGATTTAAAGGCCGCTTCAATAATATGGTGGCGATTTTTCCCCCGCTGCATGACCATATGTGCCGTGATGCCGGCATTCAAAACAAACGCTTTGAAAAACTCTTCTACCAGCTCTACGTCAAAATCACCGACTCTGCCTTCCAGTGCCACATTATAATAGAGATAGGGACGATTACTTAGGTCCAGATCGCAAGAGAGTGCCGCTTCATCCATCACTACCGTTGCGCTGCCAAAACGTTCTATATGTTGGATCGGATAGATCGCCTCATTGATTGCCTGTCCCAAAACAATGCCGACATCTTCGACACTGTGATGATCATCCACATGCGTATCGCCTTTACATGTAATTTTAAGATCTATCAAGGCATGTTTTGAAAAACTCTCAAGCATATGGTCAAAAAATCCCACTCCCGTCGTAATAGCACTCTCTCCTTTGCCATAGAGAGAGAGCGACACTGTAATCTCCGTCTCCTTGGTTTTGCGATATTTCTCTACCATCTCTTAATCCCTTACAATAAATGCGTGCTCAAAATGCCCCGATGCAATAAAGTCGCGCGCTTCATCTTCACTTTTAAAGCCTTTGAGCCAGACTCTAAAAAGTCTTCTGCCATTATACTCTGTATCTTTAATGATTGTACTGTATCCTAATGTATTGTCGTACTTTTCTTGAGTTGCCATCGCCCCCTCAATACGCCCAAAGGAAGCAATTTGTACAAAATACGAGCTCATTGTCTGGCGCTTGGGGCCTTGTGCCAATGTTTTAAGCGTCGGCATATAGTGTGCATCTTTCTTTTGAAATCCTAAAATTTCTACCGTAACGGGTGCCGTACCCGAACCAATCATTCCAAGACGACGTGCCGCCTCTTTGGAGAGATCAATAATACGGTTGTCAACAAACGGACCGCGGTCGTTGATGCGCACAACAACCGATTTTCCGTTGCTGCGATTGGTGGTACGGACAATGGTGTTCATCGGCAATGTTTTATGTGCCGCCGTCATGGCATGCATATTGTAGGTTTCGCCGTTCGAGGTTTTTTTTACCGTGAAAATTGGGACCGTACCAGCTGGCACGTCCTCGCATCACCTCGCCCACTTCAACAACGGTAGGGTAGTAGCGTTTGCCCCGAATAGTGTATGGGCGCATTGTCGCCTTG
>JAJRVF010000021.1 GCA_024277395.1 Campylobacterales bacterium
CGATGAGACTTTTGCACTCTTGCAGCAGCACGGCTTTACTGCCGAGCAGAGTGAACAGATTTTGACCAAACTGAGCATTTCCGACAGCGGCAATTTCGAAGGAGCCTGCATTGTGCGCATTGAAGACAATTCCAGACCTAAGTGGTTCAATCGCGTACAGACACTCTTGGCCAAAGAGCGCCGCAAACGCACCTATCCTTTCATTGACAAAAAAGTACAGACCTCATGGAATGCCATGATGATTAAAGCACTTTTTGAACTCAGCAGCATTGAACCGCACTATAAAAAGATCGCCGTTGCGCATCTTGAAGCACTCTTAAATACCATGCTTGTTGACGAGGTACTGTACCACTCCACGCTGATTCATCACCCGCCCAAAGTAAAAGCCTTTTTGGAAGATTATGCCTACTTGGGCATCACCCTTGTGTCTGCCTATGAGCAGACCTACGATGAACGTTACCTCATAGAGGCGCAAAAAACGGCCAATAGCGCCCTCGAGCAGTTCTACGACAGCGGAATGTGGTACTTTAGCAAAGGGGAATTCGAGACCAAAGCCGATACCACCGACAGCTCTTACCCCGGTTCTGTCGGTATCATTGTCGATCTTCTGCTCTCTTTGGGTGCTTTAATTGATGAGAAATATCGTCATTTTGCTTTCAAAACTCTTGAGTACTACTCCTATGACCTGGCGCGCAAGCCCATTAACGCTCCCTACCTCTTTAACCAGATGATACGCTATCTCAAAGAAGATCGCATTGTAAAAAGTGCACTGCCCGTCACTGTTTTACGCTACCCTTATACATTGCGACACTATGACAATAGCGTAGAGGGCTATCTTGTATGCGGCATACAAAGTTGCTTTGCCGCAACATCAAATATTCACGAACTTGACCGATTAATTGAGAAATCGCTTGTTAAGAATATGACATAATGCAATAAAACATAGATACCTCTCTATTTTTTTGCCATTATAAAAAAGTTATAATACATGCAAAGGATTATTAATGGGCATCATACCGTCTAAGGTTCCTACAAATAAATATACCAGCATTGAACTTTTTGCCGGTGCCGGCGGATTGGCACTTGGTTTGGAAAAAGCAGGTTTTAAGCATCTGATGCTCAACGAAATTGACAGACATGCCGTGGCTACATTAAAAAAAAATCGTCCGCTGTGGAACAGTGTTTGTGCTGATATTAAAAGCATTGATTTTACTCCTTTTTACGGAAAAGTTGATCTGCTTACCGGCGGTTTTCCCTGTCAAGCCTTTAGCTATGCCGGTAAAAAACTTGGATTTGAAGATACGCGCGGTACTCTTTTTTTGATTTTGCCCGTGCGCTTAAAGAGAGTAACGCCAAAGTTTTTTTAGCCGAAAATGTCCGTGGCCTTCGAAGTCACAATCAAGGCAAAACCTTACAGACAATGATCGATATACTTGATCAACTGGGTTACCATGTTTTTGAGCCAAAAGTACTAAAAGCAATACATCACAAAGTGCCGCAAAAACGAGAACGCCTCTTTATTATCGGTGTCAAAAAAATGTACCGACATCAAGCAGAACTGTATTGGCCCACTCCGTCTAAAACCATCTATACCCTTAAAGATGCCCTGCTCAAAGGAACCCTTTATGACAGCGATGTACCATCATCACCCGGTCAACAGTACCCTCAAAAGAAAAAAGAGATTTTAAAACACATTCCACCCGGAGGCTACTGGCGAGACCTGCCCGTTGAACTGCAAAAAGAGTATATGCAAAAAAGTTACTATCTTGGTGGCGGAAAAACCGGTATAGCACGACGTATCAGCTGGGAGGAGCCCTGCTTGACACTAACATGTTCTCCTGCACAAAAACAGACAGAACGGTGTCATCCCGATGAAATACGCCCTTTTAGCGTACGTGAATATGCCCGCATCCAAACTTTTCCCGACAACTGGGAGTATGAAGGTTCCATAACCCATCAATACCGACAAATTGGCAACGCCGTTCCGGTGAATCTGGCTCATGCTGTGGGCCTATCCGTAACTAACTTATTAAAAAGTATTGAAAATGTCTCTTTATAGCTTAGGATTCATTAGTGATGAGGATCTCTTTTTACATGTAAAACAGACGGTTGAAAAATATCGATTCCAGATTGATCTCAAACGGTTTAATGCCAATTTGATTGACCCTGTCAAACTTACTTTCGATGCTAAAATCTACAATAAAAGCTTAGATGAGATTATTGAAAGTGAGATTATTCGTCAGATGGATAAATCCAATACCAATCACATTGGCTACTTTCATCAAAATATTTTCCGCTATATAAATGCTGACTGGCACATACCCGAAAAAGGATTTGATCTCATCAATAAGAAAAAAAAGATTTACGTAGAAATGAAAAATAAACACAATACGATGAACTCTTCTTCTGCTCAAAAAACGTATAAAAACATGCAAAGAAAAATATTGGAAGATTCTGACAATATCTGTATGTTGGTTGAGGTAATTGCAAAAGATTCTCAAAATATTCCATGGAAAACTAGCCTTGACTCCAAACAATTTAATCATGAAAATATACGTCGTGTCTCCATTGATAAATTTTATGCATTAGTAACCGGCGATACAAATGCTTTTAAAAAACTGTGTGATATTTTA
>JAJRVF010000173.1 GCA_024277395.1 Campylobacterales bacterium
ATGCACGGCAAGCCAAAGCGCTTTTTCTGAGGTTCTAAGAACACGGTGTTCCTCGTGAGCAGGTATAAAAAGATAGTCACCGCTGTGAAGCGTAATGCGACGACGGAAACACTCGAGTTCAGCGTCACCTTGAAGCAGTACAACCCACTCATCGTGCTTCTGTTTGAGCCATTCACCATTATGAAACGATGCTGAGACAATGCGTTCAATCGTGATGTTTTTGCAAGAGAGCAGTGTTTCAAAGGACTCACTCTGTTTTGGACAGTGGGGAAGATCGGTAAAAAGATTAGGCATTGGTTGATATCCGTCAATTTTATTTCTTTGGAAGTGTCCTAATATTACAATGTCAAAAATAATAATAAGGTTACAAATGGCAGATATTAAATCGTTTTTAACGACCGATCATCGTGCATGCGATGAATATTTTTCACAGATGGAAAATCTTGCAAATGAGGGAACACTACCTGATGCTTTGGCAGCTTATAGAAAGTTTGCTGAGGCCACCGAACACCATTTTCAGATGGAAGAGCGGGTGATGTTTCCGGCATTTGAGCAAAAAACGGGTATGACGCAAGGACCGACCGAAGTGATGCGCATGGAGCATCAGCAGTTGCGTTCGTTGCTCAAACAACTTGGTGAAGCTATTGATAACGAGGACCGTACCAAATTCTTTGGACTTACCGAAACATTGATGATTATGATGCAGCAGCACAATATGAAGGAGGAGCAGATGCTCTATACTATGGCACAGCAGCATTTAAGTGCCGATGCTGATCAGATAATTGATATGATGGAGTCGATGATTGTCGAATAGTCTTTTATGAATTTTACAGGTCTTTCATTAGAACAGGCACCACCGCTTAGTGCTCCGGTACGTTTTTTTATTACGGCACTGCTTTTTTTAATGGGTGCTGCGGTGGCGATGATAAGCATTGAGAGTGCAAGTGTAAGCAGCCGCTACACTACCGAAGCCATAGCATTGACGCATCTGTTTACATTGGGGGTCTTTGCGTTTATAATGCTCGGCGCTCTTCAGCAGATGCTGCCTGTACTTGCCGGTGTGGCGCTGCCGTATGCGCTTCATGTTGCATCTGTGTCACATATCTTGCTTAGTATCGGGGTTACGGCGCTGTTTTTTGGACTCTTCTTTACGATTTCATGGCTTATGGTTGTAGCCCTTGTAGCGCTTTTTGCAGGGTTTATACTCATTTTGGGTGCGATTATTGGGGCATTGATTGAGGTAAAGCATGTGAATGCAACGGTACGCACCATGAGCATTGCTGTAGTATTTGGCGGAGCTGTGATACTGATGGGTATGCAGCTTTTGGGAACCCATATTGCACACAATGTGACGCAAAGCAGTTCTTTGCTTGCAGCGGTTCACAGTGTCTGGGCAATTTTTGGTTTTGCAGGTATTTTGGTAGTGGGGGTCACCTTTGAGATCTTGCCAATGTTTTACGTTACTGCTTCATTTTCAAAATACTTTAGCCGTTACGCGCTTATTGGTGTGTGTTTAGCACTTTTGGCGTGGTTGCTGTTGCATATGGAAGCGGCGGTGTATGCTATTGTAGCGCAGTGGAGTATTGCTCTTTTTTTTATGATGTTTGGACTGGAGGTGCTACAAAAACTAAAGTTGCGAAAGCGTCAGCTTAGTGATGTGACGGTATGGTATTGGCAGCTTAGTGCCTGTTCGCTTATAGCAGGTGTTTTTGTCTGGAGTGTCGATGCGCTGATTGGATATGAATTGAGTCTGCTTAGCGCATTGCTCATTGGAGGCGGATTTTTACTCTCACTAATGAGCGGTATGCTTTATAAGATCATTCCTTTTTTGGTATGGTTTCATCTGAATGCACGGGGGTATATGATGATTCCGACCATGCGGGAGATGATCTCAGAGCAGATGGCGGAGCTGCAGTTTGTACTGCATCTGCTTACCTTGCTGCTGTGTGTTCCTTTTGCTTTTGGAGTAGACACCTTGCAAGTAGCAGGTGTAATGTTGCTGATCTCTTCGGCACTGTTGCTGTTTAATCTGCTTCGTGCATTGCAAATCTACCGTCACACTCTTAAAAAAGCACCTGATTTTGATATGAGCATCATCTCTTCATGAACCGCTATCAAGAAAAATTTTATCTACATGTAAAAAATACGCCCTATTATTCGCTGAATGATGCAGATCAGGAGTTTATAAAAACACAGAGTTTGCACTATCGTTTTTCATTTCAAGAGGTGCGTGAACTGGTCACCATGAGTATTGATCTGGAGATGTGGCAGGAGCAGCCTCTGCGCAGCGTATGGCAAGATTTTAGCCATAAAAAAAAGGTAATGCAGCGGGCACGAGAGTATTATGAGAGCATTAAAAACCGGCCGCATAGCTATGAAAACTTTGATATGAGTGCGCATGCGGAACAAAAACTCAATATTGTTACGGTTGAAAAAGAGCATTTGGGCCTGGGTATGTGTCCGGTGGCCTCACCAAAGACACGCTGCTGCAATCTTCTGACGCTTGATGCAGTTGAGAGTTGCGGGTTCGACTGCTCGTACTGCTCCATTCAATCATTTTACAATCAAAACACTATAGCGTTTGACATGAATTTCGCCAAGAAGCTTGAGGCACTGGAGCTAGATGCAAACCGAACGTATCATATTGGTACGGGACAGGCATCGGACTCGTTAATGTGGGGCAATAGAGAAGGGGTGTTAGAAGCACTGTTTGCCTTTGCCCGGAAGCATCCCAATGTGATTTTAGAGTTCAAGACCAAATCGAGTAACATTGCCTATCTTCTTGAATATGAGGTACCGCCAAATATTTTGTGTACGTGGTCACTCAACACACCGACCGTTATTACGAATGAAGAGCATCGCAGTGCTTCATTGCACAAGCGTATTGAGAGTGCTCGTGCCGTAGCCGACAAAGGAGTGAAAGTCGGCTTTCACTTTCATCCGATTGTGGTCTATGAAAATTATCTTCACGAATATGAAGCAGTCTACAAGGAGTTGTTGAACACCTTTTCACCTGATGAAGTGGCACTGGTCTCCTTTGGTACTCTGACCTTTATTAAACCGGTGATGAAACAGTTGCGAGAGCGTAATTTTAAAAGTAAAATACTGCAGATGCCCTTTGAAGATGCCAACGGAAAATACTCCTATCCGTTAGCCCTGAAGCGAGAGATGTTTCGTCATGCATACGAGAGTTTTGTGCCGTGGCACAACAAGGTCTTTTTCTATCTTTGTATGGAAGAGCATACCCTGTGGAGCGAGACATTGGGCTATGCGTATGCCACCAATGTAGATTTTGAACGCGATATGTTGCGTCGTTATAGTGAAAAACTGGGAATGGAGTATCTGTTTAATTAAATGGAGTACAATGCCAATGAAATTTACATGTAAAAGAGCCGATACATGACCAATGTTCTCTTAATAGGCTTTATGGGCGTGGGAAAAGGGACGATCTCGCGAGAAATAGTCAAACAGAGCGGTATTATCGCTTTAGATACTGATGATATTATCGAGAGCATGGAAAACCGAAAAATTAAAAAGATATTTGAAGAAGAGGGTGAAGTATATTTCAGGGCTTTGGAGCGTCGGGTTGCGATATGGCTGTCTCACAGCGTTCGCGATACACTGATCTCGACAGGCGGTGGTTTCTACAAGGTTCCAAATTTAAATTTTATTGGTACGGTTGTGTATCTCTACTCTGATTTTGATTCACTGTATGAGCGCATTTTAAACCATCCCAATGCCAAAAGCAAACTGACAAAACGACCGTTGTTTAAAGAAATTGATAAAGCCAAAGCACTTTTTGAGATACGTGCTCCTGAGTATGAGCGTGTTGCGGATATTGTTGTAGACGTACGACACAAAGATGCTTTGCAGATTGCAAAAGAAATTATGAAAAAGGCGATGAAATGATTCTAAAACTGGCAGTGAGTGCAATACTCTTTGGCGCTGTAGCAATAGCACAAACACCGACACAGCAAAGTGTCATGGCGAAAACGGTGGAGAAAACAGCAGGTATTCACTGGAAAAAAAGTTATAAAGAGGCTCTTGAAAGTGCCCAAAAAGAAGATAAGCCGTTTATGTTTATTATTTCACGACACACGTGTCGCTACTGTGTGCAGCTTGAAAAAACGGCATTGAGCGATGCCGAAGTGATTGCGACACTTAACGATAAGTTTATTGCCAATACGGCCTATACCGATGATGACGACTATTTTCCCCCAGAGCTATGGAACGGCGGAACGCCGATGATCTGGTTCTTGCTTCCCAATGGAACGCCGATGTTTCAACCTATTCCCGGAGCCATTCCGACAAAAGATTTTAAAGAGGCGCTTGCCGTTGTGTTACAAGAATATGAAACACTAAAAAAACTAAAAAAAACCAAAACTAAATAATTTAAAAAGAACAATGTTACCATAAGTATCATTGTCTTCTGCTTGTTGGAAACTTTAACAGATCATCTTGCTATTAAAGCATATCTTATATTAAAGTATTAAAAATTTTAATATGAAGAGGTATAGAGATGCAACAATTCCTACGTAAAGGTTCTTTGGCTGTTGTAACGGCCGGTTTACTTTGTGCTACCACACTGTCTGCTGTTGAGGTTGACCACAGCCATCATGAGCCACACTGGGGTTATGACGGTACTACCGGTCCAAAAGACTGGGGAAAAATTAAACCCGAATTTGAGCGTTGTACACACGGTGACCGACAATCGCCGATCGACATTGCAACCGATACAGCAGCCAAGGCGGGCGTAGTAGATGGAGTTTTTGTCAGCTATACGAATGCACCTTTGAATATTGTCAATAACGGGCATACAATTCAAGTCAACAGTGACGGTAAATCTACTGCGCTGCTTGACGGCAAAGAGTTTACATTGGTGCAGTTTCATTTTCATGAGGGAAGCGAGCATACCGTTGACGGAAAGCGTTACCCGATGGAGGTACACCTGGTACACCAGAGCGAGGTAGGTGAATTGGCGGTTATTGGAGTATTTATTGATATTGGCAAGCCCAATACTTTTTTAAAGAAAGTATTTGACAATATGCCGCTGAAAGAGGGTGATCGTAAAGTCAGTGATACCATTACGCTCAATGCCAAAGACCTGTTACCGACCGACAAAGGGTTTTACCACTACTTAGGCTCATTAACGACGCCGCCGTGTACGCAAATTGTTGAGTGGTATGTCATGAAAGAGCCCATTACCATCTCTAAAGAGCAGCATGAACAGTTCCGCAAACTCTATCAAAACACCTATCGTCCGACGCAAGAATTGGGCACTCGCAAAGTTCTGCATAAGTAAAATAGCATATCCCCATTTTTAGGGGCGATGTGCTGCTTCTATCTCATAATTTCGCTATAATACCGTCAATTTAACAGCATAGGTATTGTTATGATTATAACATCAACGCATGAGACGACATTTCAACAGCAGTTTAATGCCCTTTTAGAACGCGGCAAGATGGATATAGAAGCGGTAGGTAAGACGGTACAGAGTATTATCGATGAGATCAGACGCAATCAAAACAGTGCTTTGAAAGCACATATTTCCCGATTTGACAACTGGACGCCTCACGATGACAGCGAGTTGAAGATTGATGTTACGCTAATGCAGGAGGCATATGAACAGCTTGACGAAACGCTGAAAGCATCACTGCATCTTGCGTATGATCGCATTAAATCCTATCATGAAAAGCAGCTGCCTAAAAGCTGGTTTGATACGGAAGAAAACGGTACCATTTTGGGACAGAAGGTCAGTGCGGTTGATTGTGCCGGACTCTATATTCCCGGTGGCAAAGCGGCTTATCCGAGCTCACTGCTGATGAATGTTATTCCGGCTCAGGTTGCCGGAGTGGAGCGGATTGTCGTCTGTACTCCAACCCCCAATAACGAGCCCAATGCACTGCTGCTTGCCGCATGTCATCTGTGCGGCGTCACCGAAGTCTATAAAGTCGGTGGTGCAAGTGCCATTGCTGCCATGGCATACGGTACGCAGAGTATTCCAAAAGTTGATGTCATTAGCGGACCGGGAAATATTTTTGTTGCTACGGCAAAGAAGATGGTCTTTGGCGAGGTCAATATTGACATGATTGCCGGACCAAGCGAAATTGGAATCTTGGCCGATGAGAGTGCCAATCCTAACCATATTGCCATTGATCTGCTCTCGCAGGCTGAGCATGACGAGATGGCAAGCTCTATTCTTATTACACCTTCTACGCGTATTGCCACAGAGACGGAACGTGAGATAGAGAGGTGGCTGCAGCAGCTGCCGCGTCAGGAGATTGCGCGAAAATCCATTGAAGAACGCGGTGCTATTATAGTGACTCGTGATATGGATGAGGCTGTAGCGCTGATGAATGCGATTGCACCCGAGCACTTGGAAGTGATGACGCAAAATCCGTGGGAACTGCTGCCCGCCATTAAACATGCCGGAGCTATTTTTTTAGGACATTATACGCCCGAGGCCATTGGAGACTATATTGCCGGTCCCAATCATACACTGCCGACCGGTGGTACGGCAAAATTCTACTCACCGCTTAGTGTTGAAAATTTTATGAAAAAGTCGTCGATTATTGCCTTCTCGTCCGAGGCCATCAACGACGTCGGAGCGGCGTGTGCCCGTATAGCCAATACTGAAGGGTTGACGGCTCATGAGCAGTCGGTACGGGTTCGTCTAAACTTAAAGTAGACTACTTCATAGCCAAGTGCCGTTTGTTGTACCACTCTTTGATTTTCTGTGCCAATTGATGTACCGCCATAGCGTAGTAGGAGCTGTGGTTGTAGCGTGTAATAACATAGAAATTTTTGGTACCGTACCACAATTCGTCATACTTGACCCGCTCAAGTTTAATCAGACTGACTTCATCGCTGTAGTTGAAATTTTTGTCTTTGGGGTAGATGTCTTTTAGGTGCTTTCGATAATATTTGTGAAGGTAGCCTGTTTTGAGTTTATTGAAACGCTGACCTTTATAGGAAACCCG
>JAJRVF010000174.1 GCA_024277395.1 Campylobacterales bacterium
AAAATATTCTGCGCTGAACTCTGTGTTGGAGCAGCAGATAACACTGAATAAAGAGGCCATGGCTCTGGCCAATAACAGGATCCCGAAAATTAATGTCGGCACATCCTACGCCAATGAGCTTGATGCTGATAAATATATGCTGAACCTCTCGTTGCCTCTTGGTTTCGGTGAGAAAAAAGAGGCGTCTCGGGCATCGGCTTTGCACGCTTTGCATGCGGCAAGCTATCAGCTCGAGACATTTAAAGACCATTACGCTTATGAGAGTGCCGCTATAGAGAGCCGACTGAGAATCTATCGCAAATCACTCAAGACAAGCGACCGGCTCATCAGAGAATCGTCCAATAGACTGATCGAGCAGAGCAACATGCGATTTCGTGCCGGGGAAGAGAGTCTGCTTTCCATGTTAAAAGCAACGGAAACAAAGTTGCAGATGATTGAGACCATTTTAGAGCTTAAAATTGATAGGCATAATGCCGTAGCAAAATACATGTATGATTATGCCATAGATCCTAAAGGAATATCACAATGATTAAAATAGTAGTAATAGCAACACTGTTGACTTTCGTATCTGCCTCAGCAAAAGAGCTGCTGGTTATGGGTACGAACAGTATGGTTAAAACCGATACGCCACAGGTAACCCAGCGTGTGTATTTGGGAAGTTATCTGGCTCGAGGATATGTAGGATCTCAAGATATTTTTAGGATTGATGCACCGGTAGAAGGTGTTGTTGAGACGTTGAATGTCAGTATTTATGAACCGATAAAAAAGGGAATGCTTTTGGCGGTGATTAAATCGCCGAAAATGCTGGAGCTTGAATCAACTTACATCAATTTTCTGATTGAAGAGGAGTTTTATTCCAATGAGGTGGCACGACTCAAGCCTCTGTATGAAGCTAAAGTGGTTCCTAAAAAGCAGTATCTCAAAGTACGCAATACACTTAAGAAATTTCAGACACAAACCAAATTTTATTATCATCTGCTTCAGCAGTGGGGGCTGAGTCAAAAACAGGTCAATATTATAAGCAGGAGTAAAAAACCCATACCTGATATTGAGATCTATGCTCCCGCAGACGGTATTATTAATGATATGAATGTATTTCCAAAAATGTATCTGCAGCGCGGGGAACACATGATGACCATACTCGATGATGTCAATGCGCATCTGGTAGTATCGCTTCCACTCAATGTGGCAAAAAGCATGCAGCTCAATCAAAAACTTTTTGTTAATGACAAAGAGGTTGCAGTTAAATCCATTGCAGCAGAGATCGATGCCAGAACGCAGACCATAGCCGTGCATCTGTTACCGCAGGAGAACATGCATGTGCTCTTGAACGAGAAGAAAAACATTAAGCTCTATTGGCCCAAAAATGCATTGAAGCTGCCCTCATCGGCTATTATTGAATATCATGATAGCGAGGCGGTTTTTGTCAAGGTAGATAAAGGCTACAAGCTTGTTAATGTTACCGTTTTAGGAAGAGATAACAGCAGTGTTTATGTGATTGCCGAGAATTTGCGTGCAACAGATGATGTTGCCGTTAGCGGTGTCATCTCTTTAAAAGGGGCTCTTGAGGGGCAAGACAATGATTGACAAGTTAATTGATTTTGCTATTTCACAACGTATTTTTGCTGTCATTATTGCCGTAGCCTTGGCAGTGGGCGGAGTCATATCGTATTCAAAGCTGACCATAGATGCTTTTCCTGATGTCTCGACCACGCAGGTAAAAATTATTATAAAAGCTCCGGGAATGACTCCTAGAGAGGTAGAACAGCAGATTACTATTCCCATAGAGTTGGAGATGCAGGGTATCCCGCATCAAGATATTGTTCGTTCCGTTTCCAAATACGCCCTTGCCGATATCACCATTGATTTTGAAGAAGGAACCGATTTGTACTGGGCACGGGACCGGGTGTATCAACGTTTTAACAACATTAAAGCAGATTTGCCGGCATCCATGATCGGCGGGATTGCTCCCGTCACGACACCGCTTGGTGAAGTGCTGATGTTTACCATCGACTCTGAGAGTATGAGTCTGGTTGAGAAACGAACACTTCTTGATTGGGTTATTCGCCCGTCATTGCGCAGTATTGATGGTGTGGCTGATGTGAATTCGCTTGGCGGAGAGGTGCAGATATATAGAATTAAGCCCGATTTTTCAAGAATGGCCGCACTGGGAATCACATTGGACGATCTTCAAAAAAAAGTTGAAAAAAACAATGCAAATTTTGGAGCAGGCAGGATTGAAAGGGGTGATGAAGCCCTGTTGGTACGACTCCCCGGCCGCATGAAAGGGGTGGGTGATATATCGAATCTTGTGGTGAAAGTAGAGAAAAACGGTGCCATTATTCGTCTAAGGGATTTGGCAACAGTATCGATAGATGCGCTGACTAGATACGGGTATGTCACTAAAGACGGCAAGGGTGAGGCAGTTCAAGGTCTGGTATTGGGACTCAAAGGTGCTGACGCATCCAAGGTAACCTCACAAGTAAGAGAGCGACTGGCGGAATTGGAAAAAAGCCTGGGGGACAATGTGGCGATTACTATTTTTTATGATCGTAAAGATCTAGTTTCAAAAGCGGTTAATATGGTGCAGACCGCTCTTGGTGAAGCCATTGTTCTGGTGCTGATTATTCTGTTGGTATTTTTAGGAAGCATTGCATCGGCTGTCACGGTGGCGATGATTTTGCCGCTTGCGATCTTTAGCGCTTTTATTTTAATGGACTATTTCAATTTGAGTCTTAATCTGATGAGTCTGGGAGGCATTGCCATTGCCATTGGAATGATTATTGACTCGGGTGTTGTCATGGTTGAGAATATTATAGCACGTCTGGCACAGCCGATCTCAAAGAATATGACAAAACTACAAATTATCTATCATGCCGCCAAAGAGGTGAGTACGCCGGTCATATCGGGTGTATTGATTATTATCATTGTGTTTACTCCGCTGCTGATGTTGGACGGTCTGGGCGGAAAGCTCTTTGCCCCCGTCGCTTTGAGTATTGTCTTTACACTGGCTTCGTCAATATTTTTGGCGCTCTTTGTCATTCCTACTATGGCGTCGTTTTTTATTGGAAAACCCAAGCATGAGGATACGTTTTTAATGAAGTGGCTGCTTAGAGGATATGCACCGTTACTTCAAAAAGCATTCAAGATTGAATTTGGAATTTATGCGCTGCTACTGCTACTTTTAGCCGGAACATTTTATGCTTTTGGCAACATCGGTAAAACATTTATGCCGACAATGGATGAAGGCAATATTGTGATCGGTATTGAAGCGCCGCCGTCGATTAATATACCCGCAGGTATTGCACTCAATACCGAGGTGCAAAAAAAGCTTATGCAAGATGTACCGGAGATTGCCTCTATTATTGCACGAACCGGATCTGATGAGATTGGACTTGACCCGATGGGACTTAATGATACCGATACTTTTTTGGTATTTCAGCCTAAAGATAAGTGGCGTGTGCAAGACACCGAGTGGCTTAAAGATCAGATGCGCGCCTCTTTGGACGGCATTCAAGGCATTGAGTACGGTTTTACACAACCTATTGAGATGCGAACATCTTAGATGCTGACGGGATCACGAGGCGATGTGGTCATTAAACTGTTTGGCGAAGAGATTGAGGTGCTCAATGAGCTGGGTATCCGCATTAAAGAGATCGCCGAAAAGACGCAAGGTTCCCAAGATGTTTACATGAGACAAAATGAGGGCGCTGCCTATCAGGAATTACGCTTTAATGATGAGAAACTCGGGAATTACGGTCTGAACAAAAGTGATGTTGCGCATCTTCTCAAGGCGTCTGTCAGCGGTGTGGAGATTGGAACGATCTATCAGGGAATGAAGCAGTTTCCTATTGTTGCCAAAGGTGATTACCTTAGAAAAAATCTTGATGAGATTTATCTTGTCAGCGCCACCGGTGAAGCAGTAGCACTCTCAGAAGTTGTTGAAATTGTACGAAGCAGCGGACCTGTCGAAATCAAACATGAAAAAGCCAAACGGTTCGTTTCGATTCAGACCAATGTCAGAGGCATCGACCTTGTCACATTTGTTGATCACCTTAAAGAGAATATAGAGCGGGAGATCAAGTTTCCGGCCGGCTATCTTGTGACGTATGGCGGGGAGTTTAAAAACCAGCAAGCCACCATGAAAAGACTCTCTATAGTGGTACCGATTGCCCTGGTGCTTATTTTTATGATTCTTTATATGACATTTAAATCGGTAACTCAAAGTATTATTATTTTTACGACGATTCCGCTTGCAATGATGGGGGGTATTTTTGGATTGTATGTGACGGAGAACTATCTGTCGGTACCGGCATCGGTCGGCTTTATTGCGCTTTTGGGCATTGCTGTACTAAACGGTGTGGTGATGATAAGTTATTTTAATGAGTTGGCACAGACTTTACCTATTAAAGAGGTTGTGGTTGAGGGAGCCAAACGACGTTTGCGCCCGGTTTTGATGACGGCAGCTATTGCGTCATTGGCTTTGGTTCCGATGCTGTTTGCAACCGGACCGGGGTCTGAAATTCAAAAGCCGCTTGCCATTGTAGTGATTTTTGGATTGGTCTCTTCAACAGCGCTTACACTGCTACTATTGCCGATGCTGTATAAAAGGTTTGTCAAGGAGAGACAATATGAATAGCCGACAACGGCTATTCACTGTATCGAGGAGGGGGACGAAGATAATAGTAATGTACGGGTTTACATCATACCCGGCATGCCACCCATACCGCCCATGCCACCCATATCCGGTGCGGCAGGCATTGCCGGCTTCTCTTCTTGAATCTCAACAATGGCTGCTTCAGTAGTAAGCAGTAAGCTAGAGACAGATGTGGCATTGGTTAATGCCACACGTGACACTTTAAACGGGTCAATAATTCCGGCTTCGAACATATCGACATATTCTCCTGTAGCGGCATTAAATCCGATTGTACTGCTCTTTGCATTGGTAATACCGTTGACTACAACACCGGTATCGTAACCGGCATTTTGAGCAATCTGTTTGACCGGTGCTTTAATGGCACGCATAATAATTTCATAACCGATCTTTTGATCACCTTCAAGTTCTTCTAAAGAGACTTGCGCACCGGCATGAATGAGTGCCGCGCCGCCACCGATTAAGATACCCTCTTCCACCGCTGCTTTGGTAGCGGAAAGTGCATCGTCAACGCGATCTTTTTTCTCTTTCATCTCGGTTTCGGTAGCAGCTCCTACTTTAATAACGGCAACACCGCCACTGAGTTTAGCCAGACGCTCTTGAAGCTTCTCTTTGTCATATTCCGACGAGGTTGCTTCAAGCTGTGTTTTAATTTCATTAACACGTGCTTCTACGGCTGATGCATCGCCGGCACCGTCAACAACAGTGGTATTGTCTTTGTCGATGACAACGCGTGCCGCACTTCCAAGATCTTCTAGCGTTGTAGACTCCAAGGTGCGACCAACCTCTTCAGAAATAACGGTTCCGCCGGTGAGTGTGGCAATATCTTGCAGCATTGCTTTGCGTCGGTCACCAAATCCCGGAGCTTTCACTGCAGAGATATTTAAAATACCGCGAAGCTTGTTAACCACGAGTGTTGCAAGGGCTTCACCTTCAACGTCTTCGGCAATAATAAGCAGCGGACGTGACGATTTTTGAACCTGCTCGAGTACCGGAAGCAGATCTTTTAGGTTTGAAATCTTCTGATCAAACAGTAATATATACGGATTTTCAATCTCAGCAATCATCTTTTCGCTGTTGGTAATAAAGTACGGGCTCAAATAGCCGCGGTCAAATTGCATTCCCTCAACGACGTCAAGTTCATCGTTAATGCCTTTTGCCTCTTCGACGGTAATAACGCCGTCCTGACCTACTTTTTCCATTGCTTCGGCGATCATTGCTCCGATAGCAGCATCAGAATTAGCAGAGATGGTGGCCACTTGGGCAATCTCTTTTTGATCTTTAATGACTTTGGAAGATGCTTTAAGTTTTTCTAAAATCGCTTCGGTTGCTTTGTCCATACCGCGTTTTACCTCTACCGGATTGGCACCGGCGGTAATATTGCGCAGCCCCTCTTGAAAAATGGCATTGGCAAGAATAGTAGCTGTTGTAGTACCGTCACCGGCTTCATCAGCGGTATTGGACGCTACCTCTTTTACCAGTTGTGCTCCCATATTTTCAAGCGGATCTTTGAGCTCAATTTCACGAGCAACTGAAACACCGTCTTTGGTAATACTCGGAGAGCCGTAGCTCTTTTGAATCAATACATTGCGACCGCGCGGCCCCATTGTTACTTTTACCGCATCGGTAAGTTTTTGAACACCGCGTGCCAACTCGTTACGTGCATCATCTGAAAAATGAATATCTTTAGCCATAATTACTCCTATAGTTGTTAATTAATAAATTACTTGATAATCCCAAATAGGTCATCAGTTTCTATGATTAAGTATTTTTTCCCGTCAACTTCAAACTCATTGCCGGCATACTTACCAAAAACTACAATGTCATTGACATTAACAGTATCAACTTCACTGCTTATGGCAACCACCTTGCCTTGCGAGGGTTTCTCTTTTGCATTATCAGGAATAATAATACCTGATGCCGTAGTGCCTGTCTCTTCGGTTCGCTGAACCAAAACACGTTTGCCTAAGGGTTGAAAATTCATAATAATCCTTTAATCCATAATTTTTTTTATGAGTGACATTCTACTTAACTTTTGGTAAATTGTCAACTCTTTTAGTCTTATAGGCTAAAGTATGTTTAGTATTAGTGTCGTAATAATTAAAATACATGTAAAATTGGGCACTCTGCATGGTGAAAAAAGCTTTCAATGAATTTTAAAGAAACTCCGCTATAATTTCACTCTCTTTTACAATGTGTCACGGTAGCTCAGCTGGTTAGAGCACTGGTCTCATAAGCCGGGGGTCGGGGGTTCAAGTCCCCCCCTTGACACCATTTACATGTATATCTCCATTGCTTACAACAGTTTAATCATTTTCAATCGGTTCAAGATTTTGGAACTCTTCATCGGTAAAGAGTCGGGAGACGGAGATAAACCGTACGCCAAGAGGAATTTAAATAGAGAAGCTTGATCCGCGTCCTTCAACGACGTCAACCGTAATGTGGGAGTGCTGCATGTACTCAAACTGCTCAGGTGACATGTAAAATTCGCAACCGTGGATTTCGCCGATTTTAACGTCGCGGCTGCCGACCATAAAATCACCCACTTCAAAACACATGGGAGCCGAGCCGTCACAGCAGCCGCCGCTTTGATGAAACATCAATTCACTGCCGTGTTTCTTACGAAGCCGGTCAATGAGTTCATTGGCGGCTTGTGTTGAATCGACGCGTGATGTTGCCATTAAAAGAAACCCAAGGCATTTTTATCGAACGACATCAACACATTTTTGGTATGGCGGTAGTTGTTGAGCATCATCATGTGGGTTTCTCGCCCAATTCCCGATTTTTTATACCCGCCGAACGAGGCATGTGCCGGATAGAGATGGTAGCAGTTTGCCCACACACGACCCGCTTGAATGCCGCGAGTGAACTTTTGCATCTGGTGAATGTCGCGGGTCCAGATTCCTGCACCCAGACCGTAGATGGTGTCGTTGGCGATCTCAAGTGCTTCGTCTTCGTCTTTGAAGGTGGTCACGCTCAGTACGGGACCAAAAATTTCTTCTTGAAAAATTCGCATTTTATTGTGCCCTTTAAAGACCGTGGGCTGAATATAGAAGCCTCCGGGGTAGGCGCTATTGTCGTATTTGGCACCACCAATAAGCAGTTCGGCTCCTTCAGATGTTCCAATATCGATGTAGTTGAGGATTTTTTCGTATTGATCTTGTGATGCCTGTGCCCCCATCATGGTAGAGGGATCAAGCGGATCTCCCATTTTTATGGCACGAATGCGCTCGAGTACCCGTGCCATGAACGGCTCATAAATGCTCTCTTGAATGAGGGCACGCGAGGGGCAGGTGCAGACCTCACCCTGATTAAAGGCAAAGAGCACCAACCCTTCAATCGCTTTGTCAAAGAAAGCGTCATCTTCATCCATGATACTCTCCATGAAGATATTGGGAGATTTTCCTCCCAGCTCCAGTGTCACGGGAATAATGTTTTCCGAGGCATACTGCATAATAAGTTTTCCCGTTGTTGTCTCTCCGGTAAAACCGATTTTTTTAATATCAGGATGCAGTGCCAAGGGTTTGCCTGCTTCTGGGCCAAATCCGTTAATAATGTTGATAACACCTTTAGGAACCACATCTTCAATGATCTCCATCAGGCACATAATGGAGACGGGAGTCTGCTCCGCTGCTTTGAGAACAACACAGTTACCTGCTGCAATGGCGGGAGCAATTTTCCATGCCGCCATGAGAAGCGGGAAGTTCCACGGAATAATTTGTCCTACAACACCAAGAGGCTCATGAATCTCTGATGAGACGGTATTGGTATCCAGGTCGGAGACGCTACCGGACTCGGAGCGAATGACACCGGCAAAATAGCGAAAATGGTCAATGGCCAGGGGCAAGTCGGCATTGAGGGTTTCACGGATCGCTTTACCGTTGTCCCATGACTCAATGACGGCAAGCTCTTCAAGGTGCGCCTCCATTTTGTCAGCAATTTTGTTAAGCACGGCACTGCGTTCGCTAACAGAAGTGCGCCCCCACGTCTTAAACCCTTCCCATGCTGCCGCAACAGCAACGGCAACATCTTTTTTGTTCGATTGTGCCACTGTGGTCATGACCCGATTGTCAATGGGTGAGACGGCCTCAAAGTAATTGCCGTCAATTGGTGCTACCCACTCACCGCCTATGAAGTTGTCATATTGTGCTTTAAATTCCGGTTTGCTGTAGGACATGCTTTCTCCTTTTTGTCACTATAATCGTGTGTATGATTGGAATCTCATGAGTGAAACCTAACGATTATATAGAAAGCCAAATGAAGAGAATATTAAATATTATGGGTAGAGTATATTCTAATGCAAGCGTGTTACCCAATCATTATTTGCTCGAACAAAAGCCATAAATTCCTCATTTGGAAGCGGACGGGAACAGAGATATCCTTGCCCTCCATCACATTCAAGTTCCTGCAAAAAGTGCATCTGCTCCTTGGTTTCAATTCCTTCTGCGGTAATAGAAAGTCCCATGACTTTGGCTAATGCAATGATGATTTTGGTAATTTCGACATCATCATTGTCATGGGGAATATGCTCAATGAACGATCGGTCGATTTTAATACGATTGAGTGGCAGACGCTTGAGGTAACTCATGGATGAGTAACCGGTTCCGAAATCATCAATAGCCAACTCAATCCCGATGTCACGGATCCGATGGAGTGTTTGTAAAGCTTTGTCACTGTTTTTATGAATAAAACTTTCCGTCATCTCAACTTCAAGCGATGCAGCAGAGATGCCGGCGGCTTTAATGCTGCTTTGAAGAATTTCCAAGATGCTTTCGTTGTCAAACTGTACATTAGAGACATTCACACTGACTTGCGTAATACTTAGCCCGTTTTTTTGCCAACGAGCAAAATCGTGACAGGCGCGCTCAATGACCCATGCTCCAATGCGGATAATCTCGCCGCTCTCTTCGGCCAGCGGAATAAACTGATCGGGCGTGACAAAACCCAATTCACTGCTCTCCCATCGCAATAGTGCTTCAGCAGCACAAATAGATCCGTCTTTGAGTGAGAATTTGGGTTGATAAAAGAGCTGAAACTCCTGTTTTGCAAGTGCTTGTTTGAGCTCTTTTAAAATGGCAGTGCGTCTGTTTAAAGAGATTTCAAGCTCTTGAGAAAAGAAGTGATATTTGTTACGTCCGTCTGCTTTTGCCTGATACATGGCCAAGTCGGCATTTTTGAGCAGTGTCATACTCTCCTGCCCGTCATTGGGATAGATGGCAATACCGACACTGCTGGTAATGTGCATCTGTTTCCCGTTAACTAAGAGAGGTTGTTTCATCTGCGCAATGATTTTTTGAGCAATATCTTCGGCGGCAACGGCAGACTCCAGATCTTCGACTAAAATATTAAACTCATCACCGCCGATACGGGCAAGGAAATCACTGTTGCGCATGATGGTAGAGAGATTCTTTGAGACTTCAATGAGTAGCTGATCACCGACATTGTGTCCTAATGTATCGTTGATTATCTTAAACTCATCCAGATCTAAAAAGAATATTGCCAGTTTGCTGTTGCGTCGTTTGGCACGGTTTATGGCGGCATCGGAGTGTTTTTGGAACATAATCCGATTGGGCATTTGGGTCAAGGCATCAAAGTGAGCCAGTCTGTCAAGCTCTTGTTCGCGTTCGGCAATTTTTTCAGCCATGTTGTTAAATTCTAAAGAGATGTGACCAAATTCATCGTTGCTGATGACATCAATTTTATGAGAGTAGTCTCCCTTGCTCATAATTTCAATACCGTTCAATAGGCGCCTGAGTGGGAGCGAGAGCATTTTATTGAGCACAATAAAGCTAATAATAAGGGTGATAGTTGCAATCAAAAGAATAGTGATAATTAAGGTTTTACGACTCTGTGTCAAGGCTGCCTGAAGTTCATCTTTATTGATGTATGCAGTAACAAGAAGTGCCTTCTTCTCCAGGGGCATGCGTACCCCGCTAAAGAGGATATGTGTAGTGTCGCCTAAAGCGAGCTCATCGGCATCATACTCTGAAAATAATAATGGAGCATTTTCATAAGTATGCGTATCAATATAGTGTTCATGACCTAAATGTGTGACAGTAAGACCGTTAAAGTTAAAATCATAACTTAAAAAGAGATCTTCTTTGGCTATTAACTTGTTAATATCACTGCGTGACAATATTTTGTTGGTCTCTAAAAAGCCGATAAAGTCATTTTCTGTATCTGATATATTACGAAAAATAGAGTGACTCGACCGAAGATTAAGCTCGTTGTTATGGGCTTCATAAATAATATTTCCAGGATAATCCGGAGGATCACTCTGTGTTGAGGACATATGAAGTGTTGTTTTAATGTTTTCAGGCTTAGAGGCAATATGGTATGCATTTTCATTGAAAGATTTCACATAATAGACAGGATTTCCTTCATGATAAGAGACATACCCGGTATTGTATTTACCCTCCTTTTTAAGAATATATGCAACCAGATGATAGGATGCATTGTAAACGGCAATCGTGTCGTTGAGCGAATACTTGCTTTCATGCAATAAAATATTAATAATTCTTTTCTTCTCTTCATCAAAGAGTGCCTGCTTATAGTTATAAATATCTTCATAGTTTTTAATGAGGTTCAGCGACGCAATAACAGCTTCATTTTCAGAAATAAAATGGAGGCTTTCGGTTAAGTCATGTTCTACAGATTTTAATTGTAAAGAGAGGCTGAAAAATGCTTCATGCAGTCGAATTTTAGCATCTTTATGAAAATAGTTTTGCAGATAATTGTTACTGAGCATACCAATAGTCAACATGGATGCTATAATAAAAAAAAGCGTATAAATAATAAGTTTTGAACGCAATGAAAAAAAGTGTTTCAAAAAGGCTTCCCTTGTTAAAAAATGGCTAAAAAATAGGTTCAACAGTCTCAACATTCTCTTTGGTCACTTGTAATGTTTCAAGAACAATCTCTTTAGGAACATGCCTGCCGGACAAAATTTTTATAGCTACATCGACACTTTCTTTGGCTCCTAAAGCATAGATGAAACTACTGGTTTGATCTCCGGATCGTATAGCACGTCGTGCTGATTTAATATAGTCAATGCCAACCGTTACAAGAGATGCCGGATCAATATTATGTGCTTTAAGCGCCATACGTGCGCCGATGAGCATGCTGTCACTTTGGGACATAATGGCATTAAAATATTTTCCTTTTTTAAGGAGTTTGTCGACACCGATGAGCGCGTCACGCCGTAAATAGTTGGCGGTATATTCGATTACTTCAATATTGGGATATTGCTGCATCACGTCATAAAATCCTTCAGTTCGTTTACGTGTCGAATCGGCACTGATCACCCCTTTAAGCAGAAGTACTTTCCCTTTATAATCTAACTTTTTTGCAAGAAATTCAGCGGCATCACGGGCAATTTTTCTGTTGTCGGGATGAATATGGATGGTATATGCATCACCCTTTACTGTACGATCGAGCATAATAACCGGTACGCCTGAGCGGTAGGCTTTGGCAATAACATCAACCATAGCAATCTCGTCATAAGGGCTGGTAATCAGCAGATCGACACCTTGATAGATAAAATCTTCGATCTGCTTGATTTGCAATGAGGTATTCGCTTTGGCATTGCTGTAAATAAAGTGTATACTAGGATAATTCTGAAGCGCTTGTTGCACTGCTTTGACTTGAGCAAAACGAAAATCGTTGTCTAGAGTGTCTTGAGCAAAGGCAATGGTATATTTTTTATGTAAGTCTACCGTTTCAGAGTTGGAAAAGGCGCTAATAGAAAAGAATAAAATAGATAAAAGCATGCGTATCATAACTCATAATTCCTCAGTGGTGTAAAAGAACTATTATACAGTATTTCCGTTTATTTTAACAACAAAAAATCTTTAATAATAGACCAAATCTCATGGAAATGTTCCTGAAATCCTATTGAAAACGAGCATATTGATTAGTTTTGTCTTGATAAACTTCGCTTTTAAAGATAAAATACTACACGAAGTAATACAAACGAAAGTGACTGCTAATAATGATTGTAAACATTAGAAATTTTATTGACGATATAATCTTGCCGTATATATTCCGTATCTCCGAAGCACCCATCCGTTTCGAAGAGTTAATGCAGGCCAATAAAGTTTACAATGACGGTATGCCGGTAGATGCCCATCTTTTAGGATATCGCATACGATTGGGACGTATGTATCTTGTTTTTGTCATTTTTACGCATCTGTTTATTTTGCCGATTACCCTTATATTTCACAAGGTTTTAGCAACCATTGACTGCCATTATCTTATTATAGTAGCGGTGCTGTTTACAGCACTATTTTTTGCATCATTTACCCTGTTTAAAGAGTATATGACAGAGCTCATGACACTGCGTCGTCTTAAAGAGGCATGGAAAATTCATTTTCCTCATTTTAGTTATAGCAAACACTCCAAAGAGGTGGCAATGTTCTATAAAGAAGCATTGGCCAAAGAGATTCACCATCGTGATTTAAGTCGCTATATAATTGACAAAATTGTAGGAGTCGACTCGGTATAGACAAGGTGGCGGTTACTCTCTCTCAGGACATGCTTTTGCATGACTTCCTGCATCCAGTGCAACGAACCGCTGTAGCCCACCTTTTTATCTCTTCGTAGATTGCCGTAGACGGAATATGAACTTCCAGTTCATGGGCTTCTATCAGTATGGTGGCAATATGGGGAAGGTAGGCATCTACTGTAGTACCCGCAGGTGTTCTTTTTATGACGGGTATATACCCCTCTGGCCGTCTGGCGTATTTAGAAACGGTATCTCGGCTAATATCAAGTTTGCGTGTAATCGCACTCTTGCTTAGCTCCTCTTTTTATGTTTGTCGTGTTACCAGATCGGATATTGTAGAGAAATTTGTAATAAAACCGTCAGCCAAAGACATGATATGATACGAAAAAAATGTACGGATAAGGAAATGACCAATACTGCTAAAACCCGTTTAAAAGATTATAGAGCACTGATGTTTCATATAACGCAATGTGACTTGGAGTTTGATATTGACGATGACAAAACTGTTGTTACATCACAGCTATGCATCGAAGCCCTAGAGTCGGGAGATGCTCCGCTGATACTGCACGGAGAGAAATTACAGCTTGATTCGGTGTCATGCAACGGTGTAGCACTTCATGCCAGTGAGATGGAGTGCAATGCCGAAACATTGATTCTTCCGAATATAACGTTTCCGTGCCGATTAACCATTGTCACAACATTGTATCCACATAACAATACGGAGCTGGAGGGTCTTTATAAATCCGGCGGTATCTTTTGCACACAAAACGAACCTGAAGGATTTCGACGCATTACCTATTTTATAGATCGTCCGGACAATATGACTCGATTTACGACCAGGATTATTGCCGATAAACGGAAATATCCTGTTTTGTTAAGTAACGGCAACCCAATTTCTTGTGATGAGATCGAGGGAGGACGCCATGTGGCAGTTTGGGAAGACCCTTTTGTGAAACCGAGCTATCTTTTTGCACTGGTTGCCGGTGATTTAGGTGTGATAAGTGATTGTTTTATTACCTTTAGCGGCCGCAGGATTACACTCAATATCTACTGCGACAAGGGCAATGAGAGCAAATGTGCTTATGCCATGCAGGCACTCAAAGATGCCATGAAATGGGATGAGGAGTGTTACGGTAGAGAATATGATCTGGATATTTACAATATTGTAGCCGTTGACAGTTTTAATATGGGAGCCATGGAAAACAAGGGGCTTAATATTTTTAATTCAGCTTATGTTCTTGCCGATACCGATACCGCGACCGATCAGAATTTTTTAGGTATTCAAAGTGTGATCGCCCATGAATATTTTCATAACTGGACCGGGAATCGCATTACATGCAGAGATTGGTTCCAACTGACACTTAAAGAGGGTTTAACCGTATTTCGTGACCAGTGTTTCAGTGCCGATATGAACTCTGCGACACTGCAGCGTATTCGCGATGTCAAAGCACTTCGCGAGCGTCAGTTTGTAGAAGATTCCGGTCCGACAGCACACAGTATTAAACCCGATGCTTACATAGAGATCAATAACTTCTATACAGCTACGATCTATGAAAAAGGGGCAGAAGTGATTCGGATGTTTCATACGCTTTTAGGAGAGCAGGCGTATCGTGAAGCAATGGATCTCTATTTTGAAACGTTTGACGGCAAAGCGGTTCGTACCGAAGATTTTTTTTGGGCTATGCAGCAAAAGACTTCTTTGGATCTGGAACCGTTTAAACGTTGGTATACTCAGATGCGAACGCCGCAGCTACATGTAAGCACAGAGTACAACGCCCGTACCGCTGAACTCAAAATCACATGCAAACAGATCATTCCCGATGATGTCAACGGCAATCGCCAAGAGCCCTATATGTATCCG
>JAJRVF010000175.1 GCA_024277395.1 Campylobacterales bacterium
CCAAAACGTAAACAGGCAGCACCCCGTGTTGAAGATGAAGAGCTGCTGTTTTAGCCGATATTCATAGAGAAAATCGGCAGCAGCATAGCGGAGACAATAAATCCGATCACTCCGCCGACAAAGAGCATGAGCATCGGCTCGAGCAGTGAGAGAAAAACACCGATTTTATCACGGTTCTCTTCAAAGTAGAGGTCGGAGAGGTTTTGTAAAATGTTGGAGACTTGTGACGTTTCCTCACCCAGCGCAATAGCTTGAACAAATGATCTGTCAAGCTCAAATCCGTCTTTCATCAGGGCATTGGAGAACTTTGACCCTTCAACCACTTTGGAGGATGCCTTTAAAAACTTCTCTTTAATGACACTGTTTTTCAGTACATTGGCCCCAAGGTTGACAGTTTGCACAAAAGGGACACCGGAGCGAATGAGGACGGAAGCAATATAGGAGAAGCGCCCCAGCTCTGAACTCTGGACAATATCGCCGAAAAAGGGAGTTTTAAGAGCGATCAGATGCATCATATATTTAAATTTATGGTTAAACTTCATGAGTGCCGAAAAAACAGTGATCACCGCAACAATGCTCAATGTCATCATAATGTAGTGGTTGGAGAAAAAATCACTTAGATCAATAACAAACTGGGTAATGGCAGGCAGTTTTTGACCCAATTGAGAAAAAATCCCGGTAATTTTAGGTACAACAAAGGTGATCATAAACGTTACCATAAAGAGCGAGACTATAATAATAAAAGCAGGATAGGCAAACGCACTTTGTACCTGTTTGCTCACGCGGCTCTGCTCTTTGAGAAAGACAGAGAGCTCTAAGAGCACTTCTTCCAGGATACCGCTGTTTTCGGACACTTTAATGGACTGTCTGTAAAAATCGGGCAGCTCAATAATCTCTTGGGATTCCAGTGCCTGATGAAAACTTTTCCCTTCATCAAGCAGGGTAATAACGGCATTGAGGAAGTTGGACATTTTGGGGTTTTTGCTGTATTGGTTGCTTGCCAGCCGCAAGGCATTGACAATGGAGATCCCTGATCGCAAATAAATAGAGAGGTCGCGGCTCAAAATAGAGAGTTCTGTCGGTGTTAAGATTTTTTTACGCTTAAGTGAAAAGCCTCCAAAAAGCGGTTCACTCTCTTCGGTAACAGAGGTGTAAAAAATCCCCTTGTTTTTAATACGCCGTTTGGCATCTTCTAGGTCGGCAGCTTCAATAAGACCTTTGGATTTTTTCCCTTCTGCATCAAGACCTTTGTATTTAAAAACCATTGCGTTCCTTTTTAAAAATCATAATCCCTGTTCTCCCGCGGCAGTATTTCATGCATATCAAGCAGTTTTTTAGCGTCAGAGAGGGTAGACGTTACCGCAACTTCTTTTAAATAGGGGCGGAAGAGATAGAACTGTTTTTGTGCTTCTACAAGATAGTAGGAGCTGCTTTTATTGTTAAAAACACTGAAACGAAAACAGACATTTTGCAGCTTCTCTTCCGAATCTAAAAAGGCAAGAAACGAATGCGGTTGCAATTGTGAAAATTGATCTTTTTTATACACTTTTGGAGCGCTCTTAAAAAGAGAAAACGGTGCGATGTCGGTTCGTTTGTCATCGTTATAGATAAAACACTCCTGACACGGTTCAAAACAGATAATTTCACTCTTTTCTTTAAACGGCTGCAGCAGCAGTGTCTGCTTCATTGTTTGCAGTGTTATATGTTGGGTCTCTTTTTTTTTATTGTTTAGATTGCTAACAAAAAGACCATATATCAAGCCAATAATAAGAATGACAATCAGCAGCTCTATAAGGGTAAAACCCTTACTGTTTAATGCATTGCGCATATGTAATGTCTGCATTCTCTTTGGAACCGCCCTCTTTACCGTCAGCGCCTAACGAGATAAGATCAATGCCATTGTCCGTATGAATAAAAATATAGGGATGCTTCCATGGATCTTTAGGCACAATGCCCTCTTCAAAGTAGGAGTAGTCCGAGTAGTTGGGGTATTTTTCGGTATTTGGGTTTTCAGCCAAGGCGTTGAGCCCCTCTTCGACATCAGGGTAGGTTCCGTTGTCGAGTTTAAACGAATCGAGTGCCTGTTTAATGCTTTTCATCTGAACACAGACAAGTTTCTGTTTTGCCTCTTCGCTTTTGCCAACCAGATTGGGCATAACCAGAGCAGCCAAGAGCCCCAAAATGATGATGACAATCATCAGTTCCATAAGAGAGAATGCTTTTTTCAATGTTTGTTCCTATTCTACATGTAAATTACAGTTGCTGTTTAGTAACGATATCATAGTATAATGTCATTAAAAATATCATTAAGATACCTTGAAAAGGAATCTTTAAGACAAAGTCGAGGACAATTGAAACGAAAAGGTATTGCACTTTTAATTACCATTGCACTGGTAGCTACTATTACAGCGTTGCTAACGGTTTCTACGGGTATTTTAGACAACTCTTTTAAACGAATATCCAACAAGCTCTTTTTCATTCAGAGTAATGTCTTTTTTAAAGATTTCATCACTATTTTAAATCAATCTACCAATGAGGTGAACGGTTCTGATACCTTGGATATTTTTTTGATGATTCCTATTTCGTTTGCACCGGAACACCAAGATATCTCTTTTGATGTCTCTTTTGTGTCCGATGCGTCAAAAATCAATCTGAATCATATGCTCTCTACCGATGTCAATATTACTGATCTTGAGGCACGACATGAACCCATTCCGGTAAAAATAGTATATGAAAGCTATATAGACCATATACTGTCCGTTTACAATGTATCTGATAAAATTTTACTATTGGCTATGATTGCCGATAGTGTCGACAATGACTTTGATGAACGTATTTCAGGTTCGGAAATTGCACTGAAAAACCCTCTTTTTTCACAGGGAAAAATTTATAATTTAAAGCATTTTAAACAGATATTGGACGTATATGTTCGTGAAACGCTCGACTACAGTGTTTATAAAATACCGTGGCACGATTTGATCGGTTTTCAAAACGAGTATGTAGATTTTAACCATATTAGTAAAGAAGTGTTGTATCATACTGCACCGGAACTTCAGGACAATATAGCCCTTTATACTACGGAGCGTATTGAAGTTTATGACTCGCTTGATACGGTGCCAATAGAAGAGTCGACCAAGAAAAACTTTGAAGAGTTGGGAATGAAATTTTATTCCCCGAACATTCGGGGAACGATGCGTATTGTCAGTGGAGAAAGCACTCTTGAGATGGCATTTTCATACAATTTAAAAACAAAAGAGGTTTCACATATTGAAGTTACCAATTAACAGCAGATCCCGCAAGCGGCTGAAGATACTTTTTCTTGACAGAGAGACGCAGTATAGCGGAGCCGATGAACGTTTACATATTATTTTGTCTCCTTCGTACTATTGGTTTAAACAAGAGGCATTGCCGGTAAAATATGTTTCTCAGGCACAAACGTTGGCTCCTTCGCAGTTTGACAGTATTGTGCCTGAGGGCAGTTACAAATATGCAGTCGTCAAAAAAGAGAATGCGTTTTGGCTTTTTGCCTATGATGAGGCACGGATTGCCGAAAAGTTAAAAGAACTGGGCATTAAGCCTTCTCAGATCGAAGCATTCTATCTGGCACAAAATGAGTTTTACAAGCTTGAGTTTCCTGTCGAACTTGCCGAAAATAGAGTGCTGGTACAAAATGACGGTGTTGTCAGTGTGATGCCGCGAGCCTATGTCGATACCGTTAAGAATCTTGAGACGGTGTTAGATCAGATGACGCTTTCGAAACACAGAGTCAGTTTGAATCTTTTTCAAAACAGTGTTTTGGATGAGAAGTGGATCTACCGTTTCAGTGCAATAAGCATTGTCTTTATTGTCCTCTACCTGACATCATATCTCCTGTTAAAAAGTGATCTCAAAGAGCTTCGTACAGAGCAGTATGCTTTGACACAGCAATATGAATTGCCTGAAACATCGTTTCAGCTTAAAAGTCTGATGCGCTCCTTAACATCCAAAGAAGATCGCCAGCTTGCCCTGCGTCGGCATCTCAAAAAACTCTTTTCGCTGCAATTGCCCAATGGTGATTATGTAAAAAAGTTTGAATTCAATGCCAAGGGTGCCCAGTATGAAATTGTGCTCAGCGACGTTCAGCATGCGCAGAAAATAAAAGAATGGCTGCAAAAAGAATTTACCATAAAGAGCGCCAAAGTGGTCGATAAGACGTTTTACATAGGAGTGAATTTATGAATAAAATCAATCCGCTCTATATTTTAGGTTTTTTTGTATTGGTTCTAATTCTGACTGTTGTTCAAAACTACTCCATACAAAACAAAATTGCGGAAGCGGCAGAGGTGGTGTCGTCTATTAAAGAGAACGGGCAGAAAATTTCGACATTAAAGAAACATTGGAAAAACTCCAAACAGACACTGCAGCATATTGAAGCGCTGTTAAATCAAAGTCCTTTTAAAAATAAAGTGGTCAAAAAAGAGCGCAAGGCAGGTCATTACAAGGTGGCACTGCATAATCTTGATGCGCCTTTGCTTGACCGATTTCTGGGCAAGATTTTAAACGAGTATGTGGTACTGAAAAAAATTACCATTGATCGGGTCAGCAGTACCGACATCTCAGTGGCACTGGAGATTGAACTATGAAACGTCTGAAGCTTATTGTTATTTACAGTACCGTTTTTGCAGGACTGCTCCTTTTCTTTACCCCGAAAATTTACTGTTACTATGCTTTGGAAAAGCAGATTGAACAGTTTAATGTACGTATTGCTCAAGAGCGTGCAGACGATGGAGGCTTTTGGCTAACGGTCAGTCACGGCAAGCTCTATTATGATGATTTGTATGTCGGTACTTTTGAACAACTCTCCATACTGCCTTTGCTGCTGTATAATCATGCGAAAGTGGAAAATCTTTCCATCTCCAAAGAGATGAGCCGTTTTGCCACAGGTACTGTTGATACGGTAAATGTGCAACATTATATCGTTTCGCCGTGGACGCTTTATATTACGGCACATGCAGATATGGGTGATGTCACCGCACAGGTACATCTTAAAGATAAAATCATTTCACTGCTTTTAGAACCGTCTGAAGCCCTGTTGAAGCAGGCTCCTTTCTGGCTGCGCCAGCTGAAAAAAACAGAAGAAGGGGGTACGCATATGAAACAACTTATGAGTAATGAGTGGATACAGCGACTGTTTGTTGTGCTGATTCTTGCCGCTGTTGCCAAAGCCCTCTCCTTGGCGCTGATGTTTTGGTTGCCGCATCAAGGTGTTGACGTGATTGTTAATGAACAAAAAAATATTTTCAATAACTACCGCCCCTCTGCCATGCTAAATATTACGAAAAAGAAAAAAGAACTGCCGCAGAGCGAGCCGGTCTATGCCTTGACAAGTTTAACGCTTAAAGCCATTTACGATGACCCTCTCGAGCCTTTTATTGCAGTAGAAGATGCAGGGAAAGTCAGCTTGATTTCACTTGATGAAAAATTTAAAGGCTACCGGCTTATCGATGTTCAGGAAGATCGCGCCGTTTTTGAAAAATCGGGTAAAAACTATGAGCTGAAATTTAAAGCCTCAAGTGCCTCTTCGGGAAGCATCAGCGATGTGGAAGTCGATGAGTTTGAGTTTCTGGAAGAAGAGGGCGGTGCTGCCGTTTTCATTAAGCGTCAGCAGTTGCAAAAATATGCTAAAAATCCCAACGAGATTTTTAGAAATATTAAGATTAAAGAGATTGTAGAGAACAAAAGACTAAAAGGTTTTAAGGTAATGAGTGTGAAAAAAAATTCCATTTTCGGACAGTTGGGTTTACAAAAAGGCGATATTATTACCGGAGCCAATAACAGAGAATTTCGATCGGTCTCACAGGTATTTAAACTCTATAATAATATAGACTCCCTCGATAATTTAATTTTACATGTAACACGTGGAAATGAAGAAAAGGATTTAGAATATGAAATTTATGAGTAAACTTGTCATTGTAAGTGTGTTGACGCTATTGGTCTTGGAGCCGGCAGTGATGGCAAAGACGCAGCAAAGAGAACGGGTCAATTTGGAGCTTCAGGACGTTAAAATAGAAGATTTTATCAAAATGGTCGGTAAAGTGGTCGGCAAAAATATTCTTCTCTCCCAGCCCATTCCCGGAACACTTAATTTTGTTTCAAGCACCCCGATCTACAAAGACGAACTTATGGATATTTTGATCTCGGTATTGAGTAAAAAAGGCTTTACTATTATTCGTGACGGCAGTTTTCTTAAGATTGAGCGCGCCAATACTGCGGTGAAGAAGAATCTTCCGGTCGGGTACACAAAAGATTCGCTCATGCGAACCGAATTTATTACGGTTGCTAACGAGAATGTTGATGTCATTGCGGCCAAAGTGCGTCAATTTCTCTCCGAAGGCGGGAAACTGCTGACGGTGAAAGAGACCAACAGTATGATTGTGAGTGACTATCCTGACAATATTGCCATTTTGAAAAAAGTGATCCGCAAAGTCGAAGCCAAAACACAAAAGGGAAAAACGGTAGAGTTTATGGTGCTTAAAAATGCCAAAGCCTCGCGCATTGCGACTTCAGTTGCCAGTATTGCCAAAAATATCATTAACCAAAAAGTGGCTTCTAACAAAGTGGATGTCTTGAGCGACGATGCAACCAACTCCATTATTATTATGGCATCACAAAAGAATATAGCAATTTTGCGACCCATTGTTGAACGTCTTGATGCCAAAGATGACGCTTCAATCCAGCGCATTACCGTACTGCCGCTTGAGAACAGCGAAGCGGTGAATGTTGTCAAGAGTCTTACAGCTATTTTGGAGAAGAAAAAGTATGCCAAAGAGTCGGAAAAACCGATGGTAAGCGCTTATGAGGAGCTTAATGCCATTGTTGTTTCAGCAACTGAAGCCGATATTAATGACATTAAAGAGATGATTAAGATTCTTGATATTGAAAAACCTCAGGTGTTTGTGCGCGCGCGCATTATTGAGTTAAACAAAAATATGAGCGAACAAATTGGCATGAAATACGGACTGATGGGAGGGTCGGCAACCACATCGGGACTTTTTACGTTTGCAGCTAATTTGGGTGGTCCCGCTTTGGCGGTTGATTTAGGCAAGCTCGGTATTAAAACAACACAACTGAGTTCGGGCATTGCTTTTGGCGCGACCATTGACTTTTTATCGGGTGAGGGCGCGGCACATACGCTGTCTGAGCCGACGCTGCTGTGCGTGAATAACCAGGAGTCTTCTATTTATGTGGGACGAACCGAGTCCATTTTAACCAGCTCGGCACAGGGGAATCAGACAACCGATATTGCCCGTAATACCTATGCCCGTCAAGATATCGGATTGACACTGAAAATCAAGCCGCGTCTCTCTTCGGGCGAAAAAGTGACGTTGATTACTACTACCAAACTTGAAGATATTGCACCGGGGTCTGCTGCGGGCATGCCCAGTACAACCAAGCGGGAAGTGATAACAACGGCAATTGTAAATAACGGTGAAAGCGTTATTATTGGCGGATTGATTCAAAATCAAAACAAAACCGAAGAGTCCGGGATTCCGGGACTGCGTTCACTGCCGTGGGTGGGGCAGCTCTTTCGGTGGAACAGTGACAGCGAAAACCAAATTAATCTGGTCATTATTTTAACACCCTATATTGTCCGAAGCAACAGCGACATGGTGGAATTGCGCAAAACACTCTCAAAATTGGATCGGATCCAAGATGATTACCGTATTTTTCTTGAGAAAAAACTGCAAGAGCGTGCTCAAATGATTAACGATGAGAAAGACGATACACCAAGCAGGATTCGACAAAGCGATATTGTGGAAATTTCAGAAGAAAAGAGAGTTGTGCCACAGCATCGAAGCGAATCAGATCCTGTTCACAACGAGCTGAATCTGTTGTTGCAAGGCAAGTAGATGTTACAGATACCGGCTATTGAAAACGTTGATTTAGCACCGGAACAGTTGAGTGATGTTGACATCAATATTGCCATACGCAACTATGTTCTCTTTTCAAACATAGATGAAAAAATACATGTAGTACTTTCGCAAAAACATTTGTCGCAGGCCTTTGACTATCTGGCGAAAACCGACTTTACCTACCCAATGGTTTTGGCTGACGAAGATTCCTATGACCGGCTCTACAACAAATTTCTAGAGATTCGTACCGATGCCGAACTGGGTAACTTGGACCAAGGGCAAGAGGAGATGGACGATGATGACATCTCACTTTCCGAATTTTTGCGTAACAGTTCCGATCTTCTCACGAGCGAAGAGTCTGCACCCATCATCAAATTTGTTAACGCACTCTTTTATCAGGCTATTAAACGGCGAGCTTCGGACATTCACATTGAAGTGCATGAAAAACGCAGTGAAGTACGCTTTCGTATTGACGGTGCGTTGATTAAAAATACCGATATTGACAATAAAATTGCCAATCTCATTATCAGCCGAATTAAAGTCATCTCCAATCTCGATATTTCTGAAAAACGGATTCCGCAAGATGGACGGACTCAGGTGAAAATTGCCGGCAATACGCTTGATGTTCGGGTCTCTATTTTGCCCACCTACTACGGGGAGCGGGTGGTGATGCGGATGTTGATGCAGTCCAATGATATTCCGCACATGAACGAACTCGGTTTTGATGAAGAGCTGACCGACAAGCTCGATGAACTGCTGAAGCACTCGCACGGTATTATTTTGGTCACCGGCCCCACCGGAAGCGGTAAATCTACCACGCTGCATGCTTTTTTGCAGGAGGTGGCGCAGCCTGATATTAACGTTATTACCGTCGAAGATCCGGTGGAGTACAAAGCAGACAATATTAATCAGATTCAGACCAATGCCAAAGCGGGGCTGACGTTTGCGTCGGGGCTGCGCTCTATTTTGCGTCAAGATCCCGATGTCGTAATGATTGGTGAGATACGCGATACCGAGACCGCAGAGATTGCCATTCAAGCAGCACTGACGGGTCACTTGGTCTTTTCCACGTTACACACCAACAACGCCACTGCTTCCATTACCCTACTGGTGGACATGGGCATTGAGCAGTTTCTTATTGGCAGCTCTTTGCTTGGGGTGCTGGCGCAGCGTTTGGTTCGCAAGCTGTGCAACGAGTGTAAAGAGGAGGACTTCTTAGCCGAAGAGTTCGCTACCGAGTTTGATCTGCCGGAGAATGCAAAAATTTATAAATCCCGCGGCTGTTCTACATGTAATTATACCGGTTATGTCGGACGGCGCGCTATTGGCGAGTTTTTTGTTCTTGATGACAATTTTAGAAGTATGCTCAAAGACAATGTGAGTGACTACGTTATTCGCCATCATGCCATTGAGGCCGGTATGACACCGCTCTCATCACAGTTGAAAAAGCTGCTTTTAGACGGTACCACCTCGCTGCATGAAATTATTCGTGTCGGGGTCAAAGACGCTTAGTATGAGAGCAGGGTTCACGCTCATTGAAGTTTTGGTAGCCACCGTTATTGCTTCCATCGCCGGTATGGCGCTGCTTCAGATGAATGCCAACAATATGCATCTTTTCAAGCAGATACAGTACCGATCCAGCAACAGTGAGACCCTGTCGCTGGTGGCACTGCACAATGACATCAAATACAACCGTACCACAAAAACCCTGTTTGATATTTTGGACAATACCTACGACATTACCGATGATGATTTTCGAAAATATTTAAAAGACAGCAAAATTGATTATACTGAAAAAGTCCTTGAGACCATCACCTTTGGAGCTTCTGAAAGCGAAACGGCACAAGAGCCGGCAGTGCCAAAGCAGGAGATGCCACACGCAGAAGATGTGCAGATGAGCACCATGGCTCCCGTACTTCAATTTGAACTGATTCAGATTGTAGTAAAGAATGACGAAGGAAAAAATGCCATATTGAGTGCGAGGCCGTTCCAGTGAGACATGCCTTTACGCTGATGGAGCTAATGATTTCCATTGTACTCATTGTGCTCATTTCGCTTTTTTTGTTTGGTGCCATTGCATCGAGCAAGCTCTCCAACGATACCTTGATGAAGCATACGGCAAAAGAGCAGCTGCGAAGTGATCTGTTTGAACTGTTTTACCGCGACATCATGGAGGCGTTAAGTATTAAAATTATTGAGACAAAAGAGCAAAAATACAGAGTGCTTCAGATGCAGACCGGCAACTCGCTTTATGAAATTGCCTCTCCTTACGTCACCTACTTTGTACACTCTCAAACTAAAATGCTGACCCGCTTGGAATCGGCCCGCGAGATTACGCTGCCTGTTGCTTACGAAATGGAAAATTTTGTGATGGCAGACACACTGTTGTCTGATGTGAATGCTTTTAGTGTCTATGCGGGAGTGAAGACGGGGGCTATTGAGCACAACAGCAGCAGTACCGCCGCCTCCATTGGAGGCACCATGAACGACACCAATGAAACTAACGGCTCGAATGCTGCAACGGCGCTGCCACCAGATACGAATGTAACACAAAACAACCTTATTGCAGAAAGTTACCTCTTTTACCTAGAGAGCTCCGCGTTAAAAACACCGTTTTTGTTTGAACTGTATCGTTAAAAAAAAATTATGCTCAGTTAATCTAATGTTAACAATTAATAGATATAATGCTTCCGTTTAGTTGATTGGCCAGTCAGCTATAGATTTCAGATCAAAGGATTTTTATGGCAAAGAAACAGATTTTAAGTTTAGTAGCGGCGTCGCTTGTGGCGGCAGCATTTGTAGGGTGTGGCAGCAGCAGTAGCAGCAAAACCCCTCTTACGGTAACCGTTTCAGATGCATATGTTTACGGTGCAACCGTTACTAAAGGCGGTACGGCATTCGATACCATGGACGGTGCCAAATACACATGGAACGATGCTCCAAGCGGCGACTTGGTCTCTACCGGCGGTGCAAACGACCTGAACGGAAACGGGGCAGATTCGCAAGATCCTCTTGCGGTTGCTATGAAAGCACCTTCAGGTTATAAAAACATCAACCCGTTGACGACTTTAGAAGCAAACGGAATGACGCTTGATGCTATCAATACCAAGTACGGTATTGCGCTTGAGACAACCGATGTTGATGTTGTTACTGCTGATTTGGCAGTGTACAAAGCAGCAGCTCAGGCGGCGCTTGAGCTTGCGGTAAACCAGAGCGGCAGCACAACAACGGGCGGCGGTACCACAACCGATGACGGCAATGCAACGACGGGTGACACTAACGCCGGTGGTACGCCGGATGTAGCACCAAGCAGACCGGGTGCCATTGTCTTTAGAGCAACACTGCCGGGCAGACCTGGCGGTTCTATTCCTGCTACCGACGGCAATACGACCGACGGCAATACGACTGACGGCAATACGAGTACCGGTAACGGCAATATTGACATTAGCGCCGAAGTTGCCGCTATTAATGCTGCAACCGATGTTAACGGTGTCAATGCTGCCGTACGTGCTAGAATGGTAGCACTGATGGGTACGTATACACCTCCGGCTACTACAGAGCCTGAGACCAATACAACCGGTGATATCAATGATACCAATATGACCGGTGGAACGGGAACCGATTGTCTTCCTGGAGAAGATTGTACTCCTGACGACAACGCCACCACGGGTGACGACAACGCCACCATGGGTGAGGACAACGCGACCATGGGTGACGACAATACCACTATGAGTGGACAGTCAACTCCTTCAAGACCAGAGTAAAAAACAATACACTTAGAGCTTGCCTTTTAAGGCGGGCTCTAAAGCATCAAAAAACTACATGTAGGATTCTGAATGTCTCCAAACCTATTAATCGTACTGCTGCTTAGTCTCTCCGCCACGCTCTTTTCCGTTGAAATCAACTACAGTTTAAGCAACACCACTCACGCTACACCAGAAGATATTGAACGTTTCAAAGTGATATTGCAAAAAAGAAATATGGGCATGAGCGACAAGAGTGCAAAAATTGCCATTGAAGAGAATCGTATTCTCGCCGATGCTTACATGAAAGAGTACGGCATTCCCGATGCGGTAAAAAAAGAGATGCAAATTCTTTTAGAGGAGCAGCTGCGCAATCTTTTAATTGACAAAGAGAAAGCAAAGATAGCGATTAACGACGATGTGCTGCACTCATACTACAAAGACAATAAACATGAATTCCGTAAACCCGATACTATTACGTTCAACGTTTACAGCTTCGATGATTATGACGATGCCCATACATTTTATGTTGAGAACAAAGAGAATTATCAACACATTGAACGGTATGTCAAAGAGCATAACATTTCAAAAGATTCGCAAAAACTGCCGTTGCGACAACTTCACAAAGAGCTGCAGGTTCTGGTTAAAGACCTTAACGCCAGCGGCTACATTCTGCCACCGGAGTATTTTTTCAAAAAATATGTGGTACTTGATGTCGTTGCCATAGACAAAGCCTCACTAATGAGCTTTGACGAAGCCAAAGATCGCGCGCGAACACTGTTGCTAAAAAAAATCAACCAAGACACCAAGGCAAAACTGCTGCGTAAATATGCCAAAGGCGGAAAACAGCAGTGAAACCGGCATTGATTCTACTCTCTTTAGCGTTGGTGCTGTTGGTCGGGTGCAATAAGAAAGGGCCTCAAAAAGAGTATATCTACGCTTTTGTTGATGAGAATCTTAGTGTCGATGGCAATATAACACAGCCGCATCAGCTGCAGGAGCGTTTCAGAGACTACTGGGAGGCATCGTCACGAGGCGACCTGAATGCCAGCTATGCGCTGGAGCTTCCTTACCTGAATTTTCTGAAATCACTGGAGTGGTACCGGGACTTCAAAGCCGATGACAAGCGACACTACAAAGCGACCATGCTGCGCGTAGCATCTGAGAAGGGTGACGGCGACGTGGCTCTGGTTCGCACAAATTACCAATCCGATGTTATGGATATCAATTTAACAGAAAAGTGGATTTACACCAACGGACAATGGTATCACTTCTACTCCCAATCACTGCTGCCTCCTCCGCCAAAACCAATCTTGTAAGTATATTTTTTACTGTTTTTTGTTGACATGCCAACTTTTTTGTGCTACAATCACGCCAATGCAACAGACCTGTCATCGAGTCATGCTCGAGCAAACCGACTTGGTGTTGGATGTATGCAAAATTTCTTTACATGTAAGGAGCTTAAATGAGCTTTAAAAAAACTTTAATTTCTTCGATCGCAGCTGCGGCTGTAGCAACATCAGCATTTGCTGCTGTTAACGTGTCGAATAACCACAAGGGTGATTACTTAAATTTCCCTGCATATTATGCAACTACTGATGGTTGGTCAACCAACATCCGTGTTGTAAACACCAATACTACTAATGCTGTTGTAGCAAAAGTCGTTGTTCGTGAGTATGCAACGTCAAAAGAACTTATTGACTTCCCAATCTACCTTTCACCGGGTGATGTTTGGACTGCTGATCTTGTCAACAACGGAACAACAGTCAATGTTGTCTCTAATGACGATTCAAG
>JAJRVF010000176.1 GCA_024277395.1 Campylobacterales bacterium
AGATTTAATTGTAGTCGCACACCCTTCGCAGCGTATATTACTGACCTCTACCGTATAGCGCAAAATTACTTTTTTCCCAGAACTTCTGCCACTGCCTTGCCTATTTCAGCGGGACTTACAACCACTTCGACGCCCGCTGCCTCCAATGCCTCCATTTTCTCTTTTGCCGTTCCAGCACCACCGGAGACAATAGCACCGGCATGTCCCATGCGTTTTCCTGCCGGCGCTGTTTGACCCGCAATAAACGCAACGACCGGTTTGTTAATATTTTCTTTAATAAAAGCCGCTGCCTGAATTTCAAGATCACCACCGATCTCGCCAATCATCACAATCGCTTCTGTCTCAGGATCGGCTTCAAACATCGGTAGAAGCTGTTTGTATGAAAGCCCGATTATCGGATCACCACCGATACCTACTGCTGTAGAGATTCCATACCCTTCATTGCAGACCTGGTTGGCACCTTCGTAGGTTAATGTACCGGACTTCGAAATCAAACCGACATTGCCCTTTTTAAAGATCATTCCCGGCATAATACCGATTTTACACTCTTGTGCCGTAATAATGCCCGGACAGTTTGGTCCGATTGTTTTCATACCATGTTTGACAGCATAGGCTTTTGCCGCTTGCATATCACGAACCGGAGCACCCTCTGTAATAATCACAGCCAGATCAATATTGGCATCTGCCGCTTCCATTACCGCATCGGCTACAAATGCCGGTGGTACAAAAATCATACTAACGGTTGCACCGGTAGAAGCAACTGCTTCCTTAACCGTGTTGAAAACCGGTTTGCCCAGATGTTCCTGCCCTCCTTTATTGGGAGTAACACCGCCTACAATCTGTGTACCATACGCCAAGCACTGCTCTGCATGAAATGTTCCCTCTTTTCCGGTAAACCCCTGAACAATTACTTTTGTATCTTTGTTAACTAGAATACTCATTTTTACCTACACTCCTTTCGCTGCAGCTACTGCTTTTGCAGCGCCGTCACCCAAGTCGGTACCAACAATAATATTGGCAATATTGGCATTTTTAAGAATCTCCGCCGCTTCGGGTGCATTGGTGCCATCAAGACGTACAATGACCGGTACATTCACATCGGTGATTTTAGTTGCCTCCAAAATACCGTTGGCAATGCGGTCGCATCGGACAATACCACCAAAAATATTGACAAAAATCGCTTTGACTTTTGGGTTTTTCAGAATAATCTCAAAACCCTTTGCTACGGTTTGTGCATTGGCACTACCACCGACATCCAAGAAGTTTGCCGGTGTGCCTCCCATATAATTAATGGTGTCCATAGTTCCCATAGCCAGACCCGCACCGTTAACCATACAGCCAATCTCGCCATCAAGTGCAATATATGAAAGTCCGTATTGTGCTGCCTCGCGCTCATCAGCATCTTCCTCGGAGATATCACGCATTGCTTCAATATCGGGATGACGGCCTAATGCCGAATCATCAAAGCCCATCTTGCCGTCAAGTGCCAAAAAGTCTCCCGATCCGGTTTTAATGAGTGGATTAATCTCAATCATTTCGGCATCTTTTTCCATGTAAAGCCTGTAGAGTTTGGATGCAAAATCAATCATTTTCTTTTGTTCGTTCTTATCGGTAATACCTAAAGCAAAAACCAGTTCTCGACCATGAAAACCCTGAAAACCAATAGCCGGATCAACCGCAATTTTAATAATCTTCTCCGGTGTATCATGAGCCACATCTTCAATAGCCATACCGCCTTCAGTGGACGCCATAATGACCGGCATCTCTTTGGCGCGATCGAGCACCACACCCAAGTAGAGTTCATCCTTAATATCGGCACCCTCTTCAATATAGACTTTTTGAACCAACTTCCCTTCCGGACCGGTTTGGTGCGTCACCAATGTCATTCCCAAGATCTCCGAAGCCAATGCTCTCACTTCTTCTAAATTTTTAGCGAGTTTGACACCGCCGCCAAGCCCACGGCCACCGGCATGAATTTGAGCTTTGACAACCCAGATATCTCCACCCAACTCCTTTGCATTAGCCACTGCCTCATCCGGCGTATTGGCAATGATACCCCGAGGGGTCGGCACATCATACTGGGCAAAAATCTGTTTTGCCTGATATTCATGTATATTCATTCATCTCTCCCTTGTTTAAGTTAAATTTTTCTACTGTACCTACGCCTTAGGTGCGATCATCTCTTCCGGCACGACGTATTTATCAAATTCTTCAGCACTCAGCAGACCCAATTCAATAGCAGTCTCTTTCAGCGTTGCATTGTTTGCATGAGCCGTTTTTGCTATTTTTGCCGCATTATCATACCCAACATACGGATTTAATGCCGTGACCAGCATCAATGAATTTTGTAGAAAGTGGTCAATCTTTTCACGCACCGGCTCAATTCCCACCGCACAATGGTCGTTAAATGACACAATGGCATCAGCCAACAAACGGCATGATTGCAAGTAATTATACGCAATGACCGGCTTATAGACATTGAGCTCAAAGTTCCCCTGCGATGCCCCCATAGAAATGGTGACATCATTTCCAAACACCTGACATGTCACCATGGTGACTGCTTCGGCTTGCGTCGGATTAACTTTCCCCGGCATAATGGATGAACCCGGCTCATTTGCCGGAATTTCAATTTCACCAATACCGCAACGCGGACCGCTGGCTAGCCAACGTACATCATTGGCAATTTTCATCATATCTGCTGCCAATGCCTTAAGTGCTCCATGTGAATAAACCAAAGCATCATGTGACGTAAGAGCATGAAACTTATTAGGCGCCGTCACAAATCGGTGTCCCGTCAATTCTGTAAGCTTGAGTGCAACTCGCTCTCCCAATTCAGGATGCGCATTAAGACCGGTTCCTACCGCTGTACCGCCAAGCGCCAATTCACGAACTGCTTCCAAAGAGTCTTGCGCCATTTTTTCGCACTTACTGAGCATCTCTACCCAGCCGCTAATTTCTTGTCCCAACGTCAACGGTGTAGCATCCTGTAGATGCGTACGGCCAATTTTAACTACTGCATCAAACTCTTTTGATTTTTTCTCTAGCGTAGCTTTTAGTTTTGCAACTGCCGGCAACACTCTTGTTTCCATGGCAATAACTGCAGCTACATGCAGTGCAGTTGGATATGTATCGTTGGATGATTGTGATTTGTTAACATCATCATTGGGATGCACCAGCTTTTCTGTTCGAAAATCACCTCCGAGAATCTCTGTAGCCCGGTTCGCCAATACTTCATTGTTATTCATATTCGACTGCGTACCCGAACCGGTCTGCCAAACGACAAGCGGGTAGTTGCCGTCAAGTTTTCCGCTAAGCATATCGTCAGCTGCTGCAGCGATCGCATCGGCTTTTTTGGCATCAAGTTTTCCTAGATCTTTATTAACCAGGGCAACCGCTTTTTTTAAGTAGGAGAAAGCACGGGTAATTTCATAAGGCATGGTCTCTTCACCAATGGCAAAATTATGAATGGAGCGCTGTGTCTGTGCTGCCCAATAGGCATCTACCGGTACTTGCATCTCTCCCATAGTGTCTTTTTCAATACGATACTCCATCTTACTTCGCTCCTTTAAAAAAGTTGTTTTTGTTTAGTGTATCAATAAGAGACTGTACGGAGGCACATGATTTAGCAAACATTGCTTTCTCCTTATCATCAAGAGTGACTTCTATAATTTTTTCAGCTCCTTTGGCACCCAGCATAACCGGTACTCCTGAAACGACATCTTTAAAACCGTATTCACCGTCTAAATAGACAGCACAAGGATGAATCTGCTTGGTATCTTTTAAAATGGCTTCGACCATGATCGAAGTTGATTTTGCGGGAGCATAATATGCTGAGCCGGTTTTCAAATGTGCTACTATTTCTGCACCGCCATGTCGTGTTCGTTTCACTATTTCAGAAATTTCATCTTGACTTAACACATCGGAGAGTGGCACTCCTGCCACTGTTGAGTAGCGAGGAAGCGGTACCATATCATCGCCATGACCGCCCATGACGGATGCTCTGATTTGACCGCCGCCGTATCCTAGTTTCTCCTGAATAAACGATGCCATGCGTGAGCCGTCTAAAATTCCCGCCATACCGATAACACGATTCCGATCAAAGCCGCTCTCCTTAAGAGCAACATACGTCATAGCATCCAATGGATTGGAAACCATAATAATGATGGCATTGGGAGAATATTTCGCAACCCCTTCAATAACCTCTTTGGTAATCTCAGCATTGATCATCAACAGATCATCACGACTCATCCCTGGAAGACGAGGACTTCCGGCAGTCACCACCACTACATCACAATTCGTAAGCTGTGACATATCTTCTGCAACACTTACTACAGTATGTGAACGTACTGCCGATGCTGCCTGCGACATATCCAATGCTTTTCCTTTTGCCACTTCAATCTTATTGTCTCGTAGAATAATTTCATGGGCAGACCCTAACATTGCGAGCGAGTAGGCAACGGTCGCACCGACATTTCCGGCACCGACAATTCCAACTCTTTTTCCTTGACTCATAAGCACTCCTTGATATCATAAATAATAAACCCATCATTCATATCAAATATACTTAAACATACCGTACAAACACACTACACTTAAGTATACTACTCTAAATAATAAAAAAGACGGTAGAGGTTTTCACCTTTTCTATAATGCCCATCAGCATCACAAAAAAGATGAAACAGAGATGCATCTCTGTTTCAGATGTGTATTTAAATTGAGTTAATAATGGCGTTGAGCGTTGCTGATGGGCGCATCGCAATCTCAGCTTTGGCATCATCAGGATGAAAATAACCACCGATATCTTGGGGTTTTCCCTCTATAGCCAAGAGCTCTGAAATAATAACATCTTCTTTTTCACTCAATGCTTTTGCTATAGGAGCAAATTTTGCAGCCAGCTCAGTGTTATCACCTTCAGCCAACGCCTTAGCCCAATACTGTGCAACATAAAAGTGTGATGCTTTATTATCAGGCTCACCGCATTTACGTGACGGCGCTTTATTGTTATCCAAGTAACCGTCGTTAGCAACATCCAATGCTGCCGTTAATGCTGCTAGTTTCGCATCATTATTCTTTTGTGAAATAAAACGTAGCGACTCAGCTAATGCTAAAAATTCACCTAAAGAGTCCCAACGAAGATGTCCTTCCGCTAAAAACTGATCGACGTGTTTTGGAGCCGAACCGCCGGCACCGGTTTCAAAAAGGCCGCCACCGGCAATCAATGGAACAATAGAAAGCATTTTAGCTGACGTTCCCAGTTCTAAAATAGGATACATATCGGTTAAGTGGTCACGGAGCACGTTGCCGGTTACGGCAATCGTATCTTTCCCTTCACGTACACGAGCATTGGTGTAAGCTGTTGCTGAAGCAACGTCCATAATGGGAAGTTCAAGTCCGCTGGTATCGTGATCTTTTAGATATTCTTTGACTTTTTTAATGATATTTGCATCGTGAGCACGATTTTCATCTAACCAAAATACTGCCGGATTCCCTGTAAGGCGTGCACGTTCTACTGCTAAACGAACCCAATCTCTAATAGGAATGTCTTTAGTACGAGAGAGTCTCCAGATATCACCTTTTTCAACATTGTGACTCATTAGGACATTGCCCTTTTCGTCTTTGACTTCAACAACACCGTCCTCTTCAATTTCAAATGTCGTCGGGTGAGAACCGTACTCTTCGGCTTTTTGTGCCATCAAACCGACATTAGCGACATTACCCATTGTTGTGACATCATACTGGCCGTTTTTCACACAATCATCTACCATACCTTGGTGAAATACAGCATACGAACTATCAGGAATAACGGCGACACACTCTTGGGTTTTACCGTCTCGGTTCCACATTTTACCGCCGTCACGTACCACTACCGGCATGGATGCATCAATAATGATGTCATTCGAGGCATGAAGGTTGGTAATGCCGTTGTCAGAATCTACCATCGCCATTGGAGGCTGTTTGTCATATGTCGCCATAATAGCAGCTTCAATCTCGGCTTTTTTGTCGGCAGGAAGCTTTTCTAATTTTTTATAAAGATCGCCAAGACCCAAGTTTGAGTTGTAGCCGATCTCTTTAAATTCTGCCGCATACTTGTCAAACACATCTTTAAAGTAAACTTCAACCGCATGACCGAACATAATCGGATCAGAAACTTTCATCATGGTAGCTTTAAGGTGCAGTGACCATAAAACACCGTTTGCCTTAGCATCGTCAAGTGTTTTCTGAAGAAATGATCGCAATGCTTTTTTAGACATAAATGTAGCATCAAGTACCTCTTTGTCTTGAACGTCATTAAGCTCTTTCAAACATTTGCCGTTGAGCTCGATAGTAACTTTTCCCGCGCCTTCTTTGATAACGGATTTTTCATTCGAAAAGAAATCACCCTTCCCTTCCATATGCGCTACATACGCTTTTGACGGGCTTTCAAACGGTCGCAATTTGTGTGGGTTTTTCTGGGCGAATTTTTTTACTGCTGCTGCAGCACGACGATCAGAATTTCCTTCACGAAGTACCGGATTTACTGCGGAACCCAGACAGGTAGAGTAGCGCGCCTGAATCTCTTTTTCTTCATCATTCTGGGGATCCTCGGGATAGTTAGGAATATCATAACCTTGTCCCTGCAACTCTGCAATACAGTCTTTAAGCTGTGGAATTGATGCCGAAATATTTGGCAGTTTTATAATATTTCCATCGGGCTGCTGTACTACTTTTCCGAGTTCAGCTAAATTATCTGGAACTTTTTGAGCATCAGTCAATCTTTCAGGAAATGTTGCAAGAACACGACCGGCAAGCGAAATATCACTTGTTGTCACATCAACACCTGCTTCTTTGGCAAATGCCTTTACTATAGGAAGTAGCGAGTAAGTCGCTAACGCTGGGGCCTCATCAATTACTGTCCAAATAATCTTTGACATGTTTGTACCTCTGTTTTGTTATTTTAGATGGTGTAGTGTATCACTAGGAAGGATAATATTTTCTATAACTTTTGCTAAAGCGAGCGGAAGTTTCTATAATGTGTAAAAATGAAACATTTTTAAGGGAAGAGCGATCCAAATTGTTTCATTTAGTAGCACTTCTAATTTTTTTAAGGTGCTCTGAGTAATGGCGACTGTAAGAGTGGTGCCCTTTTTTGGTACGTACAAAATAAAGATAGTCACTTTTTTCCGGAAAAATTGCTGCTTTAATGGCATCTAAACCAACATTGCACACGGCATCTTTGGGAAGGCCCTCATTTTGATAAGTATTGTAGCTGCTTTCATCTTTACGAATACGCTCAGCTGTTACTTTTTGATGTGAATATTTTCCGTAATTGAGCGTGCCGTCCATCTGAAGCTTCATGCCGTGTTTAAGACGATTGCTGATCACAGAGCTGACGTAAGGCATATCTTCAATTGAAGCTGCCTCTTTTTGGATAACAGATGCTTTAATAACATAGTGATGCCATTTTTTTTCATTATACGTTCCAAAAATCTTCTCCGACCACGCTTTCATCTTTTTTTTGGATTGATTGAGCAGAAGCAAAATGGTCTCTTTTTCCGAAAGGCCAATAGGTATTTTGTAGGTGTCGGGAACATAGGCTCCCTCCTTTACATGACTCAAATACTGCGAATAATAGATGAGTTTGGAGCGGTTCAGATCCATTTGATCTGCCAAATCTTTTAAAAGAAAATACGTAGTTTCTCCGGGAATAAGCGTAAAATCTTTCATTGCCGCTTTTGCCGTAACCAATTTATAAAGAAAGTCTCCATGGCTCAGGTGCTCTTGTCCAATGTAGATCCAGCCATGCTGCGGCATACCAATAAGACGGGCTATGTAGCCGTCTATAGGGGTGATGTCCATCCCTTTTTTTGTATTGAGATATGTTATAATCTTTTTTGTAGAACCTTGGGGTATATAGAGCACCTTTACAGAGGTCATGCTTAAGTTTAAATAGTAAAAGAGTGAGATGATTGCCAACAAAATTATTTCTATTATCCATATCACTCTGGTAGGCTTTATTATATTCTTGACGGTATCATTCATAGCGCTCTTTGTTATCCTTCAAAATGGCATTGTCATTGAGAAAGTTGATTTCTCATCCGTAAAAGCAAAAGAATTATACATCAAATGGAATGAAAAACTATTAGTTAAAGTCGATAAACTCGAAATATCCGCACAAGGAAGCAGGTACCGACCTTCTTTTGATGTGGCTCTTGTAGAGAGCCTGCTTAAAAATAGCAAAATCTTTTTGACACTTTTTGAACGTATTGAGCTTTCTGAAATACATGTCAATGAGATTAACGGCTCCTTTTATTATGCCGAGCGTCAAGGAAAGCTCATAGCTAATTCCCGGCAATGGTCACTCTTAAGCCGACTCTCGTTCAAAAATAATCAGCTGCATGTTGCAATAGAGTCACTTCAAAATCATCAATACCATACCAATGTTGACGGCACACTGACCATACATATGAATCGTAAAGCTATTGATGCATCACTCCAATGTCATATTGCCGATACTGCAGATCTGGCCATTGCTGCAACAGCAACAACCAAAGCAATCTCATTTAATATTCACTCTCTGCAGCCCATAAAAAATCTTCTTCATGCTGTAGAGCCATTTGAGCTGGATCCAACCGTCATACTATGGGCAGTAAACAACATTGAAGCACCCGAGTATACACTTGAGTATCTTCGGGGGGTGTATGAGTTCAATCACCCTGATACACTTTTAGCAACACTTGAGGCTAAAGCATATCTCCCCAAAATGCATTACACCTTTTCACCCAATCTCGCCCCTATTGTCACGGAGTATACAAAGCTGCATTTTAAAAAAGGGATCCTTCACATTCGTCCCCATAACGGCAGATACCGGCATCATCCTCTTCCTCAAAGTTATTTGGATATTGATTTCTCACAAAATGAATTTTTTTTAGATGCTCATATTATTACTACAGCCCCGCTTGACGATGCTGTTTTACAAATATTAGATACTTATCATATTAAACTGCCTCTAAAACAGACTCAAGGAGTCACCCAAACCAATCTCAATCTGAATATCAATCTCCATACGCTTGATACAACTGCTCAAGGTGTTTTTAATATTACTGAAGGAGATGTGCTTTTTAAGGGAGAAACATTACATGTAAAAAACCTTGCTTTAAAACTTACAAATACACATGTTGATATTATGCAAGGAAGTATTGCTTATCAAACATATATTGATGCGGATATTCAGGGGTACCTGGATCCGGCAAAGCACCGTGCCAATCTCATTATCACACCCAAACACATCACCTTTCAAGGTACAACCCTTGACACCTCAACACTTCTACCGCAAGCCACCTATCAACTCAGCTCGCACAAAGAGACACTCGCTCTTAGTCATTCGCAATGGCTTTTAGACGGTCATCGTATCAATGTTGACGCCTTTGAGGCTCCTTTTCGCTTCGAGGATTTTTCTCTCATCCTTCCTGGTATTGGAGTCACTTTTAAAGACACCGTTCAGGCCAAGATTTTCGGTGATATCAACATTTCGCAGCACACTGCCAATATTGATCTCTCTCTCAATACGCTGCAGTATCATAAACTCTCTTTAGATGATGCAACCTATGACATTCATTTTCGCTACAAAGACGTTCTTACCATTAGCACGGAAGAGTTTGGACATTTTCAATATGATAACCAGCACATCAAAGTTGCACCGTTAGTACTTCGATACGACAACCATCGTATTACTATTGAAAAGAGCAAGTTCTATATTCAAGATCGTATCAATTTCCAACTTCAGGGTGACTATATGACCCAAAAGCAACAGGGCACGTTTCAATTGGGCTATATACATACGTTTCCTCAGGAGCTCTACAGCAATAATAATGACCTCAATATCAGCTATAAAAATGTAAACGGCAGTCACCTTTTTACGGCTCCTGCTTTGAATGTATCGGCGCTCTTTTCATCACAGGGCTGGTGGATCAATATACCCGATATTTCCAATATTGCACGTTACTCTGCACTGCTACAGCGTAATGCTGTAGCAGAGGGCAACCTCACCATTCGCAGCACCGATACCAACGGTACCGTGACTTTCAATGCTGCACTGCATTATCCTTATGCTGTTTTAGTTGATACTGAGACCTTTTTGTATGATTATAGTGTTGAGGGAAGCTACGATCACGGAGTTACCCGACTAAACATTAATAATAAATTACATGTAAACATTGCCGATACCATCACCATCAATGCCACTGACATTGGATTTAATATTCCCGAACTTTCAAAACTCTTTGAAAATCAGCAAGAGAGCAATGCATCACACAATCATCTTACACTCAATGCCACCGACAGCTTTCTGTATCTCTCCAAGAAACGACGGGCACCGATAGATGAGATGCGCCTATACAAAGATGGAGCAGTTATCTATGCCACATTGCGGCATGCCGAAGGAACAGCACAGTTTGAGCTTGATGAAAAGCATAATTTTCATCTTTACGGTGATCAATTTAATGATACATTCATGAACAGTCTTTTAGCATTGGCAGAGCACCAAAAGGGATCTTTATACTTTTATATTTCCGGAACTCCGGAACTGTTTCAAGGTGTACTGCGTGTTAAAAAGACTATTTTAAAAGATTATAAGGTCATTAACAACGTATTGGCGTTTGCCAATACACTTCCGGCTTTAAGCACCTTCTCACTACCACAATACAGCTCCAAAGGACTGCGCGTTAAAGAGGCTTATGCCGGTTTTACCTATGAGCATGGCAATATTATGGTTCATGACATCAATATCAACTCCAAAGAGTTACGTATTCAAGGCAACGGTGAATTCAATTTTAACAACAATAGCATAGAGATGCAGTTAGCTTTAAAAACCGATCTGGGAAGTACCCTTTCCAAGGTTCCCATTGTAGGCTACCTGCTCTTTGGTGATGACGGATCGGTCTCAACCACCTTGACACTCAGCGGAAAACTGGACAACCCTACTATTACCAATGCTGTGGCACAAGATATTATAGTCGCACCGTTTCAGCTGTTAAAACGTACTATCTTGTTGCCGGTACACTTAATTGAAAAAGTGCAGTAAACTACTCATTACGCAACACTTTCAGTACATCCACCTCAGATGCCTTTTTTGCCGGATACCATGAGGAGATCAGCACAATAACAAAAGCACCACTGACAATCAGTGAAAAATCCAGAAGACTCAAATCCAGCGGCAGTGTTGAGGTAGGATAAACATCTTTGGGCAGTGAGACAATATCGAAACTGCTTAAAATCCATAGACCGCTTAATCCCGTCACAATCCCGACCGCAACACCACTAAGCCCAATAATAACTCCTAGCAGCAAAAGAGCTTTTTAATCTCTATCTGAGAAGCTCCCAAAGAGATCAGCAAAGCAATTTCGGAACGTCGATTCATCACCGTCATCAACAACGACGAGATAATATTAATAGCAGCAATAAGAATAATCAACATTAAGACAATAAACAGTGCCGTCTTTTCCATCTCCAAAGCTGCAAAAAAATTGGCATTATCTTCCCACCACCCTTTAATGCTGACGTTGGATGAGAGCTCTGCTTTGATTTTTTCAATATCTTTTTGTGGCGAGGGTGAGTATATATGAATACCGTCATATTGGTTGGAGGGAATACGCAACACTTTTTGCAATGACTCTATTGTCGTATAGCTATAGGCTTTGTCATATGCTGAAAGCCCCGACTCAAAACTTCCCTGCACGACAAAACGCTTCATCTTGGGTGTTGCACCCAACCCACCGGGCTCCATCTGTGTAAAAATATAGGTCAATTTATCGCCTGGGTAGAGATGATACTGCTCCATAATACTCTTGCCGACGATTACATCAAATCGATCCAGCTTCTTACCCTTGAGGGCCTCGGCCACTACACGGTTCACCTTGGCTTCATCACTAAAATTAACTCCAAAAAGATATCCACCTTCAAACTGGTTGCCACTACGCGCAATGACCGGTGAAGAGACATAGGGGCTAAAGGAGAGCTCCGGAAATTTACGCTCCAAGTCAAGCAGCAGCTCACTGTTGACACCACCGAAAAATCGGGGTAAAACGGTAAGAGGATAGTTCATCACCGTCAATTTTTTTTTAAACTCGTTATCAAAACCGTTCATGAGTGCCATCGCAATTATTAACACCATGACCCCTAATGCAATGCCTAAAAATGCCAGCAGGGCAGAGAGAAAAATAAAAGGCTGATCGGAATCAAAACGTAAAAAACGTTTGACAAGATAGGGAACTAATGGTGTATTCAAGAAGCAAATGCACCTTTTTTAGGACCGCTCTTGCCGCAACACTGTTTGTATTTTTTGCCGCTGCCGCACGGACACGGGTCATTGCGTGCAATTTTCTTGCCTTGCGGCTCATTTTCACCGCTGCTGTTAAGCGACATCTGCATCTCGCGCTGTCGCTGCTCTTGCTCCAGCTTAGCAGCAAACGCTTCAGCTTCGGCTTCGGCGTCTTGCATTTTAAATTGAATAATCTGCAGGGTTTTTATGGTCTCGTATTTAATTGTCTCTACCAACTCTGTAAAAAGATTGTAGCTCTCTTTTTTATACTCTACCAACGGATCTTTCTGATTGTACGCCCGCAGACGAATACCGGTTTTCATGCTGTCCATAGCATACAGATGCTCACGCCATGCGCTGTCAAGTGCCTTAAGGTAGATCTCCTGCTCAATACTGGCAACGGTTTGAGCATCGAGAACCGACATTTTCTCATCATAACTTTGCTTCACCATGGCAATAAGCTCCGTGGCGACATCTTCATATTCTTTGCCGTTGAATGCTTCAGTATCGAGATCGAAATTGATCTCCTCTTTAAGCACCAAAGCCAGTTTTTCCAGGTTAAAATCTTCATGAGAAGCGCCATCATAAATATCACACTCCATCAACGTCTTAAAGAGATATTCTTCACGAATTTCATTCACTTTGTTGCCAATATCAAATTCAGGGTCTAGCAAATCATTGCGAAACTTATAGACAATCTTACGCTGTTCATTAGCGACGTCATCGTATTCAACAATATTTTTACGCCCTTCAAAGTGAAGATTCTCTACTTTCTTCTGTGCTTTCTCCACTGCACGTGTTACCATTTTTGACTCAATATATTCCCCGTCTTCAACCCCTAAACGCTCCATAATGCTTTTAATTTTGTCCGACCCGAAAATACGCAAGAGATTGTCTTCTAAGCTCAGGAAAAACTGAGTCTTTCCCGGGTCACCCTGACGACCGGAACGTCCTCGAAGCTGGTTGTCGATACGGCGGTTTTCATGTCGTTCGGTACCTAAAATATACAAACCACCCAATGCTTTAACTTCATCACTAACCTTAATATCAACCCCACGACCTGCCATGTTGGTTGCAATGGTTACTGCACCCTTGGCACCGGCTCCTTTAATGATCTCACCCTCTTGCTCATGGTTTTTAGCGTTGAGCACCGTATGGGCAATCTTCTCTTTTTTCAATAAATCGTGCAGCAATTCCGATTTCTCAATAGAAGCCGTACCAATCAACATCGGCTGCCCTTTTTGCTGAAGCTCTTTAATCTGCATAATAACTGCTTCAAATTTTTCGGCTTCTGTTTTATAAATCAGGTCATTGAGATCATCACGAATAATAGGGACATTCGTCGGTATGGAAATAACATCAAGAGAGTAAATTTGAGAAAATTCTGTTGCTTCGGTTTGTGCGGTACCCGTCATACCGGCAAGCTTGTCATACATACGAAAGTAGTTTTGAAAGGTGATGTCAGCCAAGGTCTGCGTCTCTTCTTTAATTTCGACTCGCTCCTTGGCTTCTAGAGCTTGATGCAGCCCTTCCGAAAAACGTCGTCCCTCACTTAAGCGACCCGTAAATTCATCAACAATAACAACTTCTCCCTCCTTGACAACATAGTCAACATCAATTTCAAAAAGATAATTGGCTTTTAATGCCTGATCTACATGATGCGAGAGTGCCGAGTTTTCCAGGGAGTACAGGTTCTCAACTTCAAAAAGCTCTTCTGCCTTGGCAATGCCCTCTTCCGTCATCAATACTACACGATCTTTCTCATCAACCGTAAAATGTTCATTTTTAACCAAGGCTTTGGCTACCTGATCGGCTTTGAGATAGTTATCGAGTTTGCGGTCGGTTGGACCGGAAATAATCAAAGGCGTACGTGCCTCATCAATAAGAATAGAATCCACTTCATCAACAATGACAAAGTGGTGGCCTCGCTGCACCATATGCTCTTTGGAATAGCTCATATTGTCACGTAAAAAGTCAAAACCAAATTCATTATTGGTTCCGTAGGTAATATCAGCCTCATACTGTTGTCGTTTCATCGCAGGATCATGCATATCTTCTAAAACAATACCGACGCTGTAGCCTAAAAACTCATAAAGAACTCCCATCTCTTTACCGTCCCGTGATGCCAGATAGTCATTGACGGTAACCAGGTGTACCCCTTTTCCCGTCATAGCATTCAGTACAATAGGCAGGGTGGCGACCAGTGTCTTGCCCTCTCCCGTCTTCATTTCGGCAATACGCCCCTCATGCAATACCATCCCACCGATAAGCTGTACGTCAAAATGACGCATATTTAAAACCCGTTTGCTCGCTTCTCGCGTTATGGCAAAAGAGTAAACCAGTACATCATCAAGCGATTTTTCTTCAGACTTTACCTGCTCTTTAAGCGCTAAAAATGCAGCTTGGAGCTCCGCATCGCTCATTGCTTCATATTGAGCCTCTAGGGCATTGATCTGATTCACTCTCTTGCTATATTTTTTAAGTTCACGGTCATTTTGCGTTCCAAATATTTTTCCGAACATCGTCTGTAGCATGGTAATATTGTCCTGTTCTCTCTCTTATTTTATCGCGATTGTACCACATTTAAAGATAACCCTTTGGTAAAGCGGCACTATTTATACTAATATTATTTAATATCTTAATCATTTACTATAAAGCTTTATTTTACATGTATACTTTCAGCTATGAAAACATTACTCCTTTGTTTCGCTCTTGTTACAACACTTTGTGCCGAAGAGAATGAACTGTACAGCTTCCGTGCCGATTTCAATCAAAGTATTACGGATGAACATAACAAAACCATTACCTATCGGGGCAGCTTGCTTGCCAAACGTCCCAGCTTCGCACTGTGGCGCTACGAAGAGCCTATTGAAAAAGAACTCTATGTGTACCACAACGTTGCAACTATTATTGAACCGGAACTTGAACAAGCAATTATCAAGCGGGTCAACGACAACATTGATATTTTTAATATCCTTCACAATGCAACCGTACTCGATGCCAACCACTCCGAAGCACACTACAATGACCAAAAGTTTCTGTTGGCATTCAACCCTGATCACGACCTTGCTTCAATCGCTTACCAAGATGAACTTGGCCATAACGTCACCATTCGTTTTTCGAAACAAGAATATAATTTTGATTGCAATACCACACCATTTAAGGCTGTTATTCCCGAAGGATATGATATTATAAAATAATTTTTTTGCTAGAGTTGATTTGGCTCAACAAAACACTCCTCACTTTTAACTATACTTCCGAAAATATTCAAGGACATTAGATGAGTGAATTTTTAAACAGTCAAGCTTCAGCTTATGAGAATCAGTTTCCACAGGGGCATCCCGTGCGTGTTTATCTTGAAGAGAATCTTCTTGTGCGTGATTATATCCGCCAGCTTCAAGCAACCAGTATTGACAATAATCTAGAATTTTTTACCGAACTTTTTAATAAGCTTTCTACTGTTGAGCTGCACTTTGTACGTAAAGAGAATCAGCTCTTCCCTTATTTGGAAAAACACGGCTGGACCAGTCCTTCTCAAAACATGTGGGCATTCCATGATCAAATTCGCGACGAGATCAAAGCAGCACGAAAAGCGCTCAAAAGCGGTGATACAGAAGCCATTATTATGACAACACAGACACTCTTTCGCTCATTGGAACATATCATGCAGGTTGAAGAGGGACGACTGCTTCCCAATGCACTGGAGCTTTTAAGTGAAGAGGAGTGGAAAGAGTTTCGTGAGGGTGACGAATAGATTGGCTGGATGTTTGAGACACCGCCGCCACCCTACCCTGAAGTTACGTACATTCATCCGAGCGACGATACGCAGCAGCGAAAGCTCCCGTTTGGTATTGATGATAAGACCCACTATGATGAGGGCTATTTAACACCGGCGCAGGTCAACTCCATTTTTAGAATTCTGCCTGTTGACATTACCTATGTCAACGAAAACGATCAAGTGGTTTTTTACAATCGCGGTGATGAGCGTGTTTTTCCCCGAAGTGCCGGTATTATCGGTCGTGAAGTAAAGTTTTGTCATCCGCCAAAAAGTGTCGATCAGGTACTCAGAATTTTAGAAGAGTTTAAAGCCGGAAGAGAAGATGTCGCCGAGTTCTGGATTCAGTTTAAAGGACAATTCGTCCACATTCAGTATTTTGCCGTACGCGATGAAGACGGTACTTACAGAGGGGTCATTGAGATGAGCCAGGATGTCACGCATATCCGCGCTCTTGAAGGGGAGCAACGGCTCCTTGACTGGAGTTGACGGCAGCTCTTTAAGAGCAACCTTCCTCCTCCCTCTAGCAAAACATGCAAATCAAATCGAATATAATTTACATGTAAATGCGCGTATGTATTAATCCAGCTTGTAGTCCGGAATCAGGTTAAAGTTAAGGTATTTATAGATCTCCTCTTCTTTACCGCCAATTTTCTTAGGAACAATATTTAAATACTCCTCTTTTGTCGGCAAATAACCCAACATGGCACAAACAGCTGCCAGTTCTGCCGAGCCAAGATAGACTTGCGCTCCTTTGCCTAGGCGGTTATCAAAGTTACGCGTTGACGTTGAAAATACCACGGCATTATCGGCGACGCGTGCCTGATTTCCCATACATAAAGAACAGCCTGGAACCTCGGTACGTGCTCCTGCCGCACCAAAGAGTGAGTAGTACCCCTCTTCAGTCAACTGTTTTTCATCCATTTTTGTCGGTGGACAAACCCATAGGCGTGTCGGAACGGCACCCTCTCCTTTAAGTACCTCACCCAATGCGCGGTAATGGCCAATATTGGTCATACACGAACCGACAAATACCTCATTGATAATATGCGGACGCTTGGGATTGGCCAAAATTTCGGTTAATGTCGCTACATCATCCGGATCATTAGGGCATGCCAAAATCGGCTCAGTGATCTCGTTGAGATCAATCTCAAGCACGGCAGCATATTCGGCATCGGCATCGGCTTCCATTAATACCGGATTGGCAATCCACTCTTTCATTTTGTCAATACGACGCTGAATGGTGCGCTTATCTTCGTAACCGGATTCAATCATCTGCTCTAAAAGTGTGACATTTGATTTTAAATACTCCAGCACCGGCTCTTTATTGAGCTTAACGGTACACGCGGCAGCACTACGCTCTGCCGAAGCATCAGAAAGCTCAAACGCTTGTTCTGCCTTAAGATCAGGAAGTCCTTCAATTTCTAAAATACGACCGGCAAAAATATTTTTCTTCCCTTTTTTCTCTACCGTTAAAAGTCCCTCTTTGATGGCTTGATGCGGGATAGCATTTACCAAATCACGCAACGTTATTCCCGGTTGCAACTCCCCTTTAAAGCGAACCAATACCGATTCCGGCATCGTCAGCGGCATTGAACCGGTTACCCCGGCAAATGCTACAATACCCGAACCGCCCGGAAATGAAATGCCTATTGGAAAACGCGTATGGCTATCTGCACCGGTACCGACCGTGTCCGGAAGTACCATACGATTTAACCATGAGTGAATCACCCCATCACCGGGACGAAGTGCCACACCGGAACGATTAGAGATAAAATCCGGTAGTGTATGGTGCATCACCACATCTGAGGGTTTTGGATATGCTGCCGTATGACAAAATGACTGCATCACTAAGTCGGCATTAAAACCAAGAGCGGCAAGCTCTTTGATCTCGTCACGTGTCATCGGTCCGGTAGTATCTTGGGAACCGACCGTTGACATTTCCGGCTCTACATACATGCCTGGACGCACGCCTGAAAGACCTGAAGCTTTACCAACCATTTTTTGTGCTAAAGTAAACCCTTTGCCTGTATCATCTGGCTGCTCTGCCGTTAAGAAAATATCACTCGGCCCCATACCTAAAACACTGCGGGCTTTCGAGGTCAATCCACGGCCAATAATAAGTGGAATCCGACCACCCGCACGCACTTCATCGGTAATGGTATTGGGATTGAGTTTAAATGTGGCAATACACTGTCCATCTTTATGCGCTTCGCCTTTGTACGGATAGATGTCAATCACATCACCTGTATTCATATTGGTCACATCCAGCTCTAAAGGAAGGGCACCCGAATCTTCTGCTGTTGCAAAGAAAATAGGAGCAATAGTACTACCAAGGACAACCCCGCCGGTACGCTTATTCGGAACACCCGGAATATCTTCGCCCATGTGCCACTGCACCGAATTAATGCCTGATTTTCGCGAACTTCCCGTTCCTACGACATCACCGACATAAGCTACCGGATGCCCTTTTTTCTTCAGTTCGTTAATGGTGTTGATCGGATCATCCATTTTGGCTATTAACATTGAGTTGGCATGCAGCGGAATATCCGAACGGGTAAATGCTTCAGATGCCGGAGAGAGATCATCGGTATTGGTTTCACCCTCCACCTTAAACACGGTAACAGTAATTTTCTCCGCCAACTCCGGTTTTGAAGTAAACCATTCGGCGTTGGCCCACGATGTCATCACCTCGGTTGCTGCAGCATTACCGGCTTTGTGAAGCTCTTCAACATCATTAAACGCATCGTACACCAACAGCGTCTTACTGAGTGCTTTTACCGCAGCAGTCACAACCGCTTCATTTTTAGAAGAGAGTGCATCAATTAAAGGTTTGACATTGTAGCCCCCAAGCATCATGCCCAGCATCTCTACTGCTTTTTCAGGAGCAATACAATCAACTGTAACAGCTTCAGAAGCCACATCATTTAAAAATGCCGCTTTGACATATGCAGCATCATCAACACCCGGTGCCACACGATTGGTTAGAAGATCTAACAGTTCATCCGTACAATTACTTTTAATCAGTTCAATTACCTCTGCTGTCTGTTCAGCCGAAAGTGGAAGGGGTGGAACGCCTAAGGTTTCGCGCTCAGCAACATGTGCCTTATACTCGTCTAAAAAAGCCATTATGACTCCTGCATGAATTTAAATTTAAAAGACGATTATATCAGAAGAACAATTGAAGAAGTCGTATATGTTACAAAACTACTCATAAGTCAAAAAAGTAATTGAACTTATGTGTAATATAGTGACATCTATTAAAGAATTTCGCGATTCCCTTTGCTGTTGGGAGCAGACAGAACACCGCGTTGTTCTAACTGTTCAACAATGTTAGCTGAACGGTTATACCCAATTTGGAGCTTTCGCTGCAAGTAGCTAATGGAGGTTTTTTTATCGGTCAATACCACATTTTTTGCCGCTTCATACATAGGATCAAGTTCGCCCAAAGCTGCTCCGCCTCCTTCAGCAGAAGCACTTCCGTCATTCGGATCACTTAAAAAAGCATTGTTATATTGCGGTTCACGTTGCGCTTTGACAAATTCCACAATATGCTCTATTTCATCCTCGGAACTCCATGGTGCATGCAGCCGAATCAAGCCACTCACGCCCGGTGGTGTAAAAAGCATATCGCCACGCCCCAAAAGCGATTCGGCACCCTGTGCATCTAAAATAATTTTACTGTCAACCTTCTGCCCTACTTTGTAACTAATACGCGAAGGGAGATTTGCTTTTATAAGTCCGGTAACAACATCAACACTTGGTCGCTGCGTTGCCACAATAAGGTGAATACCGCTCGCACGTGCCATCTGAGCCAAACGGGCAATCGAGAACTCCACATCTTTTCCGCTGGTCATCATAAGATCTGCGAGCTCATCAATAATCACGACAATATACGGCAGGGCTTCACCACCCTCTTTTTTAATTTCTTCATTATAGTTTTCAATATTTTTCGTACGACTCTCACTCATTAAAGCATAACGACGCTCCATCTCACCGACCATATTGCTTAGCGCGGCGATCGCCTGCTTGGCTTTGGTGATAACGGGAGTCAAAAGATGCGGAATATCATTATATATAGAAAACTCTAGCATCTTCGGATCAATCATCAGCAGACGCAATTGATCGGGAGAGTTTTTGTAGAGCAGACTTAAGATCATCGCATTTATACCTACGCTTTTACCACTACCCGTCGTTCCGGCGATTAGCAGATGCGGTAGTTTTTTCAAATCAGTAATAAACGGTTTGCCGACAATATCTTTACCCAATGCAATCGTCAACGGTGAAGAGGCCTCTTTAAAAAGCTTGCTTTCAAAAATCTCTCGCAAGTAGATAGTCTCAACACTTTTATTGGGGATTTCTATGCCGACCACATCTTTACCCGGAATGGGTGCTTGAATACGTATGGTTTCTGCTTTAAGCGCCATGGCCAAATCATCTTGAAGATTTAAAATTTTAGAGACTTTGACATGGGCTGCCGGTTTAAATTCAAACGTTGAGACTACCGGACCCGCATAGGTGCGAATAACATCGCCTTCAATCTTAAACTGTGCCAGCTTTTCGATGAGATGGCGGATTTTATCGTCAAGCTCTTTTTCATCAATGGCATTTTTTTGCTTGGGTGCTACGGCCAAAAAGTCCAGTTTTGGCAGTTTAAAGTTTTTGGGCTTTTCGGTTTTACCCTTGTCAATCTGCTCGAGAAGTTTTTTGTTCTCCTCAAGTTCTTCAACAACAACAGCATGCTTACCCTCTTTCACTTTTTTTGCCAATGTCACTATAGTCGGCTTGTCGCTAGGGGCTTCTTGTGTTAAAGCGACAACAGCATCTTTCTGCGCAACAGAAGAAGATTCTATCTCTTTTTGAGATACTTTTCGATCCTCGTTCACCTCCGTTGCAGCTGCTGATAATGCGTTCTTGCGCGGTGTCGCCTGTTGTTTAGGCTCTGCTGGATGCTGCTTGACTACTGGGGGTCCAATCACCTCACGTGCTTCATCTTGGTTAAAAATAAATGCTTTCATTGGCTGCAATAGCTCATCTATGCCCTTGTCTACAATGAGTATAACAGACAAAGAGAGCGTCATTAACCAAACAACACCAACACCAAACAGACCGATATAAGGGGCAAGCATATCAACAAAATTTCCGCCGAAACTGCCGCGCATTTCATTTTCTGCCACCATGGCTTGAAAAATAAGCAGCGAGAAAAAAAACAGAGCATAGGCAACCATCAGTTCAATACCTCTGCTGCTCACCATAGGATGACGGTAAAAATAATATAACGGAATAATTAAAACCAATAAATACACATAAGAAAGGGCACCGAATATTTGATGATTGTATGATGCCACTAAAGAGCCAAAACTTCCAATAAGCTCAGCATCGGAAAGAATAGTAGCTACACCCAGGTATAAAAGCAGCCCTATTGTAATAATAAAGAGTGTATCACGTAAAATGATATTTCCTTTGAAAAAGTAATAAAAAATAAATAAGAGTATATCAAAAAAGCTCCACAATCAGGAGTTTTTTGACAAATTTTTAGAGATAATTTACTAAAGAGAGTTGAGAAATTTTAGAAACGGTCGAAAGTGTCGCCTGCTGATTGAGCTTGAGTTGTTCCAGACGCAAATAAGCTTCTGCAATATCAGTATCAATTACTTCAGAACGCAGGGTTTGCGTACTGACAAGCAGCATCTGTGTTCGTTCTTGAGCATTAGTAAGTGTATTGGAGTGTGCTCCCGATTCTGTCTGCATCCGAATCGTATGGTCTAAAAGATCATCAAGCATACTCAAGGCATTGGAAATACCGTTGTTTCTCGGATTATCTGCATTGCCGTCAGGATACCCCCGTGCCTCTTTTACTGCAAAAATCGCCTCATCAATAACACCGAAAAAATCGGTTTTTGGATCACGAACACTCAGCGCATTATTTGTATTAAATGTTGCCATAGCACCGTTGGTGTTCGTAAAATCATCACTGTTGTTGTCATACATAGCAATATTGGCCTGTGTAACTATATTATTCTTGTCAACAAACTCAATACGCCCGTCTGTTGTCAGATTGACACTGGAATTGACATTAGATGCCTCGATGGCAGCACGATAAGAGGCATCATTGTCTGTTGGCACATTATTGTTCATTGCCATATTAATAACATCGAGCAGTTGTCGGTAGGTCATATCGGCACCATCGGTATCGGCTCCGGCACCATTGGCAATATTGTAACTGTAATCACCGCTTACCGTGGCCGGAGAACCAAAGCCAATATCAATATTAAAGGCACTTCCGTCAATACGATTGCCTTCAATATGCAATGTTGAGGAGAGGTTTGAAAAAACATCTGCCAGCTTTGTCTCGTCAACGGCAATACCATTGTTGGATGAGATGATTTGAGATACATTGGATGTCACACTTGCCCCATCCTGTGCGAACAGCGTTCTGTCATAAATGGCAGCTTCAGTACCTGTTGCTGTAGCGGAGGGCGCCAAAGCGCTTTTATTAAATTCTTTAATAGTGCCGCCGAGCGTATCAATATCGGTAGCTGTAGCCCCCGTATTGCCAACAATATGAAAATCCAATTTACTCGAACCTGTTGCTTTGTCTTTAATAGTGATATAACCGTTATTCATGCTTACGTCAACTCTGTCTCCGTAGGCATTGGCAATACCCCTTAGCAGATCATCTACCGTATCGGTGTCGTTAAGAGTAATAATCTCTTTAAATGTACTGCCGTCACTTTGCGTGCCGCGGATGTAGAAATTTTGAACCCCGCTGTTGCCACCCATTAAATCCAATATGGTGTCATTTGCCGTTATGGCCTGTGCTGTTGTTGCATGAATTGACTTTATGTTGGTACTCACCTCTCTATGCACACTTCCCTCATTGCCAAAAAAAAGATCTTGCCCCGTAATATTATATTTTTGCTGAACACCATTGCCAAAAAATGCATTCATATCACCATCATTGCCTCGGTAGCTTCCGTCCGAATCAATAGGCTTGACACCGGTGTTGGTTCCGGAAAAAAGATACTTGCCGTCAATGGAAGTATTGGCAAGGCTCATTAAGTTTGTCTTCATCCCTTCAAGTTCAGCAGCCAAAGCATAATAGCTCTCCGCAGCATTCGTCTCATTGGCTGCAGCGAGCAATGTGGTTCGAAACGAACGCAATATATGCTCCATCTCACCAATAGTACTGTCAGTTTGGGTGCTGAATTTATAGGCTGCTTGAGAACTGTCGCGAACTTGGGTCAGGGTTGCAACTTCATCATCGAGTCGAAGTGTTTTTGAAAAAATTTCAGAATCTTCATGAGCATACTGAATGGTACGTCCTGAAGAGATTTGACGATTCACATCAAAAAGCTCTTTATTGAGTTGTGTATTGCTGGTGTCTATATTTTTATAGTACATTCCACTCGTAATTCGCACAAAGCACCTCCACTCTATAGCTTGTTGGTCTTAACAGTACTATCGACACAACACTAAAAATATTTACATGTATTTACAAGAGTTTAAGAAAAAAACAACTATGATGTCACTCCCCGTTCATATGCCAGTATGGTGAAATTGGTAGACACGTCGGATTCAAAATCCGATGGCTTCACGGCCGTGGCGGTTCGAGTCCGCCTACTGGTACCACTCTTTTTTTATTAATACATGATATAATCCCATCCAAATATAACAGGAGATTGTATGATTCAAAAATGTTTATTCCCTGCTGCAGGCTACGGAACACGATTTTTGCCCGCAACCAAGGCAATGCCTAAAGAGATGCTTCCCATTTTAACCAAGCCGCTTATCCAGTACGGCGTTGAAGAGGCAATGAATGCCGGGTGTAATGTTATGGCAGTGATTACGGGACGGGGAAAACGTGCTATCACCGATCATTTCGACATCTCTTATGAGTTGGAACATCAAATTCAAAACTCCTCCAAAGAGGTGCTGCTTCAAGAGATTCGCCATATTATTGCCAATTGCACCTTTACCTACACACGGCAAAATGAGATGAAGGGACTTGGTGACGCTATTCTTAAAGGCAATGTACTTGTAGGCAAGCAAGACCCGTTTGCCGTTATTCTAGCTGATGATTTGTGCGTAAATCCTGACGGTGACGGTGTCTTACGCCAGATGATTGATCTGTATAATAAATACAGATGCTGTATTGTTGCTATTATGGAAGTTCCCAAGGACGAGATTCATAAATACGGTGTTATTGAAGGAAGCGTACTTGAAGAGGATGTTTTTGTAGTCTCCAATATGGTTGAAAAGCCTGACAACGAGAGCGCTCCTTCAAATTTTGCCATTATTGGGCGCTATATTCTAACGCCCGATATTTTTACCGTGCTTCAAAAAACCAAGCCGGGGAAAAACGGAGAACTCCAAATCACCGATGCACTGTGCGAACAGGCAAAAAAAGGGATGGTGCTCGCTTACAAGTTTCAAGGAAAACGTTTTGACTGCGGCAGTGTTGAAGGTTTTGTTGAGGCAACCAACTATTTCTTTGAGAAAGAAAACGCTACTGCACCCTAGCTCTTTTTAAATGCCGGTGTATTGCTTCGGCTACCCGAAACGCATTGGCATAAATAGTCCATGTATAGGGCACACTGCCTCCTGTAGGCATAAAACTGGCATCGGTGACATACAGATTTTCAAGCTCATGCGCCTTGCAGTTAACATCAAGTACCGAGGTGTTTGCATCATCTCCAAAACGGCATCCGCCCGCAACCAAATTGGGTGGCGGTGAAGAAGAGATTGAGTAAGATATATCAACGGCACCCATCTTCTGTAAAACAGTGACTGCTTTCTTTGCAAGATATTCACCCACTATAAGATCATCTTTATGGGCATTCAAATGAATCACACCCACGGGTATACCATACTTGTCTTTTACCTTATCATCAACGCTAACATAACAATCATCCGTAGGCAACCAGTCATTGAAAACTTCAAAAGTCAGAACCCGTGATGCCGTTACTGCTTTATAAATCTTGTCTTGCAGTGCTACTCCCCATAATATCTTACCCGTGTCATCATAAAACTGTCGTGTTGTACGAGAGATAATATTGGCATGTTCAAAAAGAAAATCAATGGTGCCTCCTTTTCGTTTTACACCCTCTTCACGGTACTCATACCAGTCTTGCAGCGAGCGGTTAAAAAAGAGTCCGGGCTGCATCAGCTCTTCTTGCTGCTGTCTGCTTAATGATTCAAAAATAAAACGCCCTTCCCCTGCACCGCCGGCAGAAAAAATTAAATTTTTTCCGACTTGACCGGCGTTATTGGCCATCCCATTAGGAAAATATCTGTTTCTTGAATTCAGAAGCAGTCGGCTGCTTTCTATAGCTTGTGCCGCGACTACAAATATGGCAGCGGCAACATAATGACTTTTAAATTTTTTATCATAATAATAGACTCCGGTGATTTTTGTTTTATTGCTCTCAAGCTTATAGACAAAAACTTCACTGAGTATCTGTGCTTTGCATTGATTCAGAAGCGCCGCTCTGGCACTTCCCTTTGCTCCCGTAGCACATCCGTAACTACCGCAAAAATTAGAATACGAACAGGCGTGACGCTTTAGCGCATCGACAGGAAGAATGGCACGAGGTGTCGGTATGCTATGATAACCTAAATTTTTACATGCAATATCAAACCATCGTGTCACCTTATTTTCTTCCAGACGTCGGTACGGAAAATTCTTGCTCGAACGCGGTTCGGCAAATGGATGCTTGACAACACTGCCCGAAACCCCAACAACTTTTTCTACTTTATCATAATAAGGCTCCAATAGGTCATAATCAATCGGCCAATCAGCAACATTGGCACCTTTAATATCACCAAAGACTGTTCTAAGTTTAAAATCGTTAGGTTTCATACGATGGAAATATCCGCTCATTAAATTCGATGATCCGCCCACCATGGAACCATTCCAAAAGCTCCAGTTATACTCACTGCCAACATAACGTTTTGTAGTACCATCTTCAAGTCGCTCATTAATAACATGTTGCTCATCTTTAAGCAGTGGCGTGTAGAGGTTGCGACGACTTACTGCCACTTCATCTTTGGTAAAATCGTCTTCGTTATACCAAGGACCTTTCTCCAAAACAATCACTTTAAATCCGGCGTTAGAGAGATCATGGGCAACGGGAGCCGCACCGGCACCACTGCCGATAATGCAGACATCATAAATCATACCAGTGCCTTTGAGGGACGCGGTTTTCCCGGGGTATGATGCAACCACTTCCAGCCAACTTCTCCAATATTTCCACCATAAACCGGATCACAAAGCATCGCTTCCATAATATAGGTCAACAACGTCGCTATCCAGCGCTCTCCCCACGACTCTTTTGAAATACGTTGCAATAACGCCTGGCGCTGTGACGCATTCAAAGCGGTATAGCTCTTGTGATATTGTTCTTGAGAAGTTTCATTAAGCCATCGTTCACCGTTGCGAATAAATGCTTTGTGCTCTTGTGTTACCCGCGTTTCACGCATAACGCGCTTTAGGTATGTCGTAGCAGCAATCTCTTTAAGAGTCGGTACCCCTGAAGATGCAGGAAACAAATCATGCTGCACCTGCGCGATGGTTTGCCATAACAGCGCATCGCCATGCAAGCGTTTCGGCAACACCAACGAGGCTGCCAACAACACAAGATGCTTCAATAAAAGACGTTTTGAAGATAAAAACATAGCACATTGTACTATGTTTTTGTCAACGATCCGCTACGACACTTTATGACTTTAATGCTTCGTTTGAAGGTGATTTTGCTATATACTTCAGCCAGAAAAAACCAAAAAGTCCTGCAAATAAAGAGGCCGAAAGTATGCCCACCTTTGCTTGAAAAATCAATTCGTCACTTCCGGCAAACGCCAAGTCTGCAACAAAAATCGACATGGTAAAGCCGATTCCACCAAGAAAAGCGACACCAAAAACCTGACTCATGCTACTCCCTTCGGGAAGCTTGGCGATGCCCAGTTTAATTGCCAGCCATGCAACACCGGCAATGCCAAGAACTTTGCCCAGAATTAATCCGGCAATAATACCGATCGACACCGGCGTGACAATGGTCTCTCCAATAGAAGAAAAATCGATAGAGATGCCGGCATTGGCAAGTGCAAAAAGCGGAATAACAATAAGTGCAACGGGAAGATGCAGGTCATGTTCCAATCGTGAAGCAGGAGTGCCTACAGCATCAATACGGTCTTTAATATTTTGCAAAATGGCTTTCTGTTTTTCATGCAGCATGTAGGCCTTGCCTACGGGATAGGTATCGTACTCATCCAGTTGTGCTCTTGTCTCTTTTGTAAACTCTTCGGGCGGCTGCTTGGGCTTTGAAGGAATGGCCATTGCCGCAATAACACCGGCTATGGTCGCATGAACACCCGACTCAAGCATAAAAAACCACATAAAAAGTCCCACAATAAAATAGGGCAAAATCATATGAATGCCCACGCGGTTGAGCACTATCATGACCAAAAAGAAGAAGCCGGCCAAACCTAATGAAAGCAGATGAATCTGTTCGGTATAAAACAGCGCAATCACAATAACCGCACCCAAGTCATCGACAATTGCCAAAGCCACTAAAAAAGTTACCAAGGCAGGTGAAACCCGATTGCCAAGAAGCACCAAAGCAGAAATAGCAAACGCAATGTCCGTTGCCATCGGAATACCCCAGCCACCGGCACCTTCTCCGCCGTAGTTAATTCCCGTATAAATAAGCGCGGGCACTACCATGCCTCCAATAGCAGCCAAAATAGGCAAGATGGCGACTTTAATGTTAGAGAGTTCTCCAACTAAAATCTCTCTTTTAATCTCCAGTCCGATAATAAAGAAAAAAATCGCCATCAGTCCATCATTAATCCAATGGTGAATACTGTGTTCGAGATGCCAATCACCAATGGCAATATCTACTTTAGTATGAAAGAAGTGGGCATAGGTTTCAGCAAACGGCGAATTGGCAAGCATCAAGGCCATAACGGTCATAAACATCAACACAATACCGGTTGTGGTCTGTGCATGCAAAAAATGCTCAAACGGTGTGGCAATTTTTTTAAAAGTTTTTTCCCACGGCGCGTACAGTTTCATCGGTTTCCCTTAAAGTTTTTTTTCTGACATCAGAATTTCAAGCATGAAATATAGCATAAATCCTATTTGTTTTAGCGGTAATCTACACAATATCTACTGTATAAAAGCATATCCGGTCTCCGGAGTGATCGTTACAACCACATTCCCTTCGCTCCCACCGCTAAAGGTAATATTACAGGCATTTGCCAGCAGTCTGTTGGCCGGATACGAAACGGCATCACCGCTTATATCACCCAATAGCGGTCGTCCAAGATGGTCAAACGTAATAATCAGCGGATTGGCGCCTGCACATCCGCCGCCAAAAGAAATGCTGACATCATACTCACCGTTGAGATCAAGCTCTTGTGTTTTGTTTCCATCATTGGCAATGACACCTCCATCAAGACGTTTGTTATTATCTAGCGGATTGGTTGCCAGTTCACTCCAAACCAGATCACCGTCCAAATTGGCATCGCTGCCAATCGTGTATTGTCCGTTTGAGTGAAGTCGCATCTGCCAACGCGCTAAAAACCAGTTGGCAGTATTGGGATCATACTGATCTTCTACCATGGCTAGATGTTGTGCATAGCGGAGATGATTGAGAAACTGCTGTGCCGCTTCACCGTTTGTATCACGTTGAAATGCCGGCGCCACCGTTGCCGCCAAAATACCGATAACCACAATGACAATGACCAGCTCAAGCATGGTGAAGGCTTTTTTCATCTTAATTCCTTAAAATTCATAAATTATAATATTTTTATTTCTTTCCCTTATTGTAGCATATTCAGCATAGGATGAGATTAATATAACCAATTAAACCTTGAATAGAACGCGCTAACAAGCTATAATTCCAAAAAAATTTACATGTAGGTCTATTACTGTGGAAACATTAAGTTATTATGAAATTTTAGAAATCACACAATCAGCAACGAAAACTGAAATTAAAAAAGCCTATCGTAAAATGGCGAAAAAATATCATCCCGATGCCAATCCCGATGATGCTGAAGCCGAACATAAATTTAAACTTTGCAATGAGGCATACCAGGTCTTAAGTGATGATCAGCAGCGAAGTATTTATGATCGTTATGGCAAAGAAGGGCTTCAAGGTACCGCCGGGCGCAGCTCCGGATTTAGCGGTTTTGATGATCTTGGTTCCATGTTTGAAGAGATGTTTGGCGGCGGAGGCAGCCGTCGTTCACAACGAAATGGTGACAAATATGCGCTGGATCTCGCCACACAGATGGAGATCAGTTTTCATGAGGCAGTCTTTGGATGCAATAAAGAAATCAATTTTCGATACAAAAAAGCGTGCCGCAGCTGTAAAGGAACCGGAGCCAAAAACGGCAAGCTCACATCCTGCCATCAGTGTGGCGGTAAAGGTCAGATCTATATGCGTCAGGGATTTATGACCTTTTCACAAACATGCCCGGCCTGTCACGGCGAAGGCAGCAGTGCTGCAGAACAGTGTCCTGATTGTCACGGGCAAGGTTTTGAAGAGATCAATGAAACCGCTACCATCAACGTTCCTGCCGGCGTTGACAGTGACAATCGTCTTCGTGTCTCAAGCAAAGGCAATATTAGCAAGAGTGGCACACGCGGCGATCTTTACGTTACCTTTTATGTCCAGCCCGATGAGCATTTTATTCGTCGTGACAATGATGTCTATTTGGAGGTACCGGTCTTTTTCACGCAAGCTATTCTGGGTGAAAGCATCAGCATTCCGTCACTCACCGGTGAGTTGACGCTGCAACTTGATGTCGGCACTAAAGACAAACAGACATTCCGCTTTAGGGGCGAAGGCATTGCCGATGTACACGGGCACGGAAAAGGTGACCTTGTTGCTCAAATCACCCTCACCTATCCTAAAAAGCTTAATGATGCCCAAGTGGAACTGCTCTCAAAACTGCAAGAGTCTTTTGGACTTGATGAAGCAAAACCGCATGAAGGTATTTTTGAATCAACATTTGACAGAGTCAAAAGCTGGTTCAAGTAGAAATATCTGTGCTTACGCCTTTGTCTCATTCTTGTTAACGACATACTCTTTAATGTATGCCGCAATAACAAAGGCAAATATAATACCATAAGTCACCGGCACAAAATCAGGGATCGGTACCGGGTCGCCTTTGGCATAGGAGTGCATTCCTGCCAAATAGTAGTTGACACCAAAATAGGTCATAATCACTGATGTGAAAGCCAACAGCGATACAACGCTGTAAATATAGTCTGAGTATAGCGATTTAATGAAACGTAAGTGAATCACCACGGCGTAAACCAAAATAGTTACCAATGCCCAGGTTTCTTTAGGATCCCAACCCCAATAACGACCCCAGCTTTCATTGGCCCAAACACCTCCCATAAAGTTCCCGACTGTCAGCAAGATCAAACCAATCATCAGACTCATTTCGTTAATAGCATTGAGCTCTTTAATAGAGAGCGAAATTTTATGTGAATTAGCAGTATTTTTGACAATAAAAAGGATCAGTGTAATAAATCCGAGCAACGCTCCTAGTCCCAAAAATCCGTAACTTGCCGTAATAATGGAGACATGGATACTCAACCAGTATGAATTGAGTACCGGTGCCAATGTCGTAATTTGCGGATCCATCCAGTTAAGATGCGCCACAAATAAAATAAGTCCGGTCAAAATACTCGTTGATGCTAAAGTAATAGGTGAATTTTTAGCAAAAATAAAGCCGGCAAACACCGTTGCCCACGCAATGTAGATCATAGATTCATAGCCGTTGGACCACGGAGCATGTCCCGAAATATACCACCGAACGGCCAAACCGGCCGTATGGGCAACAAAAAAGAGAACAAGAAGCAGCAAAGCGCTTTTGGATGCCCACCCTATCTGAAAGCACGGTTTGATAATTTTAACAAACGATAAAATCAGCAACACAAAACCGACTAAAAAGTAGAGTGGCCACAGCCGTTCAAAAAGCTGCGCATGGTTGTACCAAATTTCCAAATCTACTTTCATGGCATCCGGATAGACCGCAACCCCGTAAAAATGCTGATATTTTGCGATATTTCCCAATGCGTCATCTGCCATGCTCCAGTCTCCGCTTTGGCGTGCCTCATCTACTGCCGTAAAATAGTTCATGGCAATGGCACGAATCCCTTCGGAGTCCACGGTTTCAAAGCTCTTCAATGCATCAATGGTAGCAAACCATTTATGTGTTTTGTCATTGGGACGCGGCCATATTTTCATTAAGGCACCTGAATATGCCATATAGGCAATATTGACGCGTTCATCAACTTTAAGCACGGCTTTATCAAACTTATTGCGCTTACCCGGTGATTTTCGCGTGGCTTCATCAACGTACTCTGCCAGTTTGTAGCCCTCTAGTGTATCGGGAAATTCAAAAAACTGTGAAAACGAGGCAGTTTTGACACCCTTTTTGATGGCAATAATTTTATTGATCTCTTTATGCGATGTTTGAATCATGGTAATTTCACGCCATGCTTTGGGAGCCATCATCATTCCTAAAAGAATCTGATTGGCATCAAGCCCCATCATGCTGTCGGAACGGTAGATTTTATTGACCACCTCCAGTGCGAGTGTATCCATTGGCTTCATACGTCCGGCGGTATCTTGCACAATAAGTCTGCCAAATGCATCGGCGTGTTTTTTGTCAAACGAAAGCACCTCTTTAACAACAGGGCTTAACTCATCAGCCTCGCTCGGCACAGCAACCAAAAACAGTACTGCCGCCATCAGAGCTGCCGCCAGATTTTGATGCTCTCGAGCCGCCTTCAGTGCCTTGGCATTCAGTTTTCGGTAACGCCCCTTCAGCAGAAACGGTGAGAGAAACATGCCAATTGTCAGCATCGTATAGCCGATGTAGGTAATCAGTGTTCCGGGATCTTTATTGACAGAAAGCACCGTTCCTTGCTCATCCTGATCATACGATGACTGAAAAAAACGAAAGCCCTCATAATTCAATATGTTGTTCATATAGATGCGAAACGGACGCTCCACCATGTGACGCTTGTCAATCAGCACGACTTCACTGGCATAGGATGCGGGTGACATTGAACCCGGATAGCGCTCCAACTGAAAATCTTTTAGGTGCAGTGCAAACGGCAACTCAATAATACGCGCACCGTAAGTTATAGCTACTTTTGTCTTCCCGATATCACGGATTACGGCTCTACCTAAGACACCTGCTGCACCAAAAACCGTGACACGTTCGGTCACACTGCCATTGGTGATATCAAAAATCAATGCATCGCTTTCACGGTTGTTCATTCCTGAACCAACCGTCGCCGAAGCAAGTTTTTTAGTAGCATTGAGTTTAAAATCACGCAATACAAAATTGGTATCACCGGCAGTATAAAGTATGCGGGATTTCAGTACCTGTGTCGTTGAAGCATTTAATTAACCGCTGAGCTGATCGTCCATTTGCAAATAGTGTAATGCCATTGGGTGGCTCATCTGCAGCTGATTATTCTCTATATGAATGTGAATGGTCTCTTTGTCAAAACGGTTTCCCGAATTAAAATCAATCACAAGATCCGAAGATTCAAAAAAACTCCCCTCTTCCAGTTGTACCCGTGTCGGTACTTTATCGTTGGTAATCATCATATTTAAAATAGCTTTTCCCTGCGGATCATCCACCAGTACATAAACAGCATTGGGAATATAATCTACCAACTTAACATCAATACCGCCGACAGTCATTTCAAAATGGTTTTTGGAGTATTTCGAAAGTAAAATCGGCTCTTCTGAGGTGGTTACGCTTCCCTTTTGGGTAACGCTGACACCGATGTAGCTGTCGGAACTGACCATGGTATTGCTGGTTTCACCCTCTCGAATATGCATAATGCCTTCATAGCCGACATAGCGTGTCACGGCCGCACCGATTAAAATGACCAAAAACGAAACATGAAACAAAAACACCAAAAACTTCTGCTTCTGATACATTTTATATTGTATAATATTATACATGAGATTGCCTGCTAAGAGCAGCAGAAGCATCTCAAACCATAATGCATTATAGACCTCTGCTTTAGCCGTCATGGTTCCGTAGTCATTTTCAATAAATGTTGCATACCCGATAGCAACGGCAAAGATCAACATCAAGATTGCCATGGTTTTCATGGAACCCAATAGTTTTAAAATTTCTCTCATTCACACTCTCTTTTCAATAGGTCGCTGCAGCGTATTGTATTCACCGTTTGCTAATCATCTTATAACATCTTCTTAAGCACTGTTTTAGTAAAGCTTATTTTAATTCACCCCACGTGCAACCCATATTCAGCGATACTTTCAAAGGAATATTTAAGGTATATATCTGCTCCATAACCTCTTTAAAGCGCAACGCCAAAGCCTCGGCTTTGTCGGCATCAGCCTCAAAAATCAGTTCATCATGTATTTGCAAAAGCATTTTTACATGTAGATTTTCTTCTTGCACAAAGCGGTGGATACGGTTCATGGAAAGCTTAATCAAATCTGCTGCACTGCCTTGAAATACGGTATTAACACTCTCTCTGTCATAGGCTGCTTTGAGCATTGGGGTTGCCTTGGCATAGTCAAAATAACGACGGCGCTTTAAGAGTGTCTCGACATAGCCCTGCTCTTTGGCTTTTTCAACAATAGAAGCAAAGTAGTATTTGACAGTGGGAAAAGTCTCAAAATAACGGGTAATGATCTCTTTGGCCTCTTTGGTACTGATCTGCAACGTCTCGGAGAGCTTCTTTTGTCCCATACCGTAGAGCAGCCCGAAGTTGACGGTTTTGGCAACCGAACGTTTGGCATCAGCATCGGCTTCACCAAAGAGTGCCACGGCAGTTTGACGGTGAATGTCTTTATTTTGCCTAAAAGCCTCTACCAGCACAGGATCCTGTGAAAAATGTGCCAGCAGTCGCAACTCAATCTGTGAGTAGTCGATGCCAATAAGCATCTTTCCCTCTGCAGCTACAAAAGCTTCCCGAATCTTAACGCCGAGCTTGGTGCGTGTGGGAATATTTTGCAAGTTGGGATTTTTTGAGCTTAAACGTCCCGTTGCCGTTCCCGTCTGCACAAAAGAGGTATAAATACGAGAGTGTGCATCATTTTTTGCCAACTTTAAAAGGGGATCAATGTAGGTCGAATAGAGTTTATGCAAAGATCGGTACTGCAACAGCAGCGGTACAACAGGATGCGTATCAACCAGAGCATTAAGAACTTTTTCATCGGTACTGTAGCCTGTTTTTGTTTTTTTAACAGCCTTAAGCCCCAGTGTTTCAAACAGTACTACACCCAACTGTTTGGTTGAGTTAATATTGAATTCACTCCCAGCCTGTGTATAGATAGCCTTGGTCAACTCGGCCAGCGACCTTTTTGTCTCTTCTTTAAATGCCTGCATGTAGGCAATATCGAGCTTAATACCCGCCCGTTCCATAGAGAGCAGTGTCTCAATAAAGGGATACTCCAATTCCGAAGCTACCGTTAATATTTCGGTTGCTCCGCGCTCTTGAAGCAGCTGTAAAAGTTTATGGTAGAGCCGCAGCGTAATCACGGCATCTTCAGCGGCATAACGGCAGGCATCTTCCAATTCAACCGATGCAAAGGTTTCTCCCTTTTTCACTGTCTCTTTAAAGGCAATCATCTCATGATCAAGAAGTGTTGCAGCCAGTTTGTCCAGACCCAAAGCACTTTGTGAATCAAGCAGCCAAGCCAAAACAATAGTATCAGCATAGACACCAACTGTTTCACGCTCTAAATAGCGGGTAATAAAGTGCAAATCAAACTTAATATTGTGACCGATTAGTTTACATGTAATCAAGTGGTTCAGTGCCGCTTTTGCCGCCTCTTCACCTACTTGTGCACCCACACCCAGATAGGAGTGTTTCAACGGTACATAATAGCCCTCATCCTCATGAAGTGCAAAACTAAAACCGACCAGCGCATCATGGTTGGGATCTAAACCGGTTGTCTCGGTATCAAATGCCACGATATCCGTAGAGGACACATTCGAGACAATGCGCTCAAGCACTACCTCATCGGTAATCAGTGTAGCACAAAAATCACTGCCTTCAGAGGTGGCACTATTACGCTCTTCCGATTCAGCTGTACCAGAATCTCTAATCAGTTTTTTAGCATGCAGCACCCGCAAAACGGCATTCATCTCATATTTTTTGAGCTCATCGTAGAGAGGAATAAAAGGATTTACTTCCGTCATTGAGTAACATTCAAAGTCAAAGTGCTCATTAAAAAGATCGCGCTTTAGTGTCACCAGCTGCTGCGAACGCAAGGCATCCTCTTTAAAAGTACGAAGCTTTTGCTGTACACCCGGCGGTGTCACCTCATCAAGATGTTCATCAATATTGTGCAGTGAACCAAAGCGTTTCAGCAGCTTTTCTGCCGTGACCTTGCCGATACCTTTAACACCGGGAACATTGTCGGCACTGTCCCCAAGAAGCGCTTGATAATCAACAAACTGCGAAGGTTCAACTCCGTACTTCTTAAAACATGCCGCCTCATTCACTTCACTGCGTTTTATTGCATCGACCAGTACGACGCGGTCATCGTCAATAAGCTGACAGAGATCTTTATCGTGTGAGACAATACGAACAATCATACCTTGTGACACAGCAACCTTGGCTACAGAGGCAATCATGTCATCCGCTTCGTAATTTTCTTGGGAGAGTGTTTTAAAACCCATCTTTTCAATCCATTCAATAGCAATGGGCAACTGCTTGGAAAGATCTTCCGGAGGCGGCGTGCGATTGGCTTTGTAGTTAGGATCGATCTTGTTGCGAAAGGTATCGCCTTTGGTATCAAGCGCAAATATAATATAGTCGCTGCCGTGATCTTTGTGAAGTGATGCTATAAAGTTGACAAATCCCGTCAACAGACCGGTTGGAAACCCCTCTTTGTTGCTTAACGGCGGCAGTGCATAAAAACTTCTAAAAAAAAATCCAAACGTATCAATGACCGTGAGGACTTTACCCTTGTATATACTCATGCACGCATTGTATCAACAAGTTTATTAATCTCTTCTTCTAACAAAGAGACATCATAACCGGCC
>JAJRVF010000177.1 GCA_024277395.1 Campylobacterales bacterium
AAACTGCTCCATTGCTTCAGATTTAGACATCTCTATCTCGGCTTCAAAAGCTTGTTTACCCTCAGCAACACCCTGTTCATACGCCTCTTTTTTTACCTTATCAAGCTCCTCTTTAAACAGCTTTTCCTGTTCTTCAAGCTTAATCTGTATTTTAATGAAATTTGAAGAGATCTCATCGGTTTTTTTAAGCAGGGATTCCACCAGATCATCACGAGACGATGCAGCAGGAGCTGCTGAAGCCGTTTCATTATGGATCAATTCACCTTGTGCATGTGTCTGCGTATCTTCTATTGCATCATTATGTCCGCCAATTGCCAATACCTTAAACTTGTATTTATTGATATTTTGACTCTTTAGCATCTCTTTTGTAATTACTCTGTCCATGCGCTACTCAATCATCTCATCATTTTCACCGACTTGCAGCACCCCTTGCTCGGCAAGCTGCTGTACCGTCTCTACAATTTTGCGTTGTGCTGCTTCAACCTCTTTGACCTTTACGGCTCCCATAAATTGCATCTCCTTTTCAAAAGCGGCACGGGCACGTTCTGACATGTTGGAGAAAAACTTCTCTTTCAACTCTTCGGCAGCACTTTTTAGCTAGAGCATCAGATCATTTTTATCGGCAACTTTTAAAATCTCGCGAATACCGCTGCCGTCAAGTGCTACAATATCTTCAAAGGTGAACATCATCTCCTTAATGGATCCGGCCAGCTGTTCATCCAGCTGTTCAATCTGCGCCAAGGTCGATTTGGATGCTTTAGCCCCTAGGCGGTTAAAGATATCGGCTACCGCACGAGGGCCGCCTACTTCAACTTTGTATGATGCCAATGACTCCAGTTTGGACTCCAGTACCGCACTTACCCGCTTAATGACTGAAGGTGAAATATCTCCGAGTTTTGCCATACGCATCGCAATTTCTGAACGCAACTCATCACTGAACAGACCGATGACTTCGGCTGCTGCCGTCGGCTCCATATGGGCTAAAATCAGCGCAATGGTTTGCGGATGTTCGTTGACAATAAAGTCCGCTAGCTGCTGCGGCTTGATTTTAGCAAGATAGTAGAAGTTCTGTGTATTTGCCATACTTTTGGAGAGACGATCCATCACCTTCTTTGCTTCATCTTGCCCCAAAGCTTTGTAGAGAATTTCGCGTGCATACTCCATACCGCCGCTGCTCATATACTGACTTGACTGAATAATAGCATAAAACTCTTCAAGAACTGCCGTTGCTATGGTTTTATCGATGGTTTTATTATCGGCAATATATTTGGAAACTTCGGTAATATCTTCAACGCTCATATTGGAAAAAATACTTGCCGTAGCATCTTCACCTAGCTGAAGCAGAAAAATGGAGATCTTCTCCGCCATACTCATCTCATCAAGCTGTGCCTGCTGGGTGGGTGAGAGTGTCATGATGAGCCCTCCTTCACTGGTGGTTTTGCGATGTCATTTCCGCCGCTAAGCTCTTCTTGAATCAGTGCATGAAAAATTGATGCCAGCTCTTCAGGTTTTTCTTCAGCGATCGTTTTGATTTTCTCAATCAGCACATCATGTTTGAGTTCATCTTCATTATAATTCTCATTCATGCCAAGCTGCTCTTCAACCTTTTTACGCATCTGTTGCGCTTTTTCTACTAAATCTTCTTCCTCTTCATCTTCAAAATCCAAAACGGGTTTTTCCAGAGAATCTTCTTCTTTTGTTACTTCCAGCATTCGTTCGGCAAACGGAAGAATAATCTTTTTATATCCTATAAACAGAATAATAGCAACCAAAAGATACTGAAGCAGCGGCAAAAAAGGCTCTACATAACTACTGACAAAACCTGAAATCTGACCAACAGTATCTTCTCCTTGCAACATCGACTTGGATGTCTCAAATTGAAAATTTCGTACCGAAACCTGATCACCGCGCTTCTCATCGACACCAATTGACTGTTTGACTAACGAGGTAATGGCATCAAGCTGACTCTCATCTAAAGCAACATATTCCAAAAGATCCTGATCGTTGCCATCGGCATCTTTGGTATGACGGTATTTACCGTCAACCACAACGGCCGCCGTAATACGTTTTATTTTTGAAAACTCTCCCTTGGTCGTCGAAACAGTTTTAGAGATTTCATAATTTGTCGTTGTAGAATTTTTCGTATATTTGTCTTGGCTTTTGGTCGACTCCAGCCCCTCAACGGGGCCAATATTACTGACTACCCCGGGAACGCCTCCTGTAGGAGCCGGCGAAGAGCCTTCCCTTTTTTCTTCAACAGACTGTTCGCTCCGAACGACACTATCCGGATCAAACACCTCTGAAGTGGAACTCTGCTGTGAAAAATCAAACTCTATGGTTACATTGGCAACGACGCGGTCTTTACCACCGATAAACGGAGCTAAAACATTGACAATTTTTCGTTCACGCTTCTTCTCTTCAAGTGATTTGTATTTTTGCTGCATCGCCGAGAGTTCACTCATGGCGATCATCTCATCTTCATCACCAAGTGTCTCGCCATCGGCATTAATCAGCGTGACGTTTTCCGGTGTCAACTTCGGTACCGATGCCGCTACCAAATTTTTAATACCGCGAATCTGTTTATGAGAAAGTACGCTATCGGGTTGCAACTGAACCATTACTGAAGCCGAAGGCGCTACCTCTTTGGAGACGAAAAGACTCTCTTTGGGAATGGCCAGATTGACATTGGAACGATCTACCGGAGAGAGCGCATTGATGGTTCGTGCCAACTCCCCTTCAAGTGCACGCAAATATTTCACATTTTGATCGAAACTGGTAGCACCAAACTCCTGTTTGTCAAAAAGCTCAAACCCTACACCGCTATCTTTAGGAATGCCCAGTGATGCAATGGCAATACGCTCCTTATAAACTCTGTCTTGAGGAACTTCGATCACATTGTCTTTAACAATGCGATACGGTACGCCGTCTTTTTCCAGCTTATCGATCACTTTAGCGGCATCCGCTGAAGAGAGAGAATCAAAAAGTACCTTGTAATTGTCTTGCGCACTCTTTTCAGACGTATAAACCACCAGAAAAATTAAAAAAGCAACAATAGTAGCAACAGCACCGCCAATGACTATTTTCTGCGATGATGTCAATTTGCTGTAAAGTGAAACCAGTTGCGAGAAGAGCGCTTTAAAATCCATTGAAACCTACATGTAAATTATAATACTGCCGCAAACTGCTCAAAAAAGCGTCTGTTTTGCTCAGGAGTCCCTACTGTTACACGAATAGCATTGAGACCGTAACTGCTTAAATCTCTTACAATAATACCTTTTTTAAGTAGTGCAAAAGCTAAGTCCGATGATTTTTGTTCATTACGGAGCTGCAATGTAACAAAATTGGTATAGCTGGGAATCAGTGCAATACCCTGTTTGGCTGCAAAAGTTTCAAAATGTTTCATCTGTTCAAAACACTCCTGAACCGACTCCTGTACGAAAGCTTCATCTGCCAATGCTGCCGTTGCAGCTTCGAGAGAGAGCGTTGTAATATTAAACGGCGGACGCAACTTGTAGAGCGCTTCAATAATGGGTTATGCGGCAATACCGTAGCCCACGCGCATTCCCCCCAAACCGTATGCTTTTGAAAAAGTTCCCAAATAGATCACGTTGCTGAAACGCTCAATCAGTGCTTTGGGGGCAATGGCTTTGTTTGCATCTTTAAATGCGGCATATTCCATATAAGCACCGTCAACCACTACCAAAGTATTACTGTCAATCTTCTCCAAAAACTGATACAAAGATTCCCTATCAACAGCATCGCCGGTAGGATTATTCGGGGTACAGACAAAAATAATGTCGGGAACATGTACTTTGTAAGCGGCATAGAACTCATCAAAACAATGCTCATACGATGGGGTACGAATGATCTCCGCACCGACATGACGAGCATAGATCTCGTACATTGCAAAGGTCACAGCACTCATTAACACCTTAGCCTTCTCATTGGCTTTGGCATGAATTAAAAATTCAATAATCTGATCGCTTCCTGCTCCGATGATAAGCTCATTTTCTCTCACGCCAAAACGTGAAGCGAGTGCTTTTTTGAGTGCAAACATGGAGTCGTCGGGGTAGAGCGCCATCTTGCTTACCATACGAACAACGGCTTCTTGTACTTTCGGTGAACACCCTTTGGGATTCTCATTAGAAGCCAGTTTGACAATATCTGAAGGATCAATACCAAACTCCCGAACTACCAGTTCAATCGGCTTTCCCGCTTCATATGTTTTGATATTGTTTAATGTCTTGTTAAATTTCATTTGTCCCCTCTTACGTAGCTTCCAAGCCACGTGACTTCGTCGGTGTGCTGCTGGAGTACCTTTTGAATATTCTCATCGTCAATATGACCGTAAAAATCAATAAAAAACCAGTAGGCAAAAACGTCGCCATCTTTAGCTGGACGGCTCTCGATTTTACTTAGGTTAATATTTTCCCGATCAAAATCTTGTAGAAAACGGGCTAAAGTTCCCGGCTGCTCTGCATCTTTTAAACGTACGAACAGTGATGTTTTATCGTCACCGCTCTTAGTATTTTTAAAGTCACTCAAAATAATAAAACGTGTCGTATTGTTATGAACATCTTCAATATTTTCAAAAAGTGTTGGTACACCGTACATCTTGGCAGCAATATGACTGCAAATGGCCGCGGCATTAGCATCTTGTGCCGCCAAAATTGCCGCCTTGGCCGTTGACTCTACGGGAATGTGTTCAATAGTGTCAAGTCCATGCTCTTGTAAAAACTCGCGACACTGTCCAAAGCCTTTGTCTTTGGAATAGATCAGCTTGACCTCTTCAAGATGACGTGCCGAAGTAGCAAAGGACATATGAATGGGCATGTAAATTTCAGCAACTATTTTAATACTGCTTTTTGCCAAAAGGTCCAAGGTCTCACCCACTACGCCATCTCTGCTGTTTTCTACGGGCACTACCCCGAATTTGGCACGACCTGCTTCCAAAGTTTTAAAGACCCCGTGAATCGATCCCAATGAAAGGTAGTCGCTCATCCCTCCAAAACGAGATTCGGCAGCTTGATGCGTAAAACTTCCTTCAGGACCCAAAAAGGCAATACGTTCGGGCAGTTCAATATTACGGGCCACAGCAAATATCTCCAGGAAAATCGCCTCAATAGCTGCTTTGTTGAGTATTTTTCCCCTGCTTAACATCTCTAAGCGTTCAATGATCGCTTTTTCACGTTCAGGTCGGTAAATGGTACCGCCACTCTCATTTTTGATCTCACCGACACGTTCAACCACTTCCATACGTTCATTTAGTAACTCCAGAATACGATTATCTATATGGTCAATCGCATCTCGACACTCTTGTAATGTTGTCATACTTACTCCTATAACCCGGCTTCCAATACGTCAAAAACATTTTGAAATATTCTCTCGGGCTGTTCGCTCTTATGAAGATACGGTATTATCTCTTCTGCTTTTTGATACTTGCCACTTAAAACAAAAACCGTTTTCATACCTAAAGCACTCGCGCCGCCCAGATCACCCTTGACATCATCACTGATCATGGTAATATCTTCATATGTCGCGCTACATTGCTGTAACTGCAAACGCCGTAGCGCTTCGGCATAAAATGCGCGAGAGGGCTTGCCCACTACCTCATACGGTTGAGAGGCGGCAAACTCCAGCATCTTTAATACTGCACCCACTCCGGGGTAGCGTTTGCCGTTTTTAGCGTAAATGGTCGTCTCATGCATTCCCACTAAAGCAGCACCTGAGAGCAAAAAACCAATCATCTGCGCATACTCTTCAGCACTGAAATCCTCTTTAATTGCAATCAGTACCGTTTGCGGTCGGGTATAGTCTAACACATAGCCCATCCGTTCAAGTACTTCTAAAAATGCTGTAGCTCCATAAGCCGCTACCGCATTTTTTTTCACTACGGTCTCCAAGGTCATTAACGGGTCTAAATAGTGCTCTTTGGAAATACGTAAACCAATGCTGTTGAGATAGTGCAAAAACTCATTGCTGGCACGTTTGGTATTGTTGGTAACGACCATGTAGGGTATGTTTTGCGCATTTAGCGTCTCGATCAATGCAACGGCTCCGTGAATCGGCTTTTTATGAATATCATCAATTAAGGTGCCTTGTACATCTATAAAATACA
>JAJRVF010000178.1 GCA_024277395.1 Campylobacterales bacterium
CTCGCTACCGTAGCACTGTCACTGCCGTAGGGCTCTTCTATTTTCGCGACAGAAATAACACCATTTTTGGTTCCTTCTAAAGGAATGACTTTCTGATTACTCACTGTTTCACTCATTACTTTTCCTTGTTTAGCTTTTTAGCAGTCTACCCAATTTCCCTTGAAGTTTCAACCATTGCTTATGATCCATAAAAGGAAAACCGGCAAAGGTTTTACCGCTTTGTTCAATGTTTTTAGTCACACCGGTACGTGCAGCAAGCGTTGTAAAAGGAGCAATGCTAAGATGTCCTGCCGTAGCGCTCTGTCCCCCCATGACCACATTGCGTCCTAGTTCACTGGATCCCGAAAGCCCTACCTGTGCCGCCAAGAGGCTGTATTCACCGATCACACAATTATGCGCCACTTGAATAAGATTATCAAGTTTCGCCCCTTTTTTAATCTGTGTACTTCCAAAAACGGCACGATCTATTGCGCAGTTGCTGCCGATCTCGACATCATCCTCAATGATCACATTGCCGTTTTGATAAATTTTAACATGCTCGCCTGTCTGAGTGTGGGCAAAACCAAACCCGTCACAGCCAATAGTAGTATTGGCATGAATAATGCAGCCGCTGCCGATATAACAATCTCTGTAAATGCTTACATTGGGATGCAGTACGGTACCCTCGCCAATGGTCACATCGGCGCCAATATAACACCCCGGCATAACAGTACACGCTTTAGCAATGCGAACGCCCTCGGCAATAAAGACGTTCTCGCCGATATCACTGCTTTCATCGACTTTAGCAGCACCGCGTCGGCTTTCATACGGTGTTTTGGAAAAATAATAAGAGGCTTTTGCCATATAGAGGTATGGGTTGGATGCCACTCGCAATATTTCACATCCTGACGGTACGGCATCAATAAAAGCATCAGTAACAATCACCGCTCCCGCTTTCGTTGTTTTGAGCGCCTGAAGATGCTTTGCGTCCACAATAAAACTCAATTCATTGCCTTGAGCTTCTTTTAGCGTATTTAGAGCGACAATGGGCAGCGAGGCACCTTCATATGCAATACCAATATGTCGGGCTAACAGATCAAGCGCTATCATCGCTCTAGTGCTACCGATCCGCTTCGCACAATCTCTTTGGGATGATAACGTTTTACAAGGTTTAAAAAGTTGTTCACTCGCTTGGGTTCATCAGCAACCATAACAATAATCGTCTCATCACCAACATTGACAATGCTTCCGTTATATGCGGCAGCAAGCGCACTGATGTCACTTAATGATTCATTTACCGGGAATTTCACCAATGCCATCTCCTTTTCAACCAAGTCAGCATGTTCATATACTTTTAAAACCGGAATAAGCTTATGAAGCTGTTTGACAATCTGTTCACTAACACGAATCGAGCCCGATGTCACTATGGTTAAGCGTGAATATTTGGAATCAGGAACCGGCGCCACCGTTAGCGACTCAATATTATAGCCGCGACCGGAGAAAAGGTCGGTAACTCGAGAAAGCACACTGGCTTCATTAATTACAATTACTGAAATTACACGTCTTGCATCAGCCATTACTTCTCCTTGCTCGCTAACATCATATTAAAAAGTGAACCGCCTGAAGGCACCATCGGCATAACATTTTCCAAACGGGCAACCGAAACATTAATAAGTGCTACGACATTCTTTTCAACCGCATCTTTAAGCGCCGCGTCAAACTCTGCTTTTGTACCTACTTCATAACCGACACCTCCAAAACTCTCCACCAACATGGTAAAATTTGGCTGACCGGCCGAAAGATCGGTTGAGGAGTGGCGTTTATCATAAAAGAGGGTTTGCCATTGGCGTACCATACCAAGATACTGATTGTTTAAAATCACATTAATAACGGGCAGTTTATTTTCTACTGCGGTCATCAGCTCTTGAATATTCATTAAAATCGATCCGTCTCCGGTAATGTTAATACTCACACGATCCATATCGGCACGTTTGACTCCCATAGCGGCAGGAAAACCAAACCCCATCGTGCCCAAACCGCCGGAACTGACAAACTGCCGTGCCCGTGTAAACGGATAAAACTGTGCCGCCCACATCTGATGCTGTCCGACATCAGTAGAAATATTGGCACGGTCGCCTAAAAGCTCGCCGATACGCTCAACAACCCATTGCGGTTTAATAACATCTTTTTCTTCTTGATAGCTTAGCGGATGCAGTTTTTCAAAATTGGCAATGGTCTCTAACCACGGCTCATAGCGTGAAGCATTCACTTTATCGGCAATAAGCTCCATCATAGCCGTTACCACTCCTTTAACATCACCAACAATAGGGAAGTTGGCATGCACCAACTTAGAGATACTTGCCGGATCAATATCAACATGAATAACATCGGCATTCTTGGCAAACTCAGAGAGCTTCCCTGTGACACGATCATCAAAACGAGCTCCCAATGCAATAACAAGATCGGTTTCGCTCATGGCCATATTGGCGGCATACGAACCGTGCATCCCCAGCATTGAAATGAGGAGCTTGTCATCATATCGGAGTGTTCCGCGCGCCATAAAGGTCTCCACCGCAGGGATTCCTGTCATCTTGACAAAACGGCGTACCTCTTCGGAAGCATTGGAGTTAATGATACCGCCGCCAAGATAAAAGAGCGGTCGTTTCGCTTTGACAATAACATCAACAGCCTTTTTAATTTGCCGGGCATTCCCTTTAACGGTCGGTTTATAGGTCTCCAGTTCAATTGGCCTGGAATAATCAAACTCGGCCACCTGTGCGGTAACATCTTTGGGAATATCAATATGTACCGGTCCGGGGCGACCTGAAGCAGCAATATAAAATGCCTCTTTCAAAATACGCGGCAACTCACTCGCATCTGTCACCAAATAGTTATGCTTTGTACATGATCGACTGATGCCGACCGCATCAATCTCCTGAAAAGCATCCGTTCCAATAAGACTCATGGGCACCTGTCCGCTAATCACGACCAAAGGAATGGAATCCATGTAAGCATCTGCCAGACCGGTAACAGCATTGGTAAAACCCGGTCCTGAAGTGATCATGGCAACACCGACTTTGCCGCTTGCTTTGGCATAGCCTTCTGCCGCATGCACAGATGCCTGCTCATGACGTGTCAAAATATGCTCAAAGCCGTCTTGCTTATAAATTTCATCATAAACATTCATTATGGCACCGCCGGGATAACCAAAGACGGTATCAACACCCTCGGCAATCAATGCCTCTATAACCATCTGTGCTCCGCTCATCTGCATGGCACTCTCCTTCAACATAAATACATGTATATTAAAAATGGGCTCATTGTATATAAAATTAACTATGTTTTATGTTAAACACTTTTAAAAAAGTGCCTTTAAAGGTTAATTTTAGATGCTCTCCTCCGTGTTTTGCGGTAAACGCTTTAGCCATGCCTCTTTCCAAAAAAGAAAGCAGGCTCGGTCACACACCTCGCCAAAACTGCGTTCACCGCCGCAAAAGGCATTTTCTATAAGTACCGTGTTGCTGATTTTTTGTATTTTGTTGTTTGTTTCGTTTAAAAACGTATCAACTCTTTTGAAAACCACCACCTCTTTGCCGCAGTACGGC
>JAJRVF010000179.1 GCA_024277395.1 Campylobacterales bacterium
CAAATTAATGGCAAACGCTATGATGAGCTAAGCTTTGCGCTGCGACACCGTGAGTAAAATCCGGGAAGAAGCGTATTAATCGTAAAAAGTATATTGATTATGATATGAATTATCAATATTAAGTATTTTTTTAGTTGAGATCCATTATCATTTCCATGAGTTTTTCTTGAGGAGTTGAAAATATGATTGATATTATGGCAGCAACGCTATTGGCTTCGGCCTATCCGATGGAGAGCGGACAGATGCACTCCAAGCAGTCAGGACGCTATGAGGTGGTAAAAACCTTGCCCAAGCAGACAGACAGTGTTGCTGCGATGCTTACCTACGCCAAAGCAAAGGGCCAGTTGCGTATGGCCTATATCCACAACAGCTATGCTGAGCGTCATACGAGTGCGTTTGCTGTGGGCGGCATCTTTGGTTTTGAGACAGCGTCGTACCGTGACATTAGTTTGCATGTCAATGCGACGACGTCACAACGTATAGCATGGCTCAATCCGAATAATTCACAAGGGCGGCTGGCACCGGATTTTTTTGATGCTTCCGGCGATGCGTTTGCCTATGTGTCTCATGCCAATATAGAGTATGATAACGGTTATATTAACCTGAAAGCGGGGCGTATGAGCCTGAATACACCCTATCTTGACACCGATGATATTCGTATGGCGGCGAACAGTTTTGAAGGTCTTTTTGGCAGCTATCGACCGCACGAGCAGATAGTATTTAGCGCACTGTATGTTACCCGTTGGGCAGGTTATGATTCGGGAGATGTGCAACATCGGTTTACTCCGCTTACGGCACAAGGTTCAGGCGTAACGGCATTGGGTATGCAATACATCCCCGATGATGAGCACAGTGCCTCGCTGTGGTACTATCATGCCGATGCAATGAGCCACATTTTCTATGCGGAGTACTCCGGACACTATAATATTGCTGAAGATTTTCACATTGAGTACGGTGTTCAAGCAGCTCTCTTGCGACAGATAGAACACTCCGGCAGTGAAGGAGCGGTTCTGGGAGTGATGGGCATCGTTGATTATGGTCCTGTTTTTTGCGGTGTGGCTTTGAATCGGGGCTTTGTCGATACCAACAGTATACTCAGCGACGGTTTTGGCGGCGGACCGTACTACACCTCACTTGATGAAGCGACACTCGGCAGTGTCTCGGAAGCGGCTTTGGGTGATGATGTGATGGCATATCGACTGGGGGTGGGGTATGAGTTTGAGTCAGTCGGACTGACGGTTGAGGGGGTGGTCGGTCAATTGCGTTCACGACATCAGGTTGTCAACATTAAAGAGAGTGATCTTATTGTGACGTACCGTATGAATTCGCACTTCTCGCTCCAAGGTTCGCTAATGGCGTACCACTCTCATGATGAGCATGACAATTTTAATCGCGGCATTGTGAGAATGGATTACAGTTTTTAAATTTTTCCTTTCTTTAATATGATATTTATTATCATTACAAGAATTAATCATATTTAGGATATTATATAGTTATGAAACACTTAAGTGATTGTAAAAAAATGCGGTGGTTAGAGTGATGAAGATCAATACGTCCGGACCTCTGAAACAGCGGCTCATCTCATTGGGCATTATGAAAGATGTGACCATTCGTGTTTTGGCACACACCGCGGCCAAAGGAACCCTTGAAATTAAAGTCGGAAAAATGCAGATTGCGCTGCGCGCGGAAGAGGCACGTCTCATTGAGGTCGATGATGTGGCATAAGGGGACTCTTTCGGTCACGGGAACGTGTCCGGTGACGGCAAATCACATTAAAGTTGCTTTGGTAGGGCAGCCCAATGTGGGCAAAAGCATGCTCATTAATTCCATCTCCAACTCCCATTTACATGTAGGAAATTTTACGGGTGTCACGGTGGAGAAGTCGGAAGTGCTTTTTGACTATAAAGCGTACCATTTTACGGTTGTAGATCTTCCTGGAACCTATGCATTTACCGACTATACCATTGAAGAGCGGGTTACCAAAGAGTATCTGTGCGCCGAATCGTACGATATGATCATCAATGTTGTGGATTCGACCAACTTAGAGAAAAATCTGCAGTTGACATCAGAGCTGATGAGCTTGGGAAAAAAGATGGTCATTGCACTCAATATGAGTGATGAGGCACAAAAAGAGGGCATTGAGATTGATGCGGTGTACCTCACGCAGCTCTTGGGTATTCCGGCGGTCAAGGTTTCGGCAGTGACAAAGATGGGTGTCGATGAACTCATTGATGTTGTTGTTGCAACGTATGAGCAGGAACATCAAGAGTCAAAACTGATCTTTAGCGAACCGGTTGAGGAAGAGATATCCCATATTGTAGAGTATTTGCAAAAGCACCACTATGAGAGCGATAACAGTTACCGTAATATTGCCATCAATCTTCTCAAAAACAATCAGCAGACCTATGAAGTGCTGCATGACAATCCTGTTTGGACGGAACTGCAGCCTATTTTGATTGAGGCGAGCCGCCATATTGAACTGCACCATGACAGCAACGATCTTAAAGAGGCGTTTGCCGAAGAGTATTACGCTTTCAATCGCGGTATTATTGCCGAAACGGTCAGTACGCTAAAAGATGATGTGCAAGAACTCACCTTAACCGAGAAAATTGACAATGTTCTGATTCACCCGTTTTTGGGCTTGCCTATTTTCCTCTTTTTTATGTGGGGTCTGTTTCAGCTTACTTTTGAGATTGGCTCAATTCCCATGGAGTGGATTGACGGCTTTTTTATCTGGCTTGGCGATACGATCGGTGCGACCATAGCCAATGATGAGATCCGCTCTTTGGTAGTCGAGGGCATTATTGCTGGGGTGGGGGCAGTGGTGCTGTTTGTGCCTAATATTATTATTTTATTTATTGGGATTGCGCTGCTGGAGGCAACGGGCTATATGTCACGGGTCGCCTTTTTGCTGGACGGATTTTTCCATAAGTTCGGTTTGCACGGGCAGTCGTTCATACCTCTGGTCACCGGTTTTGGATGCTCTATTCCGGCCTACATGTCTGCGCGTATCCTAAAAAATGACCGTGACCGCCTGCTGACGTTATTTATTATCGGTTTCATGAGCTGCGGGGCACGCCTGCCGGTCTACGTGCTTTTTGCAGGTGCATTTTTCTCACAAGAGATGGCGGGCAATGTGCTTTTTGTTATCTATATGGCAGGGGTGCTTATTGGTCTGGTGGCGGCTAAGGTATTGAAAATGACCGCCTTCAAAGGAGCGGATGAGCCTTTTGTGATGGAGATGCCAAAATATCGTCTGCCCTCGTTTAAGCTCATATGGCACACGGTGGCGACTAAAACATGGATGTATTTGAAAAAAGCAGGCACTTTTATTGCTGCTGCATCCATGCTGGTTTGGTTTTTGAGTAACTATCCGCATCATGAAGCGCTTGAAGCGCACTACAGCACTAAAATAGCCCTGGCAGCACCGTCTGAGTTAAAGTCTCTTGAGAATGAACGGGACTCCGCGCTGTTGGAAGCGAGCTATTTGGGTCAGGTCGGTAAGTTTATTCAGCCGGTTTTTGATCCCATTGGGATGGACTGGAAGATGTCTGTAGCCCTGCAAACGGGCTTGGCGGCAAAAGAGGTGGTGGTGTCGACGCTGGGTGTGTTGTACGCTTTGGGAGCCGATGTGGATGAACAGAGCGAATCGCTCGCCAATGTGCTTCGCAATAACATCTCCTTTGCCTCGGCCGTGGCATTTATTGTCGTTATTATGACCTATCTGCCGTGTCTGGCAGCGTCCATTGTCTTTACACGCGAAGCCGGAGGCATCCGATATTTTTTCTATCTGTTTATTTTTACGACACTCGTCGCGTATTCACTGGCATTTGTTGCCTACAGGGTGACGCTGGCATTGACGGGATAGACACAACATGGACGTTGCGGTTATTATCCCCGCCTACAATCGTGTGGCGACGATTGGCAGAGCTGTTGAGTCGGTGTTGGAGCAGAGTTTACTGCCCCAAGAGATAATTGTTGTTGACGACGGTTCGACTGATGCTACTTCTGAAGCGGTGAAGATGTATGACGGCGTTACGCTCCTGCGCCAAAAAAACATGGGGGTTTCGGCTGCACGAAACAACGGAGTGATGATGGCTGATTCAGCGTGGATCGCTTTTTTGGACTCGGATGATGTGTGGCACAGAGACAAACTCAAAAAGCAGACAGCGTTTCATCAAAAACGTTCCGATCTTTTTATCTCCTACACCGATGAACAGTGGATTCGCAACGGTGTCCATGTAAACATACCCAAGAAATTTTCTAAAAGCAGCGACAATCTTTACGAACGCTCGTTAGAGCAGTGCATTATTGCTCCTTCGTCGGTTCTCATGCACAAAGAGCTTTTTCATGAGCTCGGAGGTTTTGACGAGTCGCTTGAGGTGTGTGAAGATTATGATTTATGGCTAAGAGTGTTGAAACAGTGTCATTTTGGGTTCCTTAATGAAAAGCTCATTACCAAATACGGCGGTCATGATGACCAGCTCTCAATGAAATATTGGGGTATGGACCGTTTTCGGGTACGCTCTTTAGAACAATTACATGTAAATTATCCGGATGACAGATTTATTGTCAACACATTAATAGATAAATACACGCTCCTGCTTAGCGGAGCGGAAAAACATCGCCGTAGCGAAGCGGCACATCACTACACCCAGCGACTCCGGCACTTTCAACGCTAGGATACCACTACATTTTTTTTGTGCTACTTAGGGGGCAGAACTCTTTTTCAAAATTTTCTACAATACTCCTGCAAATAAAAAAAACGATGCCCGCAGAGGCATAAAAAGGAGTTTGTGATGGTTGTAACACGATTTAACCCAAGCATTCAGATGCGAGAAGTCAAAAGAGGATTTGAGCTGCTTAATGCCATGCTCAATGAGGTAAGCAATAGCGGCGGCGGTGCTCAAGGAGATTTTGTTCCGGCGATCAATACGCGAGAGGGGGAGTATGCCTACCATGTCGAGGTAGATCTGCCCGGAATGAAGAAAGAGGATATCAATATTCAGGTAGAAGACAATACCTTGGTCATTTCGGGCGAACGCAAAGTCAAAGAGGAGCTCAAGGAGGAGAACTACTACAAAATTGAGAGCCGTTTCGGTTCTTTTTCACGGTCGTTCTCGCTTCCTGAAGATGCGGATGTTGAGAATATTCACGCCGAATCGGCAGACGGTGTTCTGGAGGTTGTTGTACCCAAACTTGAGAGTGCCAAAGTCGATAAAGTCAAAAAAATTGCAATCAAATAAGGAGGGCATGATGGATATTGTAAAAAGTGCTAAAAACATTGGCAATGAGATTGAAAAAGGGGTTGAGGTAGCGACGCAAAAGGTTTCGGAGGCTTTTGACAATTTGGCGTCGCATCTTCCGTTTGCCAACTTGGCAAAAAAAGAGGACAGCAGCTTTCATATTGAGATTGATCTGCCCGGTGTGAAAAAAGAGGATGTGGAGATCAAAGTCGAAGATGATGTGCTGGTAGTCAGTGCCGTACGTAAGTATAAAAAGGAGCTTAGCGCGGATGATTACTATGTCTGTGAGAGCTCATTTGGAAAGATTGAACGCCGTTTTGTGTTGCCCGACAGTGTTGACACGGAGCATATTGATGCGCAGCTGCACGACGGACGGCTGGAGATCGAATTACAAAAAACACAAAAGGCAAAACCGAAATCGATTGCCATTAAATAGTGAGGCGGAGCATGAAAAACACCAATGCAACACTGTTGTATCTGTTGCTGGCCGTGCTGATTGGCGTTGCCGCGGTGCAAAGCTATGTGATTTACGATATGAAACAGGTACTTGAATCTGAACCGGTTTCTGCATCGCATGCTCGTGTACCGTCGGCAGTGACACCTATGCATCAAGGAACAGATCCGTTCCCGATGCAGGGGATGGATCCGTTTAAGCAGATGAAGCAGATGCAAGAGCAGATGCAGCAGAGTTTAGGAAATTTTAATACGCTGTTTTCAAATGATCCCTTCTTTCAAGAGATCTTCGACAAGATGGCCATTGCGCCGCTTTCCGATGTGAAAGAGGAGGCTAATGCGTATGTCATAGAACTCAATATTCCGGGTTCAGATGAACAAAATATAGAGATAAAAAGTGAAAATAATGTTGTCAAGGTCGTAGCAGGAAGCAGTCGAAGCAGTGAACGCAACAGTACTAACTATATTCACAAAGAGCGTTATGTACAGCGGTTTGAGCGGAGTTTTGTACTGCCGGAAAATGCCGACACGGCTCAAATGAGCAATCAATATAAGAATGGAATTTTAACCATTACCATTCCAAAAAAATAATACATGTAAATTTTAAGATCAGGAGACAGAAAATGAAACAACTGGTACTTTCAGCGTTGGTAGCATCAAGTTTGATTGCAGGCAGTGCGTCTGCTACAGCGAGTGAGACAAAGAGTGTCAAAGAGATTAACACCATAGCCGTTGAAAAAGGGCAAAAAGATGCGGTTGCATCGCAACAGGAACTTGTCAAAGAGGCCGTTACATCACTGAAGTTTACGCGAGAAGCGTTGCAAAATCTTAGTAAAAACGAGGCAGAGAAGGCAAAAGAGAATATTGAAAAAGCTTTGGGAAAGCTCGAAGTGATTTTAAGTGCTAAAGAGGCTCCCAGACTCTTGCCCATCGAGAGTGCGGTATCGGTTCATGAGTATATCGGCAGCAGTGATGATGTAGAGGGTGCTTTAAAAGAGGTTAAATCACTGCTTAATGACGGCAAGGTTCAAGCGGCACGGCTGCTTCTTAATACCTTGTAAAGTGAGATCGATGTAACGGTAGTCAGTCTGCCGTTGGCGAGTTATCCGAGTGCATTGAAGCTTGCATCACAATACCTGCATGATAATCAGATAGCAAAAGCGCAGGGGGTTCTTGAGATCGCTTTAAGCACCTTTGATACGACGACCGAAGTAATTCCGGTACCGTTGTTAAAGGCGACTGATTTGATTGCCGTTGCTTCTAAGCTCTCTAATGATGGAGAAAAAGAGAAGGCGTTGCGCTATCTGAAGTCGGCACGAGATGAGCTTAAAATTGCCGAAACTCTGGGGTATGTAAGCCGATCAGATAACAGCTATGCGATGCTTTATGATGCCATTAAAGCGGTAAAAAAAGAGATTCAAGGTAAAAACAGAGCAGAAAAACTGTTTGATACGCTCAAGGCAAAACTCAAAGACTTTAAAGAGAAAGTATTTTCTGAAACATCGCAATAATAATGACAACGTTATGCAGAAGCGTGTGAAGGAGAAAGCGTAATGAAAGAGGCGATTCGTATCTATAAAGAGCATCGTGATGAGATCAAAAAGTATATTTTTAAAATCATCGATTCCATACAGGAGGAGGGGTTGAGTGAAGAGAAGCTCAGAGGTTTCTTCCCCCTCTTTCATTCGCTCCAAAGCATTTATGCGGTAGATGGCGGGTGCAGTCAGATTACACCGCTCTATTTAAAAGAGTCTTCAGACAGCAAGCGGGTCGACAGGGTGGTAGAGTCACTTCGGGAGAATATCTCGCTGGATGAGAACGGCGAATATATAAGCTCGGCATACCTCTCTTCAAAAGAGGGCATACCGACCGTGACCGTCTCAAAGAAGATGTCGGATAATGCAGTGTTGACAATGAATTTTAATCTTGTAAAGCTTTTAGAGGAGATGCATTATATCGACAAGGCTGATCTCTTCAATAAAATGACAAAATATATATACGCTGCAATTGGGTACAGCTTAAGCTTTTTTGCTGTTGTTCTGATTTTCTATGCACTGTTTAATTTTGCCTACTACATCATGGATGAAGATGTCAATGTTTTTCAATCAATTTTCAAATCGACAATCGCTCTGACGCTGGGATTGGCTATTTTTGATCTGGCAAAAAATCTGCTTGAACACGAGGTGGTATATAAAGAGCACTTTAAAGAGTCTCACGGCTCCAAGCTGTTATTGGAAAAGTTTCTCATCTCTATTATTATTGCGCTCTCCATCGAGGCATTAATGACAGTTTTCAAGATTGCGCTCGCCGACTACAGAGATATTGTCTATGCCGTCTATCTTATACTGGCGGTTTCGGTGATGATTGTGGCGATGAGTTTTCTGACACGCACGGCGCAAAAAGGTTCTTCTCAGTGACGATACGGTTTAATATATAGTTTGTCGATAGAATTACTTGACAATAAAATCCATATAGACTATACTGTCATCATCACAACAAAAGGAACACACATTGAATCAAGAGACGTTAGCACTTCACAGCGGATATAATCAAGAGGGGTTGGGTACTATGGCCGTTCCTTTGTACCAGACTACCGCATATGATTTTAAAACGGCCGAGCGCGCCGCCAATTTGTTTGCACTCAAAGAGCTGGGACCGATCTACACCCGTTTGAACAATCCGACAACGGAAATTCTAGAGACACGTATTGCCGCCGTAGAAAAAGGAGCCGCTGCCATTGCGACCTCGAGCGGACAAGCTGCTATTTTTAATGCGGTCGCCAATCTTGCCGAAGCGGGCGATAATATTATTGTTGCCGAAAAGGTGTA
>JAJRVF010000180.1 GCA_024277395.1 Campylobacterales bacterium
AACTTTAAACGCACTGTAAAATTTACTGCCGAGCTGACGCTCCAACTGCATTGCCTCTAAAGCACCTATGTCAATTTGTAATGATTTCAGCATTAAAAAACGGGTCATCGGATCGGCAATCACATGAAACGTAATGGTATCGATATAGGGACGGTGTTCATAGTAATGCTCAAAAGCACTTAATTCAATATTTTTGGAAAATTCCAAAGTTTTCAGTCGGTACGGCCCTGTGCCGATAGGCCGTGTATTGAACGTGCTGTTCATAATATTCTTTTCATCTTTTAAAATATGCTTGGGTAAAATACCCATCATCCATATCTCTAATGCCTTAAAATAGGGCTTTTTATAGGTTACTTTCAACTGATACCGATCAATCACCTCTACCGATTTCACCTCGTTAAATGTTGACGTATACGGAGAGACTACCTGAGCATCGTTAATAAGATTGTACGTAAAAAGGACATCCTCGGCACTAAAAGGTTCGCCGTCATGCCACGTCACATCACGGCGCAGATGAAATATGAGTGTACTGTTGTTCTCAAACGTATATGACGATGCCAGATCCCCGATAATCTCTTTGGCATCTTTATCATATTTTACCAATGCACTAAAGATAAATCCGGCAACTTCACTGCTTCCGGCATCGGTTGCCAAAATAGGATTAAGACGTGATGGGTTACTCGGCGTAATTAAATGCAGCGTTGCAGCGAACAGATGAGATGTAAACAATATAAGCAGCAGTGGTTTCATGAAAGAGATTATAACAGAAATAAGCGCAGTGAAAAGGGTTTCAGCACCACAAGGCACTGAAAATAGAAGTAATTAACGTTTTGAGAATTGAGGCGAACGACGTGCTTTGCGTTTACCCGGTTTCTTGCGTTCAACGACACGTGCATCACGGGTCATCATGCCTTCAGGTTTTAAGATGACGCGGAATGACTCATCGTATTTCACTAAGGCACGAGAAATACCGTGGCGCAGTGCATCGGCCTGTCCGCCGAAACCACCGCCTAATGTGGTTGCCACAATATCGACACTCTCGCTCTGTTTTGTCAATGCCAGCGGCTGTTTGACACGAAGCTTCTTCGCTTCAAGCCCCCCAAGCCACGCATCCAAAGAGAGCCCGTTAATCGTGATTTTACCCGTACCTGGAGTTAACCATACTTTTGCAATTGATGCTTTACGACGTCCTGTAGCGTAAGTTTTTGCCATGTTCTACTTTCTCCTTACTTGCTGATCTGTGCAGTGTGAGGATGTTCAGCACCTGCATAAATTTTTAATTTTTTGAGCTGCGAAGCCCCTAACCTGGTTTTAGGCAACATACCGCGTGTCGCTAACTTGAAAAGTTTTTCCGGATTTTTCTCTAAAAGCTCCATCATTTTCACACTTTTCGTACTACCGAAGTAACCGCTGTGAGAGAAATACTCTTTACTGGCAATTTTTCCTGCCCCTTTAAAGACGGCTTTGGATGCATTGACGACAACAACATAATCGCCACAATCAACATTGGGTGTATAATACGGCTTGTTTTTACCGCGAAGATGGGTGGCGATTTCAGTAATCATACGACCAAAAGTTTTACCTTCCGCATCAATAAGGATCCATTTTTGCTCGATCATCTCTGGAGTTGCAATTTTAGTAAATTTCATTCCATAATTCCTTTCAAGTCTCATTAAGTGGCGAAATTATACTTTCATTTGCTTATAATCTACTTAAATTTAGCTTTTTTTAAGCATTACACCGAAACAATCTCGATCCCTTCCTTCAAAAGATAGACCACATATGCACGGACATTTTTCTGCGCAATGGCTTCCATGGCTTTTTTGTAAAACGTGACTTGAAGATGGTGTTTTTCTTCAAAACGTCGCGAACTTTTATAGTCAATAACCACCATGTCATTGTCACGCTCAACCAGCAAATCAATATAGCGCAGCTCCTTGGCATAACTGATTGGTTGTTCTTTGTGACATATACCGTCTGTAAGTTCTTGAAACGGTGCATACGCCAACAACTGCTGTATTCGTTTTTCTATATCATCAAAATCGGCACTTGCAAGCCGTTCCCCAAACCTGTTTTTGACACTGTTTATAGCCTGTTCTACGGACTGTGGTACATGGAAATCACACAGCTCCAGCGCATAATGCAGTGCCAAGCCGAAATCAATTGCGTGCAAGTTCTCTTCATGGTCGGCAGCATGTTTTGTCGGCACCTCCTGCCGTCCCAAACACAAAGGGGTATATATGACCGGTGTGACTTTGGGTGCGGGCTCGCATGATGACGTTTTTACATGTAAATGTCCTCGCTGCTGTGGTGAAAGATTGAGACTTTCAAACTGGGAGTGTTGGGGTTTTTTTATTACCAAAAGAGATATTTCGGCTCGGGTAAACGCTACATAAAGCATATTCAGTTGATCTTCATGACGCAGACGATCTTCATTTTGCAGTGCCTTTTTATAGGCATCGTCGAAAGCCTCCCGACCTTTTTGGCGTAAAAAAAGTCGTTTCAGGTGAATGCCCTCATACTCAAAAAGCAATCGGGCATAATTGGAGTGCCGCTGAGAAAAACGGTCTAAAACAAGAACGTGTTTGAATTCCAGCCCTTTAGATTTATGTACCGTCAACACTCTGACCCCCGCCTGCTCCTGATGGACAGCGGTAGCATCTATGCGATCATACTCAAAAATAAATGCTTCGATATCGTCACTGCAATAGAGTGTTTCAAGAAAACTAATACTGTTTAAATCACCGCTAAAAAGACCGTATTTGGCAATCACATTTTTTATATGCATGCTCAAGCTATTACGATCCAAACTCACCATAGCAATAGGTTCAAAAGCTCGATTAATAAGCGAAAAGAAATTTTGGGCATAAATCTCTTCTTGAAAATAGAGATACTTCAAATACTCAATCAACGCCTGAACAGACTGCTGGTAAATCAGTCTCGACGTCGTTTCGGTGACCACATCAATGCCTTCGGCTTTAAAATACTCTTCAACACTTTGACCGTCACTGTTAGTGGCACACAAGATAGCAATATCTGTACACTCCACCCCCAGATCCAATAATGTTTTTACATGTAAAAGCGCTGCTTCAAGCAGGTCGTCATGCTCAACCACTTCGACATATCCCTCACTCGCACCATCCTTAACTTCTTGAGGCTTATAGCCCTCAATGATCCCATGAAAGGTTTGATTGACAAAATCAACCACCGCCTCGGTACTGCGATAATTGGTACGCAATACATCAACATCAACATGATAGCGCTGAGCAACCTCATAAAACAGTTCTTTGACACCTCCGCGAAAACGGTAGATGGACTGTTTGACATCGCCGACAAAAAAGAGAGACTTCTCACCGCTCACACCCACTCCTGAGCAAATTTCATCTATAATGGGAGCGAGAATTTCAAACTGAATGATACTGGTATCTTGAAATTCATCAAGCAGCAGATGGTCAATCTCGGCATCAAGTCGAAAATAGAGAAAGTCGCGCGAGAGTGTATTGCCCAAAAGCATGGTATGCACCAATGCACTCACATCATCAAAACCCAATTCACCGTCTTCTTTAGCAATATGCAGCTTACTCTTTTCGTAAAGATGAACCAGTGAAAAAAGTTCATAAAAATAATGCTGCTCTTTAAGGTGAAAATACTGCTTTAGCTTCTGCTGAATACGCTCTAATATCTCATCCATCTGGGGCACATAACATTTGGCATAGGTGCGATAATTCAAACTCTCCTTAAGGTACCAACTTTTACTCAACAGTGCCTCAAAACTCTCAATGTCCATACTCTTTTTAGCGGTTAATGAAGCCTTTTCATGGGCATGTACCAATGCTCTTAATGTGGCGGCCTCAGCCATAATTTCTTTTTGTAAATGTTGGTATGGCTGCGGTTTGTTTTGTACCCTGCTGTACGTTCCTTTCAATAAATACAGACGGTTCAGCAGCGCAATCGTATCGGTAAGTTTACTATTGTTAATCAGTGTCAAATCAATTAATGTCGCTACGCTATCTGTACGAAAAAGCTCTTGTAAAAATCGGCTCAGGAGTTTAATATCATGTTGCGATTCATGCGTTGAAAACGTCGGCATTATGCCGGCATGAAGCGAAAATTTGCGTAAAATGATGGCAAGAAACTTATCAATCGTCATCACCTTTGCATCACTTTGCAAAAAGCGCTGCAGCACCTCGTTGCGATGTGCTAAAATTGCTTCTGGCGACACCTCGATAATACGACTGATCTCCTTAAGCTCTCCGTCACCTCGTGTTTCTAAAGTCTCCAACGTGGCAACAATACGCGCCAGCATCTCATTGGCCGCCTTATTGGTAAAGGTGAGTGCCACTATTTTTGAAGGATCTTTTCCCATAAACAACAGGCTCAAATAGCGCACCACCAGCATAAAGGTTTTACCGCTTCCGGCACTGGCTTCATACGCTAAAAACGGTTGAAATGCCATCACTATCCCCGCTTACACAAGTGTATATAGTCGCAATAACGACATGCGCTCAAATCGTCGGTAAGATCGCACGTAATCTGCGTCGTATGGCGCAGTGTCTGTAAAATAGTATCAAGTCGCTCCAGCTTCTCTTCCAAAAAGGGTTCCTTAACAATACGACACGTTTTCAAATCATAAAATGCCGCACTTTTGTTTCTGCCTTCATAGAGCAGGTAGTAAAACTCCAACTGAAAATCAACCGCCTTTGCAATAGAGTTTTTCGTACAAAGAGCATATGAACCGCTTTTATAGTCAAGAATTTCAATACCCGTTTCAGAGCGATCCACCCGGTCAATAATGCCGTGCAGCGTGATACCGTGAACCTCTCTTTGAAACGACTGTTCACAATACAGCACTTCTATTCCGGTACGAAAGCGATCAATTTCTTGAACAATAAACGGCTCTAGCCGTTTAAGCCACAACCGAAGCTGATACCGATGCAATATGTTTTTTGAAATGTTATTTTCAAATGCATGCGCTAATGCTTTGTATAAATCATCACGATGCTCATAGCGAGGCCGTTTTGTATAGACCTCTTTGAGTACAGAGTGCAACACCGTACCTATTTCATGCTCATCGGGAAGATCTTTACGAATTTCATGCCCCTTGAGTCGCTGAATGTAACGATAATAAAATGCGCGTTTACAAATTAAAAACGTTTTCAAACGTGATGCGGAAAGCGGCTCTTTGGTAAAATCATAAGTTACCTCTATTTTGGGTATTGTATTCATGTGCGGATTATGACATTGAAACAGTATGGCAGCATAGGCATCATCGTTACGAGATGCCTCTGTTGCAATTCCCAACTCTTTTAAAAAACGTGAGGGCACACTTTGCGCATTCTCAACATAGCTAATACTAACCGCCTTAGCGCGACTTATAACATTGTAGTAATAGAGCTTTTGGAGCGCTTCTCGATCTCGTAGCGTGGGCAGGTTTGAGCGCTCACGAACCGTAGAGTTTAAAAAGAGGTCTTTTTCACTTTTTCGTGGTACAAAACCCTCATTAAAATCAACAATAACGACACCCTCAAACGGGATCATTCGAGTTTCCAACAATCCCATAACCGTAACTTTACCGCCACCGACATCATCTAAAGCACGCGATGCAAGCCGTTTTAAAAAGAGATGCAGTGCCGACTTGAGCGTTGTCTCCTGAAGCTGTTGCAACAGTGCAGTGAACCGGTACCACTCTTCATGAACAATCTGTTGAACACGAACATCGTCTTCTGCCTCCATAAACGGTAGCAGCAGTGCCGTAAAATCCAGTCTTTGCACATCAACGTTAAAATAACTTTTAATATCATTGTCAATTCCGAAACGCTTCACACGACTCAAATTTTCAACACTGCTGTTGTCTGCTTCATCATAACTTGCCTTCAGTGCTCTGTAAAAAGTAGTGTGGCTTAGAGGAATCCCTTTGGCAAAATTAAAATACCCCTCATCATCAAAGTCGTGAAGCATCTGCGCAAACGTTTCGTCGGGGGTCACCACAACAATGTTGTTTGCGTCAATACCGGAGTTTATGTAATGAACAATGCGCTCTTTAACATATGCCACTTGCAGCAACCGCTGTGAAAAAGCTTGTGTTGAGACATTCAGCGTACGCTTGAGCTTGGTTCGTGAAAGAATAGTTAGGTTCCGCAAATTAAAATGGTATTCATATCCCTCCTCTAAAGCAATACCCAATGACTGAAATTTGGCAGTCAGCTTGGTATTAAATTTAGTGGTTTCATAGATAAGTATGAGTTCACTATGTTCAGCACATTGTTGCAGTATGGTTATCTCCCACTGCGTAAGGTAGCCCTCTACATGTAAAAATATGCTGCCAAGGTTTTTAAGGTAAGAGCGATTCAGCGTATAGGCATCCGGCACAAAGATTTTTTCAAAAACCGCATTGGTATCACAAAGCTCTTTGTACCGATAATAAAGCTCCGTCAGTATTGCAATGTGTTCTTCGTATTCAGCATAGCAGTCGGCAAGTTCAAGATGCTCAATAGGAACCATCTCTGCACTTAACTCTTCAAAAAAACGGAAAATATAGCTGCTGTTGGAGAGAAATGTAAAAAAGTTTCTCTCAATATTAAGCGCGGAAAATGTACTGAAATCAGCCGCTTCAAGCAGTAGCATTGTGCGGCGGTCACTGTCAATGTTGACACGCTTCTGCACAACAATACATCGCTGCATGAATTCAGCCATGGTTATGCAGTAAGGAAGCAGTTGATTACGCTCTTTTAAAGCAATATAGTAATGACGTATGGCTCGTGAACTCGGGAGAATATGGGTCTCATTAAGAGCGCCCATATTTAGTACTCGAACGTGTTGTTGTTTCTTGTATCGGCCTTAAAGTTATAGTAGCGCTCTAATGTACCCACCTGAACATGCGCCATAACATCCCATCGACCCGCTTCGGGTAAAGTGATACTCTGCAACGTATAAATACCGTGACTCACGCTGCTTACATTAACCTCTTGGTCATGTTTGTGATTGTTGGGACGCGTCACAATGACACGAATAGAGGCATTGTCCACGGCGTTTCCGTTATGATCACTCACTTTATATTGCAAAACGGTGTTATTCATGTCAAGCTTTTTCCCTACATACTCAATGGTGTACTCTTTATTAAAGGCGATCTTTTTAGCAATGATCTCATTAATATTGGCATCGGCCTCATGATAACCACGCATATACAGATCACTCGGCTCCACCGGTCGTTCAAATGAAATAATTATCGTTGCGACACAGAATCCAAATACCAAAAGTATCGAGGCGGCGATAGAATATGGCCATATCAGCGCTTTGTCCTTTTTACTAATTGCCCTCTTCTTTGCTTCAATTTAATCATAATATATCGAATGATTCCATACAATAAAATGCCATAAAAAATTAGTTTCAAAACCAAAAGAATATCTTTGTTTGTATTGCCCGCTGCTGAAGTCAGTTCAACCCCGCGAGATGCGGCAATCTGTTCTGCAATGTCAGAATAGCCGTTAAACATGGCAACCGAATATTTTGATGTAATATCTTTTCCCTTGGCTTTGTTCGCCAAAATAGGCAGAATAGTACCGCCACTGGTCGTAAGAAACTCTTTCAATTCATCAAAGCTTCTAGCAAACAGCAGTGCTGACATAATAGCGCCTGAAATACCGGCATTGGGACTGAGCACCTGCTTTTTGTTAAAATCATCATAAAGCGATTGCGGTCGTGCGAAAATATCAATTTTTTGATTCATTTCAATAAACGTCAGCAACACCACCGGCTCTTGCAGATCATGCATCGTTCGTTTTTCATAATCTACTATGCTTTCATTCGCATCGAGCTCTTTTTCCATGACCAAAAGAAGACGAACGCCTGTTTTTTGATACAGTTCTTCTCCTATTAATTCAATATTGTAAGCCCAATCCGGATTGGCAATAACATCATCTTTATAGAGAAATTCTGCATGTAAAGAAAGCGTAAAGAAGAGTGTAGCAATGAGGGCCGCAAGCCCTCGTGAACGTGTCAAATAGTACCCTTTAGCCAACGTACAAATGGTTAGGGGTCAACACTGCCCATAAGGTAATTGCAGCAGAAATCAGTAACACTATAGTGATAATTCTATTCATCAGACATCTCCCTTATTGGTGTTTGAGATGATTAGCGTTATCCGTACTAATCATCTTGATATCTTGAGGATTCTCAAGATAGTAGTAATTCTCTGAATTGGCTTGTTGCACACCAAGCCCCCACACTGTTAAGCCGGCCAAGATACTCAACAGCAAGGCTGTAGCAATCAACATGCCCGTAATTCCATCGAGTACAAATAAGCCTCGGTTTTCATTCATAGCCATCTATTGCTCCTTATTTACTAATGCTACTGATATATGCACCAACAGCCTCTTTTTGTTTCTCATTAAGTCTATCAAATGCCGGCATGACACCAATAGCACCTTTCTTACCGTGATCTAACACTGCTTTAACGGTCGCAATATCGTACGTAGCAATATTGGGAGCAACCATCTCCATACCTTGCCGTCAGCGCCGTGACACGCGGCACATGCTCCGGCAAAGGCATCAGCACCCTCGCCTTTCATGCCGTTAGCCACATATTTTGAAACAGCAGCAATTTCCGCATCGGTAATCAATGCTCCTGTACTCATGTTAAAAAGACCGTTACGATCCGGCATCGGTGCCGGATAACCTAAAAAGTTTGATCCGTTTTCAACAACATGTTTGACCGATTTCACTTCAAGACGCTGATTAAGATTTGCCGCTTTACCGTCAATACCGTCAGCGG
>JAJRVF010000181.1 GCA_024277395.1 Campylobacterales bacterium
CTAAAGCTTCGCAAACTGCCCAACTGTTTGTGGTCGGCTTTACCATAAAAAACATAATTTCGTGTTTGAGCTTGTGTTACGGGTATGGTACTGCCGGTTGTCAGCTCCGGTTTATCTAGTGATGTGCTGCTTCCGCCGTCACAGCCTATGAGGGTCATCACCCCCGCTGTTGCAATTGATAATGACATCAACGATGCATACTTCATCTCTTTCCCCTTTGTCTGTAAGAAAATTCTTATGTAAGCTTAAAACTTATTTGTTACAAAAATGTTAAGCATAATTTATATTATTGTGATCTTTTACTGCCGGCACCTCACAAACTTTTAGTTTTTTAGAGTAAAATAGCAAGACTAAATCACAGTAAAAAGAGAATCCTTTGCAGAAAAAAATCGATCAAGTAAAAACCCTTTTAGATGCCCTGCCTTACATCAAGGAGTATCGCAATGAAATCTTTGTGGTCAAGTACGGCGGTTCGGCACAGGCAAATCCCGAACTTAAAGAGAAATTTGCTCAAGATATTTTGCTGATGTATCTTGTCGGCATCAAGCCTGTCATTGTCCACGGCGGCGGCAAAAAGATTAGCACACTTCTAGAGAAACTGCAACTTGGAAGCGAATTTATTGATGGACTTCGAGTCACCGATGAGAGCGTAATGGAAATCGTCGAAATGGTGCTTTCAGGCAGTATTAACAAAGAGATCACCACCCTCATTAATCATCATGGAGCCAAGGCACTGGGTATTAGCGGAAAAGATGCCGGTTTTATTAAAGCCAAGCCCATCAATGCAGAAAAATACGGACTTGTCGGCAAGATTACCGACATAGACGCTTCGGTTGTGCTCAATCTCATTGCCGAAAAATTCATTCCTGTCATAGCTCCTATCGGTGCCGATGACGAGGCATCGCATCCCGGCTATAACATCAATGCCGATCTTGCCGCGAGCAACATTGCCGCGAGCATTGGTGCCAAAAAGATTATTTTTATGACTGATATTCCCGGTGTATTGGATAACAACAAGAAACTCTTGGATACTCTGACTCAAGAGCAGATCAAGATACTGAAACATGACGGCACCATTCACGGCGGCATGATTCCTAAGGTCGATGCCTGCTTAGAAGCCGTTCAAGGCAGTGTGGAGAAAGCGCATATTATTGACGGACGGGTCGAACACGCTCTGCTTTTAGAGATCTTTACCAACGACGGAGTAGGCACCGTAATTCGGAAATGAGACGCCGTTAAATCCGTCCGTTAATTAAGTTAATCAGCGCAATACTGATATCGGAAAAACGCAATACTCGTGCTCCGTTATTCTCTTTCATGAAAGATTCGGCATCTGCTTTATTGGCAAAAGGCACCAGATCATCACCGCCGGGCGATGTCTGGTTGCTGCCGTAAACATAATACGCCGTCTTCGCATTAATGGCTTCACCGGTTTTAAAGTCCGTTACCTCAATCGACTCCATATCGTTCATATTCAGCGCACCCAGCTCCGGCCAGCGCGCAGCAGCAAAAATATACTCAAACATCGACTTGGGGCTGCTTAGATAGACACTTTTATGTTGCAACGTCACCACCTTGGCTACCCAGCGCGGATACTTTGAAACCATAACCTGACGAATCAGACAACGATCGTCTTTGTTGACATGTATTTTTTCTGCATGAAGCAGTGATCCAAAAAGCAGCAAGACACACAGCACTATTTTCATATTATCATTCCTTTAAACTAAATCATTTCGACTAAATATTCTGTAACCCGCCCAGGCGAACACTATACCGATGATAATCGGATAGAGAATAGACAGCAGCACAAAAATCCCTTGTGAAAAGAGATCCAGAATATAAAATGCCACCGGCCCTATTACCGTGAGTTCAGGGTCAAACAGACTGATGGCGGCAACACGAAACACCTCCATGGGATTGAGCAGCGCTATGGCAATAATCAGCCCTTCACTCATACGGTTTTGCAACATCAGACCAATTAGTGCAATGTCAATAAAAGCCAGCAGTACAATCCAGACAAAAAAAGCGATACCCAATGCCATCTCTGATGATTTTACCAGCGAAGAGATAAAAAAAGCAATCCCTAAAAATGCCGAACTCATAGAAAAGAGCAGTCCCGTATAGAGAAAAAGAACACCCCACGGCACCTCGGCTCCTTGAAAGATCCCATAAACAACAGCAACAATCATCGCCATAAACACCGGCAAGAAAACCGTAATGAAACGTCCGAATACCTTACCCCAATAATACTGTTGCAATGAAATAGGAAACGAAAGCATATACTCAAGAATATGGCTGTCACGGTCTCCTGAGATGGAGCGCACGGTAGTGATTAAAATAAAAATGGGCAAAATCACAATGGTGACCTGAATGTACATCAGCAACAAGCGGCTCAAACCGCTAAAGCCCATGACCTGCGACTCCGTAATACCGGCAATAAAAAAGAGTGCGATCAATCCGCCAAAAACCAGAGAGTAGATAATAAACCAATTGGCGCGAATGGACTCTTTAAGATCCAAATAGGCGATCAGCAGCAGATGGTTCAATGCCTGGCTCCCGAAGATTGTTGCGATGCAATAATGGCTTGCGACACGTCATTAAAACGCAGTACTTTTTTGGCACTGTCAATATCACCGCGCTTCTCATGTGCGGCATAACCGTATGCCATCGGCGTGATATTGCCGCTATCATAAAACGCACCGCGTGCATCTATCCACTTGCCTGATGCGGCATCGGTGATCCAGATGACTGCATCAGGTGCCCAGGGAATATTCTCATTATGAAACCATAGCACCATGCACCCTAAATCATCAAACATATAGCTCTGTCCGTCATGAGGATTAATTGCCTGTACAGTATGCGTCCGGTCACTCACTACCATTTTACAGCGCTCACACATGTCACGATCCCAGTGAACCGCCTGAAGCTCCGTACCTACTTCTCGTTCACAGCCGCTTAGACCCAGCAGCATTCCTATAGCAATCAACAGCGTTTTAACATATTTCATCAGATACCACCTTTCCTAAATCCATGTAAATTTTTCGATTGACAAGAGACGCTACCTCTTCAATACGGTGCGTCACAAACAGTGCCAGCTTATCTTGCTCATTCTCACGCAAAAGACGATAAAAATCATCACGTGCCTTGGGGTCAAGATTGGCAGTAGGTTCATCATAAATCATAATACGGCTCTCTTTTGCTAAAGAGATTGCAATGAGCAGCTTCTGTTTCATCCCGCCTGAGAGCTTAAAAAATGACTTGTGCAGATTGGGTGCAATGTCAAGCTTCATCTCATTGGCATAGTGCACAATGCGTGCCTCGTCAACACCCGAACTCTTACAGATATATGTCATCAGCTCTTTGAGACTCAACTTAATCGGCGGCGGCAGTTGCGGTACAAAACTGACCTGATCTAAAATATTCATACGCTCTTTAATGGGGTCACGCCCCTCAATACGCACCGTTCCGCTACTGGGATGGTAATAGCCTAAAATCAGACGAACCAGTGTTGTTTTTCCCGCACCGTTAGCCCCCATAAGTGCAATCGCATCTCCTCGATGCAAAGTAATGCTGACATCATCAAGCGAACGGGTTTTACCAAAAATTTTACTGAGACGGTTGAGAACAATCATACCAGCGACTCCAAACGAAATTTGAAACGAAGCGCATCTTCATGGCAAACATCAACACAGCGTCCGCACAACGTACAGTCGGCTCCGGTAACATACTGCTGTTTAATGCCCTTCTCTTCACGCTCTTTATCATACTTGGCTTTGGTCAGCTCCAATACCTGATTTTCAAAACAGACATCATGACAGACCATGCAGTGATCACAATTGTCATTCCACTCAATACGGGTCGCGCTAATGGGACCTAATACCCCGTAAGTCGTACCAATAGGGCAGACATAGCGGCACCATGCACGGCGTGAAAAGAGAATCTCCACCAACAATACCGCAACCACCCAAACCAGAGCAATGCTCCAGCCATAGGCAATAAAACGGCTAAGAATTCCCACTACGTTAAAGGTTTCAAATACCAAGTAACCGCTGGTCAATGCCAACACCAAAAAAATTACCCAAAAAACATAGCGCACCCGATGATCGAACAGATGCTCTTTAATAATCTTTTTATGCACCAGCGTATTATGAATTTTTTCACCAATCTCACTTAAAAGCCCGTAGGGACAGACCCATGCACAATAGGTTCGTCCACCAATGATCAAATAGACCACAATAATTGTCACCGTTCCAATAATCATATTGACCGGCAGCTTATGTGTTGCCAAAAAGAGCTGCATGGTCGCAAACACATCAATGAGATGAAATCCCAAAAAACGAGATCCCGTCAATGTGCCCTCGAGCATCTGAATATCAATATGAAATGAGAGAAAAAAGAGCAGATGAATCGCAATAATGACAACCCATCGCTTGCTTCGGTAGCTTAACCTGGTCTTGCCCTCTCGCGTTGTATCGGTAAAGGTAGAGAGAAAGGTCGTATTTTTAATGGTGGCTCGGCTATTGTACTTATCCATCGTTCTCTCCGACTACTCTTGCAGTGCGGCGGCACGCTCTTTAAACGCACCTATCTCATCGGCATATTCTCGCAATGCCTCGTTATCAAGTTTCATCAGCAAGCCTTTCATCACCAAGTTCTCTTTGCGTCCGGCTTTATAATCAAGCAGTTTTTGATACACATCATCAGCTTCAAGACCGAACAGCCTGGGGCCAATAATCCCTTCGCCATTCATACCGTGACACGAAGCACATCGAGACTTATAATTGTGTGACACTTTAAATTTTCCGACATTCCCGGCTTTGTCACGCAAGGCTTTGAG